>JBDGTB010000056.1:0-2039 GCA_042217235.1 Haloferacaceae archaeon | reverse complement strand
GAGCGCAGCGAGCGCTGCAAAAGGTCGTAGTGTACGCCCGGAACACTAACGACCGGCCTCATCCCAGGCGGTGTGCCGCGTCGGCCGGGAAACCCTCGTGCCGGGCGGGGGCTGACGCCCCAGTCGTGTCGCACACCGGGGTTCGCCGCCGTTCATCGCGTCCTCGTGGACGAACTCGGGCGGGGACTGCGGTGCGCTCGTCGTCGTAGACGGCGCTCGCGATTAAGGATGACGGCCGGGTGCCCCGACGCCGGTCACGACGGCGCGGCGTCCTCGAACTCCTCGCCCGCCCCGGTCAGCTCGTAGACCTCCTCCTGGCTGGCACAGAGCCCGCAGACCGACTGGGCGAAGCCCTCCGCTTTGAGCTCCTCGAGGGCCTCCTCGGCCTCCCCCGGCGAGATGTGCGCCTCCTCGGCCAGTTCCGTGGGGGAGAGCGGTCCCCGATTGGAGAGGACCACCCGCGCCAGCTTGCCCGTACAGGACAGCACCCCCGTGTGACACATGCATCGGTCTACCCGTCCACCGTCAAAAACCCTTGGCGAAGCGGCGAAGACGGCACCGACCGGCCGAGAGTCAGACCTATGGGGGTGCTCGCGGTATGGGCGGGACGAGATGAGCGACATCGCCGTCCTTCGACAGAAGATCCACGGACTGGACGCCGACGACCTGGCCGCCATCCTCCGCGATCGCCTCCCCGACTACGAGGTCGGCGTCGCGAGAACCCCCGCCGAGGAACGCGAGTTGCTCCAGGAGGCGACCGTCGCGGTCGGCCTGGCCATCGACCCCGACGACCTCGAGACCGCCGAGAACCTCGAACTGTTCGCCTGCGTCTACGCCGGGACCGACCACCTCCCGATGGACGCCCTGCGCGCCCACGACGTGGCCGTGACCAACGCCGCGGGCGTCCACGGGCCGAACATCGCCGAGTGGGTGCTGGGGGCCATCCTCTCGTTCTCCCGGCGGTTCCACCGCGCCTGGCGCCAGAAGGAGCGCCGGGAGTGGCGGGCCTATCCGGGGTACGAGTTCATGGGCAGCACCGTGACGGTCATCGGTCTCGGGGCGATCGGCCGGACCGTGGTCGACCGGGTCGAGGCCTTCGACGCGACGACCATCGGCATCCGCCACACCCCCGAGAAGGGGGGGCCGACCGACGAAGTCCTGGGCTACGACGAGGCGAACCTCCACGACGCACTCAGCCGGAGCGACTACGTGGTCATCGCAGCCCCCCTCACCGCCGAGACGGAGGGGCTCATCGACGACGCCGCCATCCGGTCGATGCCGCCCGAATCCGTCCTGCTGAACGTCGGCCGCGGTCCCATCGTCGAGACGGACGCGCTCGTCGACGCGCTCCAGCGCAACGCAATCCGGGGCGCGGCCCTCGACGTGACCGATCCAGAGCCGTTGCCCGAAGACCACGTGCTCTGGGGTCTGGACAACGTGCTCATCACGCCGCACAACGCCGGTCACACGCCGAAGTACTTCGAGCGGCTGACCGACATCCTCGAACGCAACCTCGCCATCGTGGAGGAGACGGGGTCCTTCGCGGACCTCGAGAACCAGGTGGCCTGATCAGAGGTAGCCGCGGTCGGCCAGCAGTTCGCCGTTGAGGATGCTGGCGCCGGCAGCCCCGCGGATCGTATTGTGCGAGAGGACGTTGAACTGGAAGCCCGCGTCCGTCTCCTGGATCCCGCCCACAGCGATGGCCATGCCGTCGCCGACCATCCGGTCGAGGCGGGGCTGGGGTCGGTCGGGGTCGTCGAAGACGTGGATGAGCGGGTCGGGCGCGGAGGGCAGGTCCTGGGTGGGGGCGTCGCGGAAGGCCGCCTTCACCTCGTCGACGGAGGGCTCCTCGACCGTCTCCACGAAGACGTTCTCGAGGTGGCCGTCGATGGTCGCGATGCGGTTGCAGGACGCCGAGACCTCGGCCGGGTGCCAGTCGACGCCGTCGCCTGCGACCGAGCCGAGAAGCTTTCGGGACTCGGTCTCCATCTTCTCCTCCTCGCCGCCGATGTGCGGGATGGCGTTGTCGATGATCTCCA
>JBDGTB010000069.1:0-3458 GCA_042217235.1 Haloferacaceae archaeon | reverse complement strand
GAACGTCGACCGCGTGAGCGCGCTGGGCAGCGCCACCGCACCCGTCTCGAACTGGGTCCAGCGACTCCCGGGCGCGGGCTGGCTGGCCGAGAAGACGCTGGGCATCGCCCGCGAGCGCACCCTGCCCGAGTTTCACCGGGAGTCGTTCGTCGACTGGTATGCGGCCCGTGGGCCACGAGTCCCGGAGGGCGAGGCCGACCGCCGTGCCCTGGTCTTCCCCGATACCTACACGAACTACAGCCACCCCGAGGCGGGCAAGGCCGCTGTCCGCGTCCTCGAAGCGGCGGGCGTCCACGTCCAGGTACCCGAGGACGTGACCGCCAGCGGCCGGGCGGCCCACTCCAAGGGTTTCCTCGACACCTCGCGGGAGCGCGCCGAACACAACGTCGACGCGCTCGCCCCCCGCGTTCGAGAGGGGTGGGACGTCGTCGTCGTCGAACCCTCCGACGCCGTCATGTTCCAGTCGGACTACCTCGATTTGCTTTCGGGCACGGACGTCGAGACGGTCGCCAACGGCACGTACGGCGTCTGCGAGTACCTCGACGTTCACGGACTGGACGGGGAGGTCGACTTCGACGCGCCCGCCCAGACGCTGACCTACCACGGCCACTGCCACCAGAAGGCGACGAAGAAAGACCACCACGCCGTCGGCGTCCTGCGTCGGGCGGGCTACGATGTCGACCCGCTCGATTCGGGCTGTTGTGGGATGGCCGGTTCCTTCGGCTACGAGGCCGAACACTACTCGATGAGCCGGGCCATCGCGTCGATCCTGTTCGACCAGATCGACGGGAGCGACGGCGAGACGGTCGTCGCGCCCGGGGCGTCCTGCCGGAGTCAGATCGGCGACCGGGAGGGCGAGGCGACGCCACCGACGCCGGTCGAGCGCCTGGCCGACGCGCTGGAGGCCTGACACCGGGGCCGCCGGATCGCAACAGGATTGCTCCGGAGAGTTGGTCTCTGACGGATATTCCGGAGAATTACGGCTGTGGGAGTCGCCGCCGACCCGCCAACCTTATATAGAGGGGTCTCCTCGATACGGGTGCAATGGCGACCGGTACGGTTGACTTCTTCAACGACACTGGCGGTTACGGTTTCATCGATACCGAGGACTCCGAGGAAGACGTGTTCTTCCACATGGAGGATGTCGGCGGTCCCGACCTCGAAGAGGGTCAGGAAGTCGAGTTCGACATCGTTCAGGCAGACAAGGGCCCGCGCGCCCAGAACCTGGAGCGTCTCTAACGATGGCTAAAGGCACTGTGGACTTCTTCAACGACACCGGCGGTTACGGTTTCATCGACACCGAGGACTCCGAGGAGGACGTGTTCTTCCACATGGAGGACGTCGGTGGCCCCGACCTCGAGGAAGGGCAGGAAGTCGAATTCGAGATCGAGCAGGCGGACAAGGGTCCGCGCGCGAAGAACCTGACGCGCCTGTAGAACGCGGATTCTGCCGCTCACGCGGCACTGTCCGTTTTCACCGGCGAGCGACTGCTCCGTGCCGACTCCGGTCGGCGCGGTTTCGGCGAGCGCTCGCCGACAGCGACCGCCCTCGACCGAACCTGTGCGGGACCGAGACGTCGGGGCGGCAACGCGGACCGTGAGGCGTATTAGGTGCCGGGAAAGAGTGACGGGCATGAGCGAAGCCACCGACGTTGTCGACGAGACGCTCCGCCGGCGGGCGCGGGCGCTGCTCGAACCCGGGGAGATCGACCTCGTCGGCGTCGTCGTCCCGATGGACGTCGACACCGACGACGAACCGGGACTCCACCAGAACACCATCGAGGTTGGCGACGTCATCGCCGAGCACGCCGGGTTTGACCCCGCGGACACCTACGTCTACTCGGGTAACGACGACCCGGAGTTCGGGATCAACCAGCACCAGGGACTGACCGTCGCGGACGACGAGTTCGTCTGGGAGTGCCAGCAACTGCTGCGCGAGGGGACGTACGTCGTCGTCTTCTACTACGAGGCCGACGCCGACCAGGAGGGTATCCTCGCGGACCTCCGCGAGGCCGGGTACGACCCCGTCGGCGTCGAACCGCCAGAGTGAACGGCGCTCGTCGCGAGGGGTGTTTCGGTCGACGGGACGGGTCCCGCTGTCTCGGCTCAGGTGGCGTTTTCGACCGCTCGCGCGTACGCCTGGCCGTAGAGGTGGAACACGACCATGAACCCGTAGAGGAGGATCGGGATCCCCACGAGGACGATACTCAACGTGCCGCCGACCATCGAGAAGCCAGCCCCGACCACGATAGCGAGGACGACGGCGACGAGGTAGTCGCCGTCTTTCGCTATCCGGAACACCCGCCGGACGTCGAGCGCCGCGCTGAAGTCGTCCTCCACGACCATTCTGGCCAGCGCCGCGGGCAACATCACCGAGGCCACGAGGAGGAAGACGAACGCGAGCAGCGTCACGAGACCCCCGACGAGCAACACGACCAGGAAGAGAGCACCGCCGCCGCCCCCGCCGTCGCCCCCGACGGCGAACCCCGCGATGGCCACGACGAAAAAGATGAATCCACCGACCGCCGACAGGACGATGCTGGGGATCCCGGTGTAGATGAGATTGACGACGAACACTTTCAGCCCGTCGATGATGAGCGTCTCCCAGTCCTCGAAGGCGGGGAGTCCGCGGTTCCCCGTTCGCCCGTCGTCGAGCACCTGTAGCAAGTATCCGTACAGCGGGATGAGCGTCACGCCGACGATGAACGAACACAGCACGAGTACGCTCCCGATGAGGTACGGTCGAACCAGGTCCTCGTCGTCTCGCGGATACGAGAGTGCTTCCCCGAGCATACCGGTTCCTCTCCCGGTGCCGACATAACAGTTGCGCTACCCTCTGAAGCGGCGGACGAGTGCGTCTCTGACCTGTTTCCGGCCGATTACTCCTCGACGATCCGGCTCGTCCCCGGCGGGAGGAACTCCTGGATGAGGTCGGCGCTGGCGACCTTGCGGACGAACGACTCGTCGGTAAAGCGCTCCTTGAACTCCCGGTAGCACCGCTTGGCGACGTCGTTCTGGGCGAAGCGACCGGGTTCGACGCGCAGTGACGTCTCCGTCCGGGGTTCGATGGCGTCGGGCGGGCCGCCCACCACCCGCGTCTCGGGTTCGCACGTGATCCCGACGGCGACGCCGACGGGCGTATCGCGGTGATACGTCCGGTCGCCCCGGACCGCGAACCCGCCCTTTTCGAGGTACTCGCCGCTCTCGGGCGTCTTGCTCACCTGGTCGTGGCCGACCTCGTAGACGTCCCCCGCGAAACGGCCCTCCTTCCAGACCGACGAGTACGAGACGGCGAACTGCGCGGCCTCTTCCTTGCTCCGCTCGGGGACCTCGAGGTCCTCGCTGTAGGACTCGCTCGGGCCGGTGGCCTTGAGGACCGTCGCCGGGCCGCCGTGGGCCTGGGTGTGGAAGAACCGGTCGCCGCGGTCGAGATACTTCTCGACTATCCCCTCGTTGTCC
>JBDGTB010000085.1:0-3643 GCA_042217235.1 Haloferacaceae archaeon | reverse complement strand
GCGATGAAATGATTGTGTGTCTTGTGGTATTGACAGCGACTCAATTCTACTGTCGCCCCACACGCCTATCGCGCCATGCGCTTTATCGCTCGCGCTCTGGTGAGCTTTTACGTTCGCGGCCCCCATCGATCCCATGGTGCGGAACGTCGCCGGCGTCGTGGCCGACCTCGAGCCGGAGGACTTCTACCTCCTCTCCGGCGTCGAGCAGGGGATGCGCTTCTCGGAGTGGGTCCGGCGCGGGAAGCTGCCGGAGTACGCCGGCCTGACGCCCGAGGACGTCGAGTACCGGCTCGACCGGTGTGCGACGCGAGACCTGGTCGAGCGCCGGACGATCCAGTACGAGGGGTACAAGCTCACCGCGGAGGGGTACGACGCGCTGGCGCTGCACACCTTCGCGGAGCGGGACACGATCGACGGGGTGGGCGCGCCCCTGGGCGTCGGCAAGGAGAGCGACGTCTTCGAGGTGCGCTCGTTCCAGCCGCTCGCGCTGAAGTTCCACCGGGAGGGGTACACGGAGTTCCGCGAGGTGAACCGCGAGCGGGAGTACACCGCCGACCACGAGCACGTCTCCTGGCTGTACACGGCCCGGAAGGCCGCGGAACGGGAGTACGAGGCGCTCCGGGAGCTGTACCCCGACGTGTCGGTGCCGCGTCCCGTCGACCAGAACCGTCACGCCGTCGTGATGGCACAGCTGTCGGGCGTCGAGCTCGCGAAGGCGAAACTCGACCCCGACCAGGCGGTCGGCGTCCTCGACCTGGTGCTCGGGGAGATGGCCGCCGCCCACGCGGCCGGCTACGTCCACGCGGACATGAGCGAGTACAACGTCGCCGTCGACGAGGGGGGCGTCACCGTCTTCGACTGGCCACAGGCCGTGTCGACCGACCACGCGAACGCCCGGAACCTGCTCGTCCGCGACGTCGAGAACGTCGTCGGCTACTTCCAGCGGAAACACCCCGGACGGGTCCCGGGATCGGTCGACACGGCCGCGCTCGCCGCGGACATCGCCTCGGACGCCTTCGACGCGGTGCGGGACTACGCCGATCCCTGATCCCCTTCCACGGCTACCGTCGGGGGCGTTCGCCCCGCTGTCGCTGTCAACCACGTCGCGCGATAGGAACGCGGGGGGCGACGACCGCCCGCGGTCGGCCGTCAGTCCGACGTCGCTCGTTCGCTCGCGGAGGCGGCCACGTCCAGCCCGGGGCTGTAGTAGTACACCGGGTCGGCCGACGGCCGCGCGAACCCGTTCGCGGTCAACAGCGTGTTCGCCTCGACCGACGCGTCGGCCGGGTACAGCGTCCAGGGGTCGTGGTCGACGTCCGTGTACCGGACGGCGCCGTCGGGCGCCTCCGTGTAGAACCGGTAGCGCTCGACGAGGAAGGCCGCCAGCGGGTCGTCGGGCGCCGCGAACGGGTCGCCCGTCGGACCGTAGGTCGCCCGGTAGCGGGCGGGCCGCGCTCCGGGGTGGCGCCGCCGGCTCTCGAACCGCACCCGTCCGTCCACGCCGTCGAGCGAGATCCGGGCGTAGTAGTAGGGCAGGTGATGGAACACCCGCGCGCCGACGACGCTCGCCACTCCCTGCGCGTCGAGGCTGAAGAAGTAGACCGCCGGCACGCCGTCGTGGGTGACGTACGTCCGGAGGTTGAGCTCCGGCAGTCGGACGCCGAGGCACGCGGGGAGGCCCCGCGGCCGGACGGCGACGTTGGTGAAGGGCACGACCGAGAGCCACGCGGACCCGTCGTGTTCGTCGACGTCGAGCGCGTCGGGGAGGTGTGCGGCCACCACGTCCGGGTCGACCGGCCAGCTCTCGAACAGGAGATGACGCCACCCCATCGCCAGCGGGAGTCCCATGGCTCGACGTCGGCGTCTCGTCGGGAAAAACACCCCAGTCACGCGCTGTCGCTCGCGTCCCCGGTCGTCGCCACCGCCCGTCCGGTGTGCGGGCCGTCGAACGTCCCGGCCCGGGTCCGTGTCGCGGCGATCGACCGTCGTCCCCGTCCCGCCACGGTTATATGAGAGCTTGTTCAATCACTCGCCTATGGGCTCGCAAACGGAACGGCTCGAACGACTCATCGCCGAGGAGATCGGTGAGTGCTGCGAAGCCGACGTGGCGGACCGGCTCGATTCGTTGCGCTCGTATCGATCGGACGTTCCCACGGATCCCGACGCCGATCTAACTGCACTCGGGACGCTGGGGAACGACACGCGATACGCCATCGTCCGGCTTCTGATGGCCGCGGACCGGGAGCTGTGTGTCTGTGAGATCAATCCGGTCGTCGACGTCAGTGACAGCGCGATCAGTCACGCTCTCTCGGATCTCTACGACGCCGGGCTCGTCACGCGACGGAAGGACGGCACCTGGCGGTACTACGGGACGACCGACCGGGCCGAGGCGCTTCTGACGGCCCTCGACGAGACGCGAGGGGCCGATCGATGAGCGATACGCCAGTTCGCGCGGCGTCGTGCGTCCAGAACGCCGTCGCGCCGGGGGCGCGACGTGCTCTGTCCGCCCGGCGAGGGGTGGTCGCGTGACCACCACCGTCGCCTTCGTCTGCGTCCAGAACGCCGGCCGGTCGCAGATGTCGACCGCGTTCGCCGAACGCGAGCGAGAGCGTCGTGATCTCGACGACGGAGTCGAGATTCTCACCGGCGGAACTCACCCCGCCGAGGCCGTTCACGACGTCGTCGAGGTGATGCGCGAGGAGGGGTTCGACCTCTCGGATCGCACGCCACGGAGGATTTCGACGGCCGGACTCGAGTCGTGTGACCACGTTGCTACCATGGGCTGTTCGACGCTCGAACTCGACGCGGACGCCTCCGACGTCGACGTCCGTGACTGGGCGCTCGACGATCCCGACGGGAGGGACCTCGATCGTGTCCGAGACATCCGCGACGAGGCCCGCGACCGCGTGAGTACGCTTTTCGACGAGATCGAGCGGGAGGTGACCACGAATGCCTGAAACGAACGATTCTTCGGCGGAGTCCGATCTCGACGCACAGACACAACGGAAGGCTGTCCGGGAGCGATACGCACGCATTGCCACGGACAAAAGCGAAGCGGGGAGTAGCTGCTGTTCGAGCGACGACTCCCGTTGTAGCCCCGCAGAGACGACGGCCACACCCCACGAGACGGCCCGCAAACTCGGCTACTCCGAAACCGAGATGGGGAGCGTCGACGGGGACGCGAATCTGGGGCTCGGGTGTGGGAACCCCGGAGCGATCGCGTCGCTGGAGGCCGGGGAATCGGTGCTCGATCTCGGGTCGGGAGCCGGTTTCGACTGCTTTCTCGCGGCCCGGGAAGTCGGCGAGACGGGCCGCGTGGTCGGGGTGGACATGACGCCCGAGATGGTCGAGAAGGCGCGTGCGAACGCCGAGAAAAACGGCGCCGGGAACGTCGAGTTCCGCCTCGGCGAGATCGAACGCCTCCCGGTTGCAGACGAGCGTACCGACGTGGTCATCTCGAACTGCGTCGTGAACCTCTCGCCGGACAAGCCCCGGGTGTTCGACGAGGCGTTTCGCGCTCTCCGTCCGGGCGGGCGACTCGCGATCTCGGACGTCGTGCTGACGGCGGAGGTGCCGGACGTGGTTCGCGCCGACCCGGACTCCGTGGCGTCCTGTGTCGCTGGCGCGTCGACCATCGACCGAC
>JBDGTB010000058.1:0-3757 GCA_042217235.1 Haloferacaceae archaeon | reverse complement strand
GAGCCGCGAGGTGGCCAACGAGGCCATCCAGATCCACGGCGGCTACGGCTACACCCGCGACTTCCCGGTCGAGCGGTTCTACCGCGACGCGAAGCTCAACGAGATCTACGAGGGGACGAGCGAGATACTGCGCAACACCATCAGCGACCGGGTGCTCGACTGACGACGGTCGCCGGCTACCGGCAGCTGTCGAGCCCGTCGCGGCGGTCCCGTGGGGGCGCCTGAACCCGGATGTACGGCGGCTCGTCGATGTACTCGACCAGCGAGGTGGAGCCGACGAACCCGCAGGGCGACTTACGGAGCGTGAGGTACTGGAGGCCGCTGTCGGTGATGCGCGTGTCGAGCACCTGCTCGGCGACGTCCTTGTGGAACTCGGCCACCCGCTCCTCGACGACGGACGGGTTCAGCACGTACAGGAGCGTGTCCGACCGCTGGAGCAGTCGCGACTCCTGGAAGTAGCGCACCTCCCGGGCGCCGTCGGCACCGAGCACGTGCGAGATGGCGTCGCCGTTGACGACCGAGAAGCGGGGACCGTCGGCCCGGTCGTCGAGGTCCGCGAGCAGGTTCGTGAACTCCGCCGCCGTCTCGCGCGGGCCGAACACGTTGTCGAGCGTCCGGTCCCACGCGCCGATGACGTCGACGACCTGGAGGCGGCCGTCGGCGAGCAGGTCGTCGACGTCGTGGCTGTGGCCCTCGAGGATCGACTCGATGCGCCCCTGTCGGAGGCCGATGGTCGGGACGAGCGTGACGACGTGGTCAGTTTCGACGGCGTCGGCCAGGAGCGCGCTGAAAAGCGCCGATAGGTTCGCGCGCCCGTCGTGCTGGAGTACGACGCCGGTACCCTGGACCAGCCCGCCGCCACAGAGCGCGTCGAGGCCGTCGATGCCCACCGGGCGGTGGGCGTGATCCTTGAGCGCCGGGGGCTGTGAGCGACGCTTCGGGGCGACCCGGAGGCCGTCATCAGTGAACTCGGTCTCGACCGTCCGGCGGTCGTGGTCGACGCCGCGCATCTTCAGTACCTCGAGGTAGTTGTGCGGGTCGCCGTCGACCCGTTCGCGGTGGAGTTCGATCACCCCGTGGGTAGTGAAGCGAAGCATCGTCGACCCGTCGCCGTCGGTGCCGTGGTCCTCGGCGGTGAACAGCGTCGTCGCGTCGAACTCGTCGGTGAACTGCCGGATGAGGTCGAGCACCGTCCGCCGGTACTGCTCCTCGCGCTCGGTGATGGCCGAGAGTCCAGAGACGGAGTCGAAGACGATCCGGTCGCGGGGGGCGTACCGGTCGAGGTACTCCATCACGTACTCGCCGGTGAACGGGGGGCTGAAGCCCTCGCCGAGGATCTCCCCGTCGTCGCCGAGCGTTTGGAGCGTCAGCTCCCGCTCGCCGCTCTCGATGGTCCGGCCGGGCGAGGCGTGGACCGACGCGTACGCCAAGTTCTCGTGGTCGACGTCGAACGAGAACGGGCGAAAGGAGTCGCGCAGTTCCTCGATGGTCTGTTCGGTGCTGACGTACAGCGCCGTCTCCCCCTTCGCGAGGCCGGCCTGCAGGAACTGCATCCCGAGCGTACTCTTTCCCGTCCCCGGTCCGCCAGCGACGAGCACGGCCCGATTGGCTGGGAGCCCCCCGCGGAGCATCCCGTCGAGAACCGGGTCGCCGGTGCTCACGTTCTCTCGTTCGTCCGGCATCCAATGCCTCCTGCGAGTCGACGGCACAAAAAACCTCGCGGCGCGGGCGTGCTCCCGACGGCGAACCGACAGAAACGAACCGTTGGACGCCGTGGCGGACGTATGGGCGACACGGACGGAGCGGGCGACGCGAGCGGCGGGGGGGACGGGTCGACGGTGACGGCCGAGTACCGCGAGACCGACGACGAGCGCGTGCTATCCTTCGAGCGCGACGGGCGGACCGCCGTGGTCGCACAGAACCGCGACGGGTACGCGATGCTGAAGGTCCGACCGAGCGTCGAGGGCGACGAACTCGAGCGGTACTACGGGTTCGACATGGCAATCGACCACGCGGCGGAGCTCCTCGGGACGAACCCCGGGGCGCTCCCGGTGCCCGACGAGGCCGCCGACATGGGGATGTAACGCTCGGTATCGCGGCGGGGTCGCCGACACGCGGGCGGAAGGCGTCACGGCGGTGGCGCGGACGCGGGAGGCGTCGGGCGTCACGGGCCGACCGGGCCGGACGCGGTGCCGGGAATCAATCCCAGTAGTGGCGCGGGGCCAGGACGAGGTACGCGAGCGCCAGGAAGAGCAGGGCGTAGGCGAAGCCGCGGCCGACCCAGCCGCGGGTGAGGACGGCCGCCCCCTGGACCATCCCCATCACCGACGCGTCCTGTGGGTGGAGGTCCGGGTAAGTGACCCGCGTGACCATGAGGACGGCGAGCACGCCGGTGAGGGCGACGAGTGCCGGCGTCGTCACGAGACCGGCGAGCACGCCGGCGGCGAGCACCGTCGCCGCGAGCGTCGTCTGGACGCCCTCGGTCTCGTCGGCCTCGGCGTCGTAGGCGGAGTACAGCCCCAGCCGGACGACCGCCATCGCGACGTACAGCGCCGGGAGCGCGACGCCCAGCGCGCGGAGCGTGGGGTCCGACCACGCCGCGGTCGCCCGGTGGGCGACGAGGAGCGCCGGCACCACGCCGAACGAGGCGACGTCCGCGAGGGCGTCGAGGTACGGTCCCGCCGCCGTCCCGCCGTACCGTCGGGCGACGATGCCGTCCAGCGCGTCGGCGATGGCCGCCGTGAGCACCAGACGGGCCGCAAGCTCCGGGGCGTCGGGCGCGAGGACCGCCGCGACGAACCCGAGGACCGCGTTCGCGACCGTGACGGCGTCGGCCGGTCCCAGCCGCCCGACGAACCGGAACCGGGACCACATACCCGGGTGGACGGCGACCCCCGGTTTACGTCTTTACATCCCGCAGGGATGCCCCCCGCGGTGGACCGGCGGACCCCGACCGCGGAGCCTTTGGGTCTCCGACCCCGACGGTCGTCCATGCGACGACGCCGGTTCCTCGCGACGGTCGGCGCTTCCGGCGCCGCCGCGCTCCCCGGGTGTGCTGCCCTCGGCGCGACCGGGGTCGACTACGACGTCGGCATGACCGCGGTCGCCTTCGACCCCCCCGCGCTCTCGGTGGCCGTCGGCGACGAGGTGGTGTGGTACAACAACAGTTCCCGGGGTCACACCGTCACGGCCTACGAGGACGCGCTTCCCGAGGGCGCAGACTACTTCGCCAGCGGCGGGTACGACTCCGAGGCGGCGGCGCGCAGGGCCTGGCGGGAAGAGATCGGCGGCAAACTCGGTAACGGCGACACGTTCCGCCACACGTTCGAGGTGCCGGGGGTCTACGAGTACCTCTGCATCCCGCACGAGCAGGCGGGGATGGTCGGGCGGATCGAGGTGACGGAGTAGCGTTGCTACCCGGACGGCGGACGCCCGCGCGTTGCCCGCGGCCGGGTACGCCGGAGGTTCGGCGACGGCCCGGGGACCGGCTCAGTCCGACTCCTCGACGGCGACGTCGGACTCGTCGACGTCGACCGCGGTCTCCTCCTCGGCGGCGACCTCCTCGGGGCGGGCCTCGAGGGTCAGCTTCTTGACCTCGACCCGCCGGAGCGGGTAGATGGTCTTGGCCTCGCCGTAGATGGCCGAGGAGAGCCGTCCCTCGACCACGCTCTCGACGAAGCTCTCGAAGTCCCGCTCCGCGGAGGTCTCCTCGACCAGGTCGATCATCACGCGCCGGATGGCCTGCTCCTGGCTCCGG
>JBDGTB010000087.1:0-3818 GCA_042217235.1 Haloferacaceae archaeon | reverse complement strand
GGACCTCGCGCAACCGCGGCGCGATGGTGTAGTAGGCCATGTAGATGGTCGAGTCTGAGAGCGGTTCGATGACGAAGTCCTCGTCCCAGGGGAGGCGCGTCCCGAGGCCGTAGTTGCGGATGCAGGGCCACTCTTCGAGCCAGTCGATGGTGTCGTGGTACTGCTTGCGAGTGTTCTCGGGGATTGCGTCCAGGTTCTCGACGGCCTCGCGCGCCTTCGCCTGCCAGGCCTCGTCGTTGTACCGGATGAACCAGGTGTCCTGCACGGAGACCTCGACCTCGCCGCCACACCGGCAGACGACCTCCTCGGTGTACTCGTACATCGTGTCGAAGGCGCCCCCGTCCTCGTGGTGGGCCCTGAATCGCTCGCGGACGTCCTCGATGACCGCGCCCGCGAACTCGCCGTAGGAGTCAAGCAGTTCGCCCGCGTGGAACTCGTCCTGGTAGAGGTCCTCGGTCACCTCGTGGAGCTGGGGGTCGTCCGTGGACTCGACGCCCGCCCGCTCCAGCGCGTCCCGGGCCGGAATCTCGCCGTACCCCTCGATTTCGAGGACCGGGACGGGTTCGATGGCCCGGATCTCGTCGGCGTCAACGCCGTACTCGGATTCGATGCGGTCGGCGTCGGCTTTCGCCTCTTTCAGCGCGAGGTAGTCGTCGGGCGAATGCGCGGGGACGGACATCACGACGCCGGTGGCGTTGTCCGGGTCGACGAACGTCGCCGGGAGGACCACGACCGGATCGCCGGTGACCGGGTTCGCGACGCGTTCACCGACGAGTTCCGCGCCCGCGAACGACTCCCGAACCTCGACGTCGCGGGCCTGCAGGTCGAGTTTCTCCGTCGCCGCCTCGCTGACGACCCACGTTTCCCCGTCCACGGTGGCCCGGACGTACGTCGCCTCGGGGTTGACGAAGGCGTTCGTGACCCCGCGGACGGTTTCGGGCCGGAGCGTCGCCATCGGGAAGACGGTGGTGTCGCCCCCCGTCTCGCCGTCCGCGCCGTCGGCGTTCTGCGAGAAGCGGATGAGCGTGAACTCCTGGTGGTCGGCGTCCTCGCCCTCCAGGAGGTCGTGGTCGGTGACGGGCTGGCGCTCGTTGGTACAGAAGTCGACGGGGTGCAGTCCCTTCTCCAGGAGACCCTGCTCGCGCAGGGTCTCGTACTGCCAGGTGACGAACTTCGAGTAGCGGTCGTCGTTAGTCGTGAACTCGCGACGCCAGTCGATCGACAGGCCCAGCTGGCGCATCCCCCGCTTGTAGCTGGAGTCGGCCTCCTCGATGAAATAGCGGGCGTAGCCCATCGGCGTCTCCAGCCCCGCCAGGTCCGCCTCGGGGACGTTGAACGCGTCCTGGAGGGAAGCGATCTGGTCCTCGTCGCCCTCCTTGAGGCGCTCGACGGCGCCGACGATGGGCGTCCCGGTGACGTGCCAGGCGATGGGAAAGAGAACGTTGTCGCCCTGGAGTCGACGGTAGCGGGCGTAGACGTCGGGAACGGTGTAGGTGCGACAGTGCCCGAGGTGCATCCCGCCGCTGGGGTAGGGATACGGGACGGTGATGAACGTCGGGTCGGGGTCGTCGCCGGGGTCGGCCTCGTAGCGCCCCCGCTCGGCCCACCGGTCGCGCCACTTCGACTCGACCGCCTGTGGCTCGTAGTCCATACCCGACACTCTGCCCCCGAAATCAAAAGGACTGCCATCCACCGCCGACCCTCCGCGCCGGTCGCCCCCGGCGGATGCGATTCCACCGCCCTGCGCGGCCGCGACGGCCGGACCGCCGGCCTGTGAGATCGTGGCACGCGAATGAAAAACTAAAACGGGGTCACCCACTCAGGGACGAGTATGACCGCAGGCACCGGCGAGCAGCGAGACAGGGGGTTCGACCACACCGAGGTCGAACCCAAGTGGCAGGAAGCCTGGGACGAGGCGGACGTCTTCCACGTCTCCGACGACGCCGAGGACCCCGAGTACGTCCTCGCGATGTTCCCCTATCCCTCCGGCGAGATGCACATGGGGCACGTCCGCAACTACGCGATCACCGACGCGTACGCCCGCTACCAGCGGATGCAGGGTGAGGACGTCCTCCACCCCATGGGGTGGGACTCGTTCGGCCTGCCCGCCGAGAACGCCGCCAACGAGCACGCGGAACAGCGTTCCGCGGATGGGTCGAACGGCGAGAGCCGTGAGACAGGCGACGTCGACCCCCGCGGGTGGACGATGGACTGCATCGCCACGATGAAAGAGCAGATGGACCTGATGGGCCTGGGGTTCGACTGGGACCGCGAGGTCACCACCTGCGAACCCGACTACTTCCGGTGGAACCAGCACTTTTTCCTGCGGTTCTACGAGGAGGGGCTCGTCGAGCGCACGGAGACCGAACTCAACTGGTGTCCGGACTGCGAGACGGTGCTGGCCGACGAGAACGTCAACACCGAGGGCGGCGTGGAGATCTGCTGGCGGTGTGACACCCCCATCGAGCACCGCGACATGGAGCAGTGGTTCTTCACGATCACCGACTACGCCGACGAGCTCTACGACACGCTCGACGAGATGGACGGCTGGCCCGAGAACGTCCGGGAGATGCAGCGCAACTGGATCGGCAAACAGGAGGGCGACGCCGTCGCGTTCGACCTCTCGACCGGTGACAGCGTCGAGATCTTCACCACCCGTCTCGACACCATCTACGGGGCGACGTTCTTCGCGCTCTCGCCGGGCCACGAGGTCGCCCAGGCCATCGCCGAGGACGACGACGAGGTCGCCGAGTACGTCCACCGCGCCGAGCACGCCGAGGAGGACCTCCCCCAGACCTCCGGCGTGTTCACCGGCGAGTACGCCACCAATCCCGCCACGGGTGAGGAGATCCCCGTCTACGTCGCCGACTACGTCCTCTCCGACATCGGGACGGGGGCGCTGTACGCCGTCCCGGCCCACGACGACCGCGACCACGCCTTCGCCGAGGAACACGACATCGACATCAGGCAGGTCGTCGAACCCGCTCCCGACGCGGACGCCGATCCCGACGACGTCGACGTCCAGGAGGCCGCCTACACCGAGGACGGGATACTCGTCAACAGCGGCGAGTACGACGGCCTGACGAGCGAAGAGGCCCGCGAGAAGTTCGTCGACGTCTTCGACGGCGAACACCGCGTCGAGCACAGCCTCCGTGACTGGTGTATCTCCCGCCAGCGCTACTGGGGGACGCCGATCCCGTTCGTCGAGTGTCCCGACTGCGGCTACGTCCCGGTGCCCGAGGAGGAGTTGCCCGTCGAACTGCCGGAGTTCGTCCAGACGACGGGCAACCCGCTGGACGCCGCCGAGGAGTGGAAGCAGGTCGAGTGCCCCGACTGTGGCAGTCCCGCCGAGCGCGAGACGGACACGATGGACACGTTCGTGGACTCCTCGTGGTACTTCCTGCGGTACGTCTCGCCACAGATGGACGAGGCGCCCTTCGACGCCGAGCAGGCCAGCGACTGGATGCCCGTCGACCAGTACGTCGGCGGCATCGAGCACGCCACGATGCACCTCATCTACTCGCGATTCTTCACGAAGGTGCTCGCCGACCTCGACATGCTGGACGGCGTTCGAGAGCCCTTCGAGAACCTGCTCACCCAGGGGATGGTCCGCATGGACGGGACGGCGATGAGTTCCTCGACTGGCAACGTCGTCTCGCCGCGCCCGTTCGTCGAGGAGTACGGCGCCGACACCGGCCGCCTGTTCATGCTCGAAGCAGCGCAACCGGAGAAGGACTTCGACTGGACCGAGGAGGGCGCCCGGTCGGCCCACCAGTTCCTCCAGGGCGTCCACGCGCTCGCCGCGGAAGTCGGGTCCG
>JBDGTB010000013.1:0-4201 GCA_042217235.1 Haloferacaceae archaeon | reverse complement strand
ACCTCGTCGCGCTCCGCCGCCTCCTCGCCCGCGACTCGCCGCGCCTCTACCCCGGCCACGGTCCCGTCGTCGACGACCCGCGGGCGACGCTGACCCGCCTGCTCGCCCGCCGCCGGGACCGCGAGCGGCGCGTGCTCGCCGCCGTCCGCGCCGGCGCCCGCGACCCCGAGGCGGTCCTCGACCGCGCGTACGACCGGGACCTGTCCGGGGTTCGCGAGCACGCCCGCGCGACCGTCCGTGCCCACCTGGAGAAGCTCGCCGTCGAGGGGCGCGTTCGGTGGGCCCCCGACGAGGGGCGCGTGGAGCCGGCGCCGGGCGGTCGCGCGGTCGACCCCTGACGCGGCGCTTTTGCCCGTTCGGTCCCACGCACGTCCATGGAGCGCCTCGAGGCCGAACTCGCCCGCGCCCGCGAGCTCTCGGTCGCCGACCTCGCCGACGCGGTCGAGTCGATCGGCTTCGAGTGCACCCGCTGTGGCGCCTGCTGTCGGGGCCACGGCGACGACCCCCACACCGCGACGGCCTTCCCGGACGAGGTGCGCGACCTGCAGGACGCGACCGGTTACGACTGGCGGGACGTCGCCCGGCCGATGCCGTACGGGCTGACCGAGGGCGACGACGGGACCGAGACGGGGGCGACCTTCGAGTGGGCGCTCCAGACCGACGACTGCGGCGACTGCACCTTCTACGCCGAGGACGACGACGGCACCGGCGCGTGCACCGTCCACGCCGACCGGCCGCTCGTCTGTCGCACCTACCCGTTCAGCGTCGCGCTCGGGGGGACGAGCCAGCCGCTCGGCGAGGCGGTCGACGAGGCGGGGCTGGTCCGCGCCCACGAGTGTGCGGGGCTCGGCCGGGAGATCGACCGCGCGGACGCCGAGGAGCTCGCCCGCGCGCTCAAGGCGCGGGCGATACGCGAGCTGGAGGAGGCGATCGCGGTACGTGACCGCTACGAGCCGGTCGACGCCGACGGCGTGGTCGTCCACGACTCCGAGGGGCAAAAGCGGCCGGACGGGACGCCCGTCGGGGGAGGGGGAGCGAGCGAGGACGCCTGACCCGCGCCCACCCTCGCCCCCGCTACCGTTCGCGACGCGGGCCGTCCCGCCCCGTGCCCCCGGCGCCGGCCGGCCCGTTCCGGCTCCCCGCGCCGGGCGCCGGGTCGCGCGGCGGAAACGCTTTAACGCCGCCGCCGCCTCACGGGAACGCTATGGAGATCTCGGACAAGCTCCTGTGTCTGTTCAGTGCCGAGGTTCGCGCCGAGGACGACCGCTACGTGGTCGAGGTTCCCCGTCGCGAGGTCGAGACGGGCTCTATCGACGCCGGTGACGTCTATCGCGTCGCGCTCATCTCCCGCGAGGCGGCCGAGGAGGCCGAGGAACGCGAGTCGGGCACGCCCTCGGAGGAGCCCCAGCCTCCGGTCGAGGTCGGCGAGATGCGCTACGTCGAGATCGAGGACCTCGGCAAGCAGGGCGACGGCATCGCGCGCGTCGAGCGCGGCTACGTCATCATCGTCCCCGGCGCCGAGGTGGGCGAGCGGGTGAAAATCGAGATAACCGAGGTCAAGTCGAACTTCGCCGTCGGCGAGATCGTCGAAGAGGACGTCTGAGACGGGGTCAGTCGGCGGTCCCCGGCGGCGTCACCGTCGCGAAGCGGGCGAGGTTCGCGTCCGTCGCCGGCGCCTCCCGCACCGACCCGTACGGCCGGTTGACGACGATGTCGGCGGCGCGGTCGTCGCCGACCCCGGGGATGGCCGTGAGCTCGTCGAGCGACGCCGCGTTCAGGTCGAGCGGATGGGGGACCCCCGACACCGAGCGGAACCCGTAGTCGGTCACCGCCACGTCGGTCGTCGACCCGAGCGGCCGCTCGCCCGGCACCGCCACGAGCAGCGGGTAGGTGCCGAGCTGTCGGCCGAACGTCCGGCCGTCGCGGTGGTACTCGAGGTGGACGTCGGGGAGGACCGTCCCCGGCGGCGCGACGCGGCGGAGCATCGGCCGGTCGACCTCCTCGCGCACCGCGCGCTTGTACCGCTTGAACTGCTTTTTGTGTGCCTCCGCGAGGTCCGCGCCCGTCTCGGCCATGTCGGTCCCCTCGAACGCCATCACCTGCCGGATGTTCACGCGCCGCAGGAGCAGCCCCTCCTCGAGCACCCGGTCGAGGAAGCGGCGGTTGTGGGCGAACGTCTCCTCGCGCTCGCCCTGCAGGCCGTGGACGAGGTTGATGCCCGGCAGGAGCTTCGGCAGGCGACGGGCCGCGTCGTCGCCGTAGGTGGGGGCGTCGTCGGGGTCCTCGCCCGGGCGCCACCCGGCCGCCTCGTTGACGACGCGGACGGCCTCCAGACACTCCTCGGCGGTCACGAGCAGGTTGTTCTCCTCCTGGACGACCGGGTCCGCCGACTCCAGCCCGAACGCGGCCGTGTCGCCCGGCGTGTTGTGCGCCGCGATGACGCGGATCCCCTCCCGGGAACGCTCGGGGTAGTCGACGATGGTGACCGGGTTCATGTTGTCGAGGTGGAGCGTCTCGAGGTCGGGCGCGACCTCGCGGATGCCGCCGTACAGCCGGCGGAGCGCGTCGGGGTTCGGCGCCTCGCCGTCGCCCCCGAACGCGAGGATGTCGGCCTGTCGGCCGAGCCGGACGTGTTTCACCCCGTGGTCGCTCAGGCGGTCGACCTCGCGGACGACCGCCTCGGCGTCGCGGAAGCCGGGGTCGCCGTACATCGGCTCGGTGCAGAACGAACACCGGTAGGCACAGCCCCGCGAGGTCTCCATCTCGGCGATCAGGTAGTCCGGGTGGTTGGGGTGCTGTTCCACGACGAACGCGCCTTTCGCCGCCCAGCGCGCGACCTCGTCGTAGTCGCGGTAGCGGTCCTCGTACCCCTCGAGCCCCGCCCGGACGAGGTCGTGGGCCGCCGCCTCGACGTCGCCCATCGCGAGGAAGTCGTAGTCGAGGTCGTCGCGGGCCGTCTCCTGTGCGCCGGCGTTCTCCTCGCCGACGCCGAAGCGGACGGGGCCGCCGAGCAGCGTCGTCCCCTCGGCAGTCCAGGCGATCTCGCGCACCTCGTCGGGTTCCGCGGGCGTCCCGCCGACGTACTTTCCGGGGACGGTCATCCCGCCGACGTACACCAGGAGGTCGGCGTCGGCTACGTCGCGCCAGCGCCCGCGCTCCTCGCGCAGGGCGTCGATCGTGTGGTAGGTGATCCGCTCGCGGGGGACGCCGGCGTCGACGAGCGCCCCGGCGGTGAAGCGGGGGTACGTCGAGACGTACGGCGGGACCCCGAAGTGCGCCGGTTCGTCGACGTAGCCGTCGACGATGGTCACGTCGAGGGTCGCGGAGTCCGGCGCGGTCATGCCCGGCCGTTGCGCGCCGAGCGGCAAAACGCGTGCGGTCCGATCGAGCGAGACGCGTGCGGTCCGATCGGCCCGTCCCGGTCGTTTATCACTCGCGGCGCCCTACTCCCGGCCATGCCCGCCACGAAGGAGGTCGAGTGTACGAGCCCGGACTGCGAGCTCGACATGTTCGAGAACCACTACACCTACGACATCGCCGACGACCACACGGTCGCGGACCTGTCGTGTCCGCTGTGTGGCGGGACCGACTGCCTCGAGGCGATCGAGCTATGAGCAGCCTGCGCAAGCTCGGCGAGTCGGCCGCGACCGCCGTCCTCGAACGCGTCGGGCGGGGCGTGAGCCGCGTCCAGGAGCGCAAGCCCCTGCCCTACGACCTGCTGGAGAGCGACGACGCCTACCTCGTCGTCTTCGACGCGCCGGGCGCGACCCGGAGCGACGTGCAGGTCCGGTTCGTCGACGGCGAGGTCCAGGTTCGGGTCGACCGCTTCCGGGACTTCCACGAGGGGTTCGAGATGCGGTTCCCCGGCCGCGGGCTGTCGCTCGACGGGGCCGCGACGCTCCCCGAGGACGCGGTGGTCGACGCCGAGGACGCGACCGCAACGCTGGCGACCAACGGGACCCTCTCGGTCCGCGTCCCCAAGGAGCGCGACGCCGGCGCCGTCGAGGTCGCCGACGAGGACGCGGCCGAGGACGCCGGCGAGGCCGACCCGGCGGGCGCGGCCGAGAGCGGGGCCGAGTCGACCGCCGAGAACGCCGAGGCCCCCGACGCGGGCGACGACGGCGCCGGCGCGGACGGGGACGGCGCGGCCTGACTCGGGCGCCTCACTCCTCGAGGAACGCGTCGATTCCCTGGGCCGGGT
>JBDGTB010000073.1:0-4467 GCA_042217235.1 Haloferacaceae archaeon | reverse complement strand
AGAAGCAAGTCAGCGTCGGCCTCGGTGACCTCTCTTTCGCCGGTTTCAATCTGTTCACGAAGTCGTTCGAGTTGCCTCTCTGGATGGGTCACCATCTTCAGATACAGTATTATTCAAAAGGTCGGGAGTTAAACCTTGGGTACACCTCCCGCCTCGGGCGTCTATTAGTATCGTCGAGAGGATCGTCCAGGCCCACGGGTGGACGGTTCGGGTCACCGAAAGCCAGGCGGGCGGTGCCCGCTTCGAGATTACCAATGTCGGTACCGCTCCCGAATAGGGGTTCTGTGGGCAACAGGCCATCATACGCCCGATTGCATCCGCGGGGACACCGAGTGGCCGGCCGAGTGAACCCGCATCGATACCTCAGAGCTGCTCGACCGAGGGACGGAGACACCGACCGGTCACTGTCTCCCGGCAGTTCAGAGTGGCGTCTGGATCGACGTGTAGATCTCGAGGAAGATGAAAAAGCCATACATCGTGAGTGCTGCGAGGAGCGCCATCAGGACGAACGGGAGCACGCTCCCGCGGGCCTCACTTCTTCTCGGCGGCACGCGTCTCTCAATTTAGCCCCACGACAAATGCATTTCGGCCAGTTGCCAGTATGGCGGGCCGCGTTGGGACACCAGGAAGCCAGGACTGCCATCCCCGATAGAAAAATTCTTACTCGCGCATCTCATAGATGCCTGTAGTATCTCGTGATAGCCACATTCTCCCCCAGGCAGGGTTACCCATGGTCGACGTGAGCGAGCACGACCTCGTTCCCGAGCACACCGTGCTCGACGAGGACGAGGCCGAGGCGGTTCTCGCGGAGTACGAGATCGAACGCACGTCACTGCCGAAGATCAAGCGTCGGGATCCGGCGCTGCCCGATGAGGCGTCGCCCGGTGACATCGTACAGATCGACCGCGACTCGCGGACCACAGACGTGGCGACGGTATACCGACTGGTGATCGACTAACCAACATGGATCTGGAACGCAAACGAGACCTCTCGCGTGCCTACTTCTCGAAGGAACGGCTGGCCGAGCACCACTATCGCTCGTTCAACTCGTTCCTCGATCGGGGCATGCAGGAGGTCGTCGACGAGAAAGAACAGATCGAGACCGACATCGGCGACAAGGAAGACGAGGAGCCAGTCTTCGTGGAACTCGGCGACGTCCGGGTCGTCACACCCCGGGTGCGGGAGGCCGACGGGAGCGAGGAGCTCCTCTATCCCCAGGAAGCCCGCCTCCGGAACATCACGTACGCCGCGCCGGTGTTCATGGAGATGACCATCGTCCGGGGTGGGGACAACACCGAGCGGGAGGTCCTGGACACCACGGAGACGAAGGTCGGCCGGATGCCGATCATGGTCGGTTCCGAGCGATGTAACATCGCCGGCTTCTCCGACGAGGAGCTCATCGAGATCGGCGAGGACCCCGAGGACCCTGGCGGTTACTTCATCGTCAACGGCTCCGAGCGCGTGCTGATGACGAGCGAGGACCTCGCGCCGAACAAGATCCTCGCGGAGTACGACACCCAGTACGGCGACGAAATCCAGGTCGCGAAGACCTTCTCCCAGCGACGCGGGTACCGCGCGCTGGTCCTCGTCGAGCGGGGCCGGGACGGCCTCCTCGAAGTCTCGTTCCCGTCGGTGTCTGGCAGCATCAACTTCACCACCCTTGTCCGGGCCCTGGGCCTGGAATCCGACGAGGAGATCGTCCATCGGGTCTCGGACGACCCCGAGATCGTGAAGTTCATGCTCGAGAACTTGGAGGAGGCCGACGTCCAGACCGAGGAGGCTGCCATCGAAACCCTCGGCCAGCGCGTCGCCTCCGGACAGGGCAAGAACTACCAGCTCAAGCGGGCGAACTACGTCATCGATCGGTACCTATTGCCCCACCTCCACGAGGAAGGTGTTCCCGACGAAGACGTCCGGATCAACAAGGCCTACTACCTCTGTCGGATGGCCGAGGCCTGCTTCGAACTGGCGCTGGGTCGGCGCGATGCCGACGACAAGGACCACTACGCCAACAAGCGCCTGAAAGTCTCCGGCGACCTCATGAAGGATCTCTTCCGGACGGCACTGAACAAGCTGGCCCGCGACGTGAAATACCAGCTCGAACGGGCGAACATGCGCAACCGGAAGCTGACGGTCAACACTGTCGTCCGGTCGGACGTCCTGACCGAACGCCTCGAGCACCCGATCGCAACGGGCAACTGGGTCGGTGGCCGCTCGGGAGTTTCCCAGCTTGTCGACCGGACCGATCACATGGGCGTGCTGTCACACCTCCGGCGGCTGCGGAGCCCGCTCTCACGCTCCCAGCCTCACTTCGAGGCCCGCGACCTCCATGCCACCCAGTGGGGGCGGATCTGCCCCTCGGAAACCCCCGAGGGACCGAACTGCGGGCTCGTGAAGAACTTCGCACAGGCGATGGAGCTCTCACAGACCGTCGACGACGAGGCAGGCCTGAAGGGACGCCTCGTCCGAGAGATGGACGTAGAGCCCCTCCAGGAGATCAGAACGCCGGACCCAGAACCGGCCGACGACTAAGCACATTCGAGCCCATCACATGAGCACACAACGCGAAGCCAAAGTCTACGTCAACGGGAGCCTCATCGGCACCCATCCGAACCCCGAAAAGCTGGCCGACGACGTCCGTCAGGCCCGCCGCGAGGGGCGGATTTCCGAGATGGTCAACGTCTCGGTCAAGGAACGGACGGACGAAGTCATCATCAACGCTGACGCCGGGCGGGCCCGTCGCCCGCTGCTGGTCGTCGAGGACGGCGAACCCGTCATCACGGACGAGGAGATCGAGGCAGTCTCCAGCGGCGAGATGTCCTTCGAGGCTCTAGTCGACCGCGGTGCCGTGGAGTTCATCGACGCCGAGGAGGAAGAGGACATCCTGGTTGGGATCGAGGAGTCCGACCTCACCGACGACCACACCCACTTGGAGATCGACCCCCAGCTGATCTTCGGGATCGGCGCCGGGATGATCCCGTACCCGGAACATAACGCCAGTCCGCGGATCACCATGGGTGCAGGGATGATGAAGCAGTCCCTCGGGCTGCCGGCGGCGAACTACCGGATTCGCCCGGACACGCGCCAGCATCTCCTGCATTACCCGCAGTCCGCGATGGTCGGTACCCAGACGACCGAACAGATCGGCTACGACGATCGCCCCGCAGGACAGAACTTCGTCGTCGCCGTGATGAGCTACGAGGGCTTCAACATCGAGGACGCCCTCGTGATGAACCAGGGGTCGGTCGACCGGGCGATGGCGCGCTCGCACTTCTTCCGGACCTACGAGGGCGAAGAGCGTCGGTACCCCGGCGGTCAGGAAGACCGCTTCGAGATCCCGAGCCAGGACGTCCGCGGCGCGCGGGGCGAAGACGCGTACACGCATCTGGACGAGGACGGCCTCGTCAACCCCGAGACGCAGGTCGACGAGAACTCGGTCCTCCTCGGCAAGACGAGTCCGCCCCGCTTCCTCGAAGAGCCGGACGACATGGGCGGTCTCAGCCCCCAGAAACGCCGCGAGACGAGCGTCACGATGCGCTCCGGCGAGGACGGCGTCGTCGACACGGTGACGCTGATGGAAGGCGAGGACGGCTCGAAGCTCTCGAAGGTGAGCGTGCGCGACGAGCGCATCCCCGAACTCGGCGACAAGTTCGCCTCCCGCCACGGCCAGAAGGGCGTCATCGGCCACCTCGCCCCCCAGGAGGACATGCCGTTCACCGAGGAGGGCGTGGTGCCGGACCTCATCCTGAACCCCCACGCGCTCCCGTCGCGGATGACCGTCGGCCACGTCCTGGAGATGCTGGGCGGCAAGGTCGGCTCGCTCGAGGGCCGCCGCGTCGACGGCACCGCCTTCCAGGGCGAGGACGAGGAGGAGCTCCGCGACGCGCTCGAGGACCACGGCTTCGAGTCCAGCGGGAAGGAGACGCTCTACTCGGGCATCACCGGCGAGAAGATCGAGGCCGAGATCTTCGTCGGCACCATCTTCTATCACAAGCTCTACCACATGGTGTCGAACAAGCTCCACGCCCGCTCGCGGGGCCCGGTCCAGGTGCTCACCCGCCAGCCCACCGAGGGGCGCGCCCGCGAGGGCGGCCTGCGCGTGGGTGAGATGGAGCGCGAGGTGCTCATCGGCCACGGGGCCGCGATGGCGCTGAAGGAACGCCTGCTCGACTCCTCGGACAAGGAGGAGGTGTACGTGAGCGCCGACACCGGCTTCGTCGCCGTCGAGGACGTCGAGCAACGGCGCGTCTACGACCCCTCGACCGGCGACGAGGACGACATCCACGAGATCGAGGTGAGCTACGCGTTCAAGCTCCTGCTCGACGAGATGATCGCGCTCGGCATCCGACCGCGGATCGAACTCGAGGACGCAGTCTAACATGTCAATCCAGTCACCAAAAGAACTCGGCTCGATCCAGTTCGGGCTGATGGACCCGGAGACGTACCGCGACATGTCCGCCACGAAGG
>JBDGTB010000126.1:0-5136 GCA_042217235.1 Haloferacaceae archaeon | reverse complement strand
TACACCGCGCCGACGGCGATCCGGGCGTTCATGAAGTGGGGCTCGGAGTTCCCCGACCGCCACGACCTCTCCAGCCTCCGGCTCCTGGGGACGGTCGGCGAGCCGATCAACCCGCGCGCCTGGAAGTGGTACTACACCCACATCGGGAACGAGGAGTGTCCGATCGTCGACACGTGGTGGCAGACCGAGACCGGCGGGATGATGGTGACGACGCTCCCGGGCGCCTGCACGATGAAACCGGGGGCGGCCGGGCCGCCGCTACCGGGCGTGGACGCGCAGGTCGTCGACACGAACGGGGAGGAGGTCGACCCCGGCGAGGCCGGCTACCTCACCGTCCAGCGGCCGTGGCCGGGGATGCTCCGCACCCTCTACGGGAACGACGAGCGGTTCGTCGAGGAGTACTGGGCGGAGTACTCCGACACCGACTCCGACGACCCCGACGACTGGGTGTACTTCCCCGAGGACGGCGCCAAGGTCGACGAGGACGGCTACATCACCGTCCTCGGGCGCGTCGACGACGTGATCAACGTCTCGGGCCACCGCCTCGGGACGATGGAGATCGAGTCGGCGATCGTCGGGGTCGAGGGCGTCGCGGAGGCCGCCGTCGTCGGCGGCGACCACGAGGTCAAAGGCGAGGCCGTCTACGCCTACGTCATCACCGAGGACGGCTACGAGGGCGACGACGCGCTCCGCGAGCGGATCGTCGGCGGCGTCGAGGACGCCATCGGGCCGATCGCCCGCCCGGAGCGCGTCGTGTTCTCGCCCGAGCTGCCCAAGACCCGCTCCGGGAAGATCATGCGCCGGCTGCTCGAGGACATCGCCAACGGCGAGGCGCTCGGCGACACCTCGACGCTCCGTAACCCGGACGTCGTCGAGTCGATCCAGGACCGGGTCCGGGGCGACTGACGCTACTCGGGGGCGGTCTCCCCGGGACGGTCGCCGCCGGTCCGCTCTGCCCGTCGCCCGGCGTCCGCCGCTTTTCGCCGGTCACCCGCTCGGACACGGCCCTCGTCACAGAGCTACCGCCGTTCGACGCCGCCGTCGACCGCCCGGCCGACCAGCCGGACGAGCGCGTGCCGGTCCTGGAGCCGCAGGCCGGTCGCGCAGTTGGCACCCCCCGTCGCCGCGCGCTGGACGCCCCAGACGTGGTGTGCCGCGATCCGGTCGATCCGCCGCCCCGCCGCCGCGTCCGCCCGACGTACTCGGAGAACGCCCTGGTCGGAGGAGGCGGTCGACCGACCCGTTTTGTTCGGTGATCGAGCGGAGATGTAGCGGACGGTGCGCGGGCGTGGAGTGGCGAACGGGGACGTCCCGACCTCGATGCGGCCGGCGCCGTGGTGGCCGACGCGTTCGGGGTCGCGAACGACGAGCGACGTACCGGCCCCGGTTCAGTCGGCGCGCCGCTCGTCGGCGTCGAGCGTCCGGATGTCCCGGTGCAGCCGGTCGAGGTCGTAGCGCCGGTCGGCGAGGCGGGCGGCGAACAGGGTGCCGAGGCCGGAGACGGCCGCGGCGAGCACGAACGAGCGCAGGAACGACGCCGCGGGCAGGCCGGCGAGCGGGAGGACGCCCCGCGCGGGCGGGAAGAAGGCCGCGCCGACGGCGAGGCCGGCGACGCTGGCGGCGAGTGCGCCGCCCGTCCACGCCCGGGCCGAGAACAGGCCGTGGTACAGCGGCAGGAAGGTCGCGGCGGCGAGCAGGTCGGCGACCAGGAACAGCGTCAGCACGCTGTAGCCCTGTGCGCCGACGACGGTCGCCGCGAGCGCGACGACGGCGGTGAACCCGCGCGCCGCGAGCGTCAGGCGGGCGTCGTCGGCGTCGACGAGCCGCGGCAGGTCGGCGGTCACGACGCTCGCGATGGCGTTGAACAGCGTGTCGGCGCTGGAGGCGACCAGAAGCACCGCGAGGACGACCACGCCGAGCACGAGCACGTCGGGGAGCGCCTCCTGGACGACGAGGAAAAACGAGACGCTCGCGTTGCCGTCGACGAGCCCCATGCCGACGGCGATGGGGCCGAACAGACCGACCGCGACGACGATGGGGAACACGACGAGCGCGGCGGCGCCGAACCCGCGGGCGAGCGTCCGCTCGTCGCGCGCGGCGTAGACGCGCTGCCACCACGACTGGTTGAGCATCTCGGCGCCGACGACCGCGACGACGACGTACACGCCGAACTCGATGCCGGGGAGGTGGGTCGGCGAGAGGAGCGCCGGCGCGGTCGCGTTCACGGATCGCACCGCCTCGCCGGGGCCGCCGACCGCGACCACGGTGGCGACGAAGACGACGAGGAGCAGGGGGAGCAACAGCGCCGTCTGGACCACGTCGGTCACCATGCTCGCCCGGAGCCCGCCGTACGCCGTGTAGGCGAGCACGGTGACGCCGACGAGGGTGGCGGTCTGCCAGCCCGGGACGCCGGCGAGGGTCGACACCGCCGACGCGATGCCGGTGAACTCCGCCGCGAGGAAGACGAACATGTACGCGACGCTGACGACGAGCACGTAGGCGTAGAAGACGGGTCCGTAGCGGACGTAGGCGTACTCCGTGAGGCTGTGTCCCTCCGGCACCGCCGCCCGGATCCGCGGCCCGACGACCGCGTAGGCGGCCATCGCGACCGCCGACCCGAGCGCGTAGCCGACCACCGCAGTGATTCCGCCGAACGCCGCGCCGGCCTCGGCCGGGCTGAACAGGATCCACGCGCCCATGCTGGAGGCGACGAGCGTCGCCGTCAGCGTGCCCGTGCCGGCGCTTCCCCGCGCCGCGATGAAGTCCTCGATCGACTCGACGCGCCCGCGGGAGTACCAGCCCCCGACCAGCGCGAACGCGGCGAGCACCGCTGCCACGACCACGAGCGCGACCGTCGCGCTCACCACGGCCGACCGCCTCCGTCGCGTCTCATGCCGTGAGGACTGCCGCGGGAGGGGTTAATAGGTTGTGGTATAACCAGGTTATCGCGCGGCCGCCGGCCGCGCGGCTACAGGTAGGCGGCGTCCCACCGCGAGGGGCGCCGGCGGTTGCCACAGCCGTTGCACTCGACGTGGCCCATCGCGTCCATCGCCGTGTCGAACCCCTCGCAGTTCGAGCAGAACCAGCCGTAGCGCTCCTCGTGGTCGCGGTCGGCGTAGGCCGCGAAGAAGGGGGCGAGCGAGGCGCGCTCGCGCTCCTCGAAGTCGACGTAGAGCCGTTCCCCGTCGGGACCGCGGCGGGCCTCGACGACGACCGCGCCCTCCTCGCTGGCGAGGGATTTTCCGTACCGGAGCTCCGCGAAGCGCTCGCCGCCGATCTCGACGGTCGCCTCGCCGGTCCGCTCGAAGTCGTGTGCCTCGTAGAACCGGGCGCCGCGCTCGTTCTCGGCGAGCACGCGCGCCTCGATCCGGTCGACGTCGCGCTCGCGGAGCGTCGCCTCGACCGCGGCGAGCAGCTCCGCCCCGTACCCCTCGCCGCGACGTCCGGGGCGGACGTGGATCCAGTCCACGTCGCCGACGGTCTCGCGCCCCCGGACGACGGAGCTCTGGGCGAACGCGACCGGATCGCCGTCCACGACCCCGAGGAGGAAGACCACGTCCTCGCGGTCGAGCTCCTCGGCCAGCTTCTCGGCGTCGTACCACCGCTCGACCGCCTCGTCGATCACCGCCTCGGAGAGGGCGTGGCCGTACGACTCGGTCAGCGACTCCCGCGCCACCGCACGGATGGCCGTGACGTCGTCCCGCGTCGCTTCGCGTATCTCCATACCCGCCGATACGCTCGCTCGCTACAAAAACGCGCGCCCCGCCTCCCCGCTCCACACCCGTCGGCGTGCCGGGCTACTCGCGCGCGTCCCCGCCCTCGCGCTCGCCCGACCCCCCCTCGACCGTCGGCCCCTCGATCGACCGCGAGGCGTAGACGACGCCCGCGAGCGGGACGCCGAGGACGACCGCGACGGTGACGGCGCCGTACACCGCGAACCCGAGGGGCGTCGGCGGGAGCGAGAGGAGGAAAAACAGCGTCGGCGGCCGGGGGTGCTCGACGACGGTGGTAAAGAGGACGCCGGTGACGGCGCCGAAGGCGACGAGCAGGGCGTACAGGCCGAGCACGAACCGCGGTCCGCGCCGGGTGCTGGTCACGCCGACCGTTGGTGGAAAGCGGGGTTAGCGCTTTCGTTCGACGGGCCGGCCCGGACCGAACGGCGTATTGCTCTCCCGTTCCAAGCGCACCCATGTCCGACAAGGATCTGCTGGGGATCGTGCTCGGCGCCGTGGCGCTGTTGATGTTCGCCACGGGGATCCTGCTCGCGACCTGAGCCGTCGCACAGGGCAAAAGAACGGACCGAAACGAACGGGCCGGAGGGACCGAAACGGCCGGGAACGGTGGGTCGCGCCCGGACCCGGCGGACGCTACTCCTCGGCCGCGTCGGCGCTCTCCTCGCCGCCGTCGGCGAGGGCGGTCTCGCGCTTGCGCTCGAACCAGTGCCACTCGTTGGTCCGCAGGCCGTAGTCCTTCAGGTTCCACGGGTCGGCGTCGTCGACCCGGGGCCCCTCGAGCCAGGAGACGGCGAAGTTGTAGATCCAGATGATCCCGCCGAGCAGCATCAGGAGGGCGCCGACGGTGGCGACCTGGTGGAGCGTGGCGAACTTCGGCAGGTAGGTCGCGTAGCGCCGGGGCATGTTGCCGTAGCCGAGCAGGATCATCGCGAAGAAGGTCACGTTCGACCCGACCAGCCACAGCCAGAAGTGGATCTTCGCGAGGCGGCGCTGGTACATCCGGCCGGTGTAGATGGGGAACCAGTAGTAGATGCCCGACATCCCGGCGAAGGTGATGGCGCCCATCACGACGTAGTGGAAGTGACCGACGACGTAGTACGTGTCGTGGAGCACGAGGTCGACGGGGACCGACGCGAGGAACACGCCGGTGACGCCCCCGATGATGAAGTTCTGGACGAACCCGATCGAGAACAGCATCGGCGCCGTCAGGCGGAGGCGGCCGTTCCACATCGTCGTGATCCAGTTGAACGTCTTGACCGCCGACGGGATGGCGATGGCGAGGCTCACCGCCATGAACGAGGCCCGCAGGCGCGGGTCGATCCCCGTCGCGAACATGTGGTGGGCCCACACGCCGAAGGAGAGGACGCCGATGGCGAGCGTCGAGTAGACGACGAACTTGAAG
>JBDGTB010000002.1:0-5657 GCA_042217235.1 Haloferacaceae archaeon | reverse complement strand
GAAGTTCAAGGAGGGCGAGACCCTCGACACCGAGGACCTGATGAAGCTCCAGAAGGCGGGGCTGCTGTAAGTCGGGTCGACCTCAGGCAGGGAGTTTCTTTCGCGACCGACCCGCGAGCCGCGGCCACGACGGACGCCGCGCCGACGGCGTAGCGGCGCCGCCGAGCCCCGCCGCTTTTGTCGTCGCGCCGCGAGTCGGCGGCCATGAGCGACGACCCCGCGACGGACGACGCTCCAGGGTCGGACGAGTCGTCGGACGGGAGCGGACCCGACGCTGGCGACGCGTCCGAGGAGTCGCGCGCCGAGGAGCCCTCCCCGTCGACCGCCCCACCGGTCGACGCCGCCGCGCCGGGGAGCGGCGACCGTTTCGGGCGGGTGCTGGTCGTCGTCGCCGGCACCCTCCTGGTCGCCGTCGTCGGCTGGATGCTGTTCGTCGCGCTGCCGGCGACGCTCGCGGACCTCTTCGGGACGGTGCTCGCGCTCGCCGTCGCGCTCCTCGGCCTCCGCGGTGCGACGCGGCTCGCGGCCGCTCGGTTTCCCGACTACAACGTGGCGGAGGTCGCCGTCGAGGGGCCGATCACCCGCGACGGCGGGCGCTCCGGCCCGTTCGGTCGCGTCGTCGGCACCTCGGCCGACGACGTCGTCGAGCAGATCGAGGCGGCCGACGACGACGACGCCGTCGACGCGCTCCTTTTGAAGCTGAACACGCCGGGCGGGGAGATCGTCCCGAGCGACGACGTCCGCGCGGCGGCGGCGGCGTTCGAGGGGCCGACGATCGCCTACGCGACGGACGTCTGTGCGAGCGGCGGCTACTGGATCGCGAGCAGCTGCGACGAGCTGTGGGCGCGCGAGGCGTCGCTGGTCGGCAGCATCGGCGTCATCGGCTCGCGGCCGAACGCCGCCGAGCTCGCCGACCGGGTCGGCGTCTCCTACGAGCGGTTCGCCGCCGGGCAGTACAAGGACGCCGGCAACCCGCTGAAGGAGCCGACCGAGGACGACCGAGCCTACCTGCAGGGGCTGATCGACGAGTTCTACGAGGACTTCGTCGAGCGGGTCGCCGAGGGGCGCGGGCTCGACCCGGACGAGGTGCGCGACACGGAGGCTCGGGTGTACCTCGGTCGCGAGGCGGCCGAACTCGGGCTGGTCGACGCCCTCGGCGACCGCGACGACGTCGAAGCGCGCGCGAGCGAGATCCTCGGCGTCGAGACGAGCGTCACCGAGTTCGAACCCGAACGGGGGCTCGCCGAGCGCCTGCGCGGCGGCGCCGCGACGGTCGCGTACGCGCTCGGCGCCGGCGTCGCCGACGCCGTCACCGGCGAGGGGGACGCGAGCGACGAGTTCGATCTCCGCCTCTGACAGCGCGCGGCGCCGTCCCGCGAGCCGGGACGAGCGCGCCTCGCCCGACGGGGCGGTGACCGCGAGGGTTTTTGGTCACGGGTGCGTTCCTCTCCGACGTGACGACGCTCGTCCTCTGTGTCGACCGGACGAACGACATCGGCCGCGCGACCGGCATCACGACACCCGTGGCCGGCTGGGAGGCGGTCCGGTCGCTCGTCACCGACGTCGGGCTCGTCGACCCCGAGGATTCGAGCGTCAACTGCATGCTCGAGTCGCTACGCGTCGCGCGGGACCTGCGCGACGGGAGCGAGGAGGCCGTCGTCGCCGTCGTCTCGGGGGCGGGCGAGTCGATGGTGGGCGCCGACCGCTCGGTCGCCGCCCAGCTCGACGAGCTGATCGCGGAGTACGACCCCGACTCGGCGGTCGTCGTCATCGACAGCATCCAGGACGAACAGGTGGTGCCGATCATCGAGAGCCGCGTCACCGTCGACTCCGTGGACCGCGTGGTCGTCCGGCAGGCCCGCGACATCGAGTCGACCTACTACCTGCTCAAGCAGTTCCTCGCCGACGAGGAGCTCCGCTCGACCGTCCTCGTTCCGCTCGGCGTCGGCCTGCTGGTCGTCCCGCTGCTCCTGTATCAGTTCTCCACCCGCGCGGCGTTCGCGGGCATCGCCGCGCTTCTCGGCGCCGCGCTCCTCTACAAGGGGCTGGCGGTCGACGAACTGCTGGCGACCGCCCGCGAGCGCGCCCGGACCGCCTTCTACTCCGGGCAGGTGTCGGTCGTCACCTACGTCGCCGCCGGGGGGCTGGCGACGGTCGGCGCCTCGCTCGGAGCGCTCGACGCCACGCCGTACGCCGACGCCGCGCCCGTCGTCCCCGTCACGCGCTTTCTCTACGGGAGCGTCCCCTGGCTGGCGCTCGCGGCGCTCACCGCCAGCGCCGGCCGTCTGCTCGACGAGGTGATCGACGAGGGGGGGTCGCCGACGCCCTATCTCAACCTCCCGTTCGGGGTGGTCGCGGTCGGTCTCGTCCTCCGCGGGTTCGCCGGCTACTTCCTGGAGCGCCAGGGCGTCCTCCCGCACCTGTCGGTCGCGGGCATCACCTTCAGCCCGACCCACCGTCTCGCGATGTTCATCGTCGCCGGCGTGGTCGTGAGCCTCGTCGGCGTTCGGTTCGCGGCGAACGTCACCGACGAGGCGATCGAGGAGGTCGTCGAGTAACCCGCCGCGGCCGACCGCTCAGTTCCAGGGCGCCCAGTCCGGGTCGACCTGCCGCTCGCGGCGCTCGATGTCGTCGATCCGCGCCACGTCCTCGTCGTCGAGTTCGAGGTCGAGGGACCGCCAGTTGTCCGCGACGTGCTCCTCGCTCGTCGCCTTCGGGATCGCCGTGACCCCGCGCTGGCGCAGCCACGCGAGGCTCACCTGAGCCGGGCTGACGTCGTGTTTCGACGCGACGTCGGCGAGCGTCGGGTCGTCGAACACGGCGCCGCGGGCCAGCGGCGAGTACGCGACCACCTCGACGTCGTTCGCCCGGCAGTGCTCGACGAGGTCGCGCTGCGGGAGGAACGGGTGGACCTCGACCTGGTTCGCGAACACCGGCGCGTCCAGGCGCGCCGTCGCCTCGTCGACCTGGTCGGGCTGGAAGTTGCTGATACCGACGCGCTCGACCAGCCCCCGGTCGTGGAGCTCGTCGAACGCCGCGAGCGTCTCCGCGGGGTCGTACGTCCGGCAGGGCCAGTGGACGTACAGCAGGTCGACGTAGTCGACGCCGAGCTTCGAGAGGCTCTCCTCGGTGCTCGCTATCACGTCGTCGGCTCCGAGGCTGTCGATCCACACCTTCGTCGCGAGGAACACGTCCTCGCGGGGGACGTCGGCGGCGGCGAGCCCGCGACCCACGTCCGCCTCGTTGCCGTACGCCTGTGCGGTGTCGACGTGGCGATAGCCCATCTCCAGGGCCGTCTCGACGGCGTTCGCACACGCGTCCGGGTCGGTGTTCTCCCACGTTCCGAGGCCGAGCATCGGCATGCCGTCCGCGGACGGGGCGTCGTCGGCGTCGGGGAGCGGTCGCTGAGACATGACGGGCGTAACTCGGGGTTCGGCGGGGAAAAGCGTCGCGTCATCCGCGCCGCCGAGCGAGTCCCTCACAGGGCGGCCGGCGGACGCTCGCCGGCCGCCCGTCCGATGTCGCGCCCGTCCGATGTCGCGCCCGTCAGAGCCCGAGACGGTGCCGGGCGAACTCCGCGAGCAGCGGCGCGTCGTCGAGGTGGAGCAGCTTCGCTATCGCCAGCTTGTCGCCCTCGTTGGCCCGCTGGAGCGTGTCGTCGTCCAGCCGGTCGAGGTCCCGGAGGAGCCGGTCGTAGCGCTCGTTGGGGGCGAAGTACAGTAGCTCCGTCATCAGCAGGCGCGCCCGCATCCGCGGCGCGACGTCGCGGTGCCAGAGGTCATCGTACACGGCGACGTTCTCGGCCGACGTGTCCGGTTCGGTCGGCGTGAGACAGTGGTCGACGGTGACCGCCGCCGCCCGTCCCGACTGCATGCAGGTGTGGATCCCCTCGCCCCAGAGCGGGTCGATCGTCGGCACCGTGTCGCCGACGGCGATGAAGCTGTCCGTGGTCATGCTGCCGGGCGGCTGGATGTGTGCGGACCCGCGGTGTTGCTTGGCCTCGATGCGCTCTGCGCTCGCGAAGCGGGGGTCCGACTCGACCCAGTGGTCGAGGTAGCCGTCGACGGTGCGGTCGGCGCCGGCGTAGCGCCGGTAGCTCTCGTTTTGGATGTAGCAGACGCCGACCTTCGCCGTGTCAGCGCCGGTGTGGAAGATCCACGAGTACCCGCCCGGAGCGTACTCGTGGTCGAGCCGGAGCATCATCGCGTCGGTCAGGTCCGCGTACTCGGGATGGGCGAGGTCGACGCCCTCGAACTCGTACTCGATCCCGATCGCCTGGTGGTCCCGTTCGAGGTCGCTCACGCCGAGCGCCTGCGCGAGCGGCGCGGCCGGCCCCGTCGCGTCGATGACCACGTCGCCGTACACCTCCCGGTCGCCGTCGTAGCGCACCCCGACGACCTCGCCGCCCTCCGTCAGGGGCCTGGAGACGCGCGCGTCGAACCGGTAGGTCGCCCCCTTCTCGCGGCCGTCGGCGACGAGAAAGCGCTTGAACTCGGCGAACTCGAGGACGGCGCCGGCCCGCTCCTGGACGAACTGCTCGTTCGGGGATTCGATGACGACCTCCTCGGTGAACTGCATGACGACGTCGTCGGGGATGCCGAACGAGGCCATCATCGACGGGAAGGTCCCGCCCGTCGACTTGTTGCTCTGTCGCGGGAAGTCCGCCTCCGGCTCCGTCTCGAGGACGACGACGTCGTAACCCCTCGCGGCGAGGTCACGCGCGCACTGTGCCCCGGCCGGGCCGGCGCCCGCGATGACCGCGTCGAACGAGTCGCGCATACGCCGTGAAGTCGGTCCCCGGTTATAACGTTCGCCGTCTCGGGTCGCGCTCGAACGCCCCGGCGGCGCTCGGTCTCAGTAGAACTCGCGAACGAGGTCCGTGGCGCCCTCGGGCGCGCCGTCGGGGAGCGTCGCCATGTCGGCGTCGAGGCCGTGCTGCTCGCCGTAGGGCGGCGTCGCCTCGTCGCGGTACAGCACGCCGGCGTACTCCTTCTCCGGGTCGAGGATGATCTCCTCGGCGGCCTCGCGGTCGGTCGGGTCGTGGTCGGTGTCGGCCACGTCGACGAGCGAGTCGCGGAAGTAGTCGTACGTGTCCACGTCGTTGAACGTCACGCAGGGCGAGAACACGTTGACGAAGCCGAAGCCGTCGTGTTCGATGGCCTCCTGGACGATCTCGGCGTGCCGCTGGGCGTCCGAGGAGAACGACTGCGCGATGAACGTGCCGCCCGCCGCGAGCGCGAGCGCGAGCGGGTTGACCGGGGGCTGTTTCGGCCCCTCCGGCGTCGTCGACGTCTCGAAGTCCTCGCGCGAGGTCGGCGAGGCCTGCCCCTTCGTCAGGCCGTAGATGCGGTTGTCCATCACGACGTAGGTCATGTCGACGTTCCGCCGGACGGCGTGGACGAAGTGGCCGGCGCCGATCGAGTAGCCGTCGCCGTCGCCGCCGGCGACCATCACCTCGAGGTCGGGGTTGGCCATCTTCACGCCCGTCCCAACGGGCAGCGCGCGGCCGTGGACGCCGTGGAGCGCGTAGCTGTGCATGTACGTGCCTATCTTGCCCGAACAGCCGATGCCGGCGACGACGAACGTGTCGTCGGGGTGGTTCCCCGTGTTCGCCAGCGCCTTCATCATGCCGTTCATCGTCCCGAAGTCGCCACAGC
>JBDGTB010000036.1:0-5747 GCA_042217235.1 Haloferacaceae archaeon | reverse complement strand
GGACGGCGCGGCCGAGCACATGCTCAAGACCGCGGACTTCGTCGACGACCTCCTGACGGAGCTCTACGGGCTGGAGCCGTTCTACGAGGTCGACGAGCGCGAGGACCTCGTCGGCGAGCTCGTCTTCGGGATGGCACCACACACCTCCGCCGCCGTCGTCGGGCGCGTGGTGGGGTTCACCTCGGCGGCGGTCGGGTACGCGCACCCGTACTTCCACGCGGCCAAGCGGCGGAACTGCTTCCACCCGGAGACGAAGGTGTGGTACGAGGACGAGACGGGTCGGCTACGACACGAACGGGTCGAGACGTTCGTCGAGCAGCATCTCGACGAGGACGCGGCCGACGAGGACGACTTCGGAACCCTCGTCTCGCCCCCGGACGCCGACGGCACGGTCCGCGTGCCGGCCCTCGACGAGAACGGAGAACAGGCGTTGCGGGAGGTCGAAGCGGTCAGCAAACATCCCGCTCCCGACCATCTCGTCAGGGTCGAGACGCGGTCCGGTCGGACGGTGACCGTCACCCCGGACCACGAGGTCCACGTCTACGACCCCGAGACGGACTCGCTCGTCGACAAGGAGGCCCGCGACCTCGACGAGTCGGACAGTTTAGTCACACCCAGCCATCTCGACAGCGCGAGTGCGGGGCGGTCGGCCGAGCGGTTCGACCTGTTGGCGGCGTTCCTGGAAACCGACGCGGTCGATTCCAGCCTGCTGATGGTCAAGGGGATGGCAAGGGACCGTCTGTACGACCTGTTCGAACGGAAACTCGCGGACGAGTGGAACGGGGAGTTCTACCCGCTCCAGAGTACCGCGGAGTATCTCGGCCTGACGAAGAAGTCGCTGAGTAACTACCTGTACCGCGAGAGCATCCCGGCGACGCTCCTGTTGGAACTGTTCGACTCCGTCGACGACCTGCTGTCGTTCGTTCCCGAGGACGTTCGCCTCGGGATGAAACGCGACCGGACCGAGATCGACCGTGTCGTCCACCTGAACGAGCGCGTTGCGACCCTGCTCGGCTACTACACGGCCGAGGGGTTCGCCCGCGAACAGGAGACGCCGAAGGGGACGATCCACCAGACGACCATCTGTGGAACGGAGGAGGAGGCGCGTGCGTTCTTCCTCGACACGCTCCGGGAGGAGTTCGGCGTCGAACCCTACGAGGAGAACCACGCGAAGGTGACCGTCTCGGGGCGCTTGCTTCGGACGTTCTTCGATACGGTACTCGACGCCGGTTCGCTGGCGCACACGAAGCGGGTTCCGGGGTGCATCTTCGACGCGCCGGACGGGGTCGTCGGGGCGTATCTGCGTGGCTACTTTAGCGGGGACGGAACCGTCCCGTCGAACGCGCTGGAGGTGAGTGCGACGACCGTCAGCGCCGAACTGAAGGAGGACGTACTCGCCCTGTTGACCCGGCTCGGGATCGATGCACGGATCGCCCACCGTGACCCGGTTCCGCTCCGCGAGAAGTTCCCTGACTACTACGACGTCGACGACCCATCGATGTCCGCGCCGAGGTACATCCTGTCCATCACGTCCACCGACGCCGTCCGGTTCCACGACCTGATCGGGTTCCACTTGTCACGAAAAGATGATATTCTCGCGGATCACGTAGAAAACACGGCGGTCTCCCCACGCCAGACGCCGGACGGTGGGTCCGATGACTACTCCCTAGACCCGGTCGAAACGACCGAGATCGTCGGTTCGGACACGAGCTACGTCTACTGTTTCACCATCCCCGAGACGAACTCGCTCGTCGCCAACGACTTGTCAACTAAGCAATGCGACGGCGACGAAGACTGCGTCATGCTCCTGATGGACGGCCTGCTGAACTTCTCGCGGCAGTTCCTGCCCGACAAGCGCGGCGGCCGGATGGACGCGCCCCTCGTCATGTCCTCCCGGATCGACCCCGCCGAGATCGACGACGAGGCACACAACATGGACGTCGTCACCGAGTATCCGCTCTCCTTCTACGAGGCCACCCGGGAGATGGCCGACCCGGAGGACGTGGACGTCCAGATCGCCGAGTCGACGCTCGGTACCGACGACCAGTACCGGGGGTTCGACCACACCCACGACACCTCGAACGTCGCGCTCGGCCCGGACCTGTCGGCGTACAAGACGCTCGGGTCGATGATGGAGAAGACCGACGCCCAGCTGGAGCTCGCCCGGCGGATCCGCGCGGTCGACGAGACCGACGTCGCCGAGCGGATCATCGAGTACCACTTCCTGCCGGACCTGATCGGCAACCTGCGGGCGTTCTCGCGCCAGGAGACCCGATGTCTCGACTGCGGCGAGAAGTACCGCCGGATGCCGCTCACCGGCGACTGTCGCGAGTGCGGCGGCCGGGTGAACCTCACGGTCCACCAGGGGTCGGTCAACAAGTACATGGACACGGCGATACAGGTCGCCGAGGCCTACGACTGCCGGGAGTACACCAAACAGCGCCTCCGGATCCTGGAGCGGTCGCTGGAGAGCATCTTCGAGAACGACCACAACAAGGCCTCCAGCCTCGACGACTTCATGTAGGTCCGGCCGCCCGTCGACGCGTTTCCTCCGCGCCGGCGTCCGCTCCACGACGCCGCCAGCCCCGTCGTCGAGCCGGCGGCGTCACCGCGGGTCGAGGCGGGCGTCGCCTTTCGGGGGGAGATCGAGGCTCCCGTGGCTCTTGATGATGTTGAAGGCGGTCATTACGTCCGTCCGGGTGACGAGGCCGACGACGGCCCCGGCGTCGTCGCGGACCGGCAGGCGGCCGATGCCGTGTTCCTGCATCGTCGAGATGGCGTCCATGACGTCGGCGTCGGCGGCGATGGCCGTCACCTCGTCGGACATCACGTCGCCGACGGTGTAGGCGTCGCGCTCGACCTCTCGGACCTCGCGGGCGTCGTCGAGGGTCACCACGCCGACGAGTTCGTCGCCGCGCATCACGGGGTAGCCCGTGTGCCGCTCCCGGAACATGCGGTTGAGCAGGTCGGCGACGCTCGCGGACTCCTGGACCGTCGAGAGCTGGTCACGTGGGGTCATCACGTCGCTGACGGTGACGTCCTCGAACGCGGCCCGCATGGTCGTCTGCTGGGCCTCGCTGGCCGCGCCGATGTAGATGAAAAAGGCCAGCGCGACCAGAAACAGGTTGGCAAAGAGGCCGAAAAGCGCGAGCAGGAAGGCGAAGACCTTCCCGACCTCGGCGGCCTGCTGGGTGGCCTGGGCGTAGGGGCGGTTGCGTGCGAGCAGCGCCCGGAGCACCCGGCCGCCGTCCATCGGGAACCCGGGGAGCATGTTGAAGACTGCGAGCGCGACGTTCGTCAGGGCGAGATAGCCGAAGACGAACTGGACGGGCTCGACGGTCCCGGGGACGACCAGGAAGCCAGCATACGAGAGTGCGCCGAGCAGGACGCTCACGACCGGTCCTGCGACGGCGATGACGAGCTCCTCGCGCCAGTCCTCCGGCATGTCGACGAAGCGCGCGACGCCGCCGAACAGCCAGAGGGTGATCGAGTCGATCTCGTAGCCGTAGTTCATCGCGACCAGCGAGTGGCCGAACTCGTGGAGGAGGACGCACAGAAAGAGGCCGAGCGCGGCCCCGACGCCGAGCAGCCACCGGAGCGGCGAGGCGCCGAGCACCGCGCCCGAGAGCGACGCGCCGAACAGGTCGTTCAGGACCTGGACGAGGTTCGTGACGTCGCTCCCGATCAGCCACGCGAACAGCGGGAGGACGACGAGAAAGGTGACGTCGAGGCGGACGGGAATGCCGAAGGCGCTCCCGATGCGGATGCCGCGCATACCCGACGTTGCCCGGGGAGAATCATTAACGTGGCGTCGGCGTCCCCGCGGGGAGGGTTTTTGTTCACACGGAACGGGGTCGTGGGTATGAGCGAGGCGACCGACGCGGCACCGGTCCTGCGGCGGGGCGACGAGGTCGAGTACGAGCCCGTCGACGCGGCGGAGGGGCTCAGCAAGGGCGTGCTGCTCGACGAGTCCGACGGCGCGCCGCACTTCGCGGTCAGGCGGTTCACGCTCGATCCGGGCGCGGAGGTGCCGAAACACACCAACGCGGTCGAACACGAGCAGTACGTGCTCGCCGGCGGGTACGTCGTCGGCATCGGCGACGAGGAGCACGTCGTCGAACCGGGCGACGCGCTCTTGATCCCCGCGGGGACGGTTCACTGGTACCGCAACGAGGGCGACGAGCGGGGCGCGTTCATCTGTGCGGTGCCGAACGGGGACGACGCCATCGAGCTGGTCGAGGACTGACCGATCGACTCGACGGGGGACCGACGACACGGGTCGCCGGGCGTGGAGACGAACCCCTGAAATACCCCGTTCCCCTACCGACGCGCGTGTCAGAGCAGGTCGGACGGGTCGACACCCTCTTCCTCCACGAGGCGGGCGACGACTATCTCGCGGTGGTCACGCGCGACGGCGACAGGGTGTTCCGCGCGGTGCTCGAACTGAAAGAGACCGACGCCGGGCCGCGCCCCCGGACCCTCCGGGTGAAGCGCGGGTCGTCCGAGGAGCCGCGGCCGCCCGAGGAGTTCGTCGAGATCGCCCGCCGGGCGTCGCGCATCCGCATCTCGGAGCAGACGAGCCGCGCGGCCCGCGAGCGCCTGCAGGCGATGCTCGCGGGGTACCAGCTGGAGGCGGTCGCCGTCCGGACCTGTCGGTACTGCGCCGACGCGGGGCGGTACTCGCCGATCACGGAGGACACCGCCATCGCGACCGACGGCGAGTACATCTGTCCGGACTGCGCCAAGCGGGAGCTGGAGCGGGAGCTCTCCTTCGTCGGCGGGCTGACCGTCGCCGCACGGGAACGGCTGGAGGAGCTGCTGCTCGACGTGCAGGACCTCGATCGCATCACGAGCCTCCTGAGCGGCGAGCTCGACCCGGAGCTGACGAAGTTCGACACGATGGGCGCGACGGTCGAGGACGTCGACCCGGTCGCCGTCGCGGACCTGGACCTCCACCCCGACCTGGCGGAGCTGACCGCCGAGCGGTTCGAGACGCTCCTGCCCGTCCAGTCGCTCGCCGTCCGCAACGGGCTGTTCGAGGGGTGCGACCAGCTCGTCGTGAGCGCGACGGCGACGGGCAAGACGCTCGTCGGGGAGCTCGCGGGGGTCGACCGGGCGCTCCGCGGCGAGGGGAAGCTCCTCTTTCTCGTGCCGCTCGTCGCGCTCGCCAACCAGAAGTACGACGACTTCCGCGACCGCTACGGCCACCTCCTCGACGTGACGATCCGCGTCGGTGCGAGCCGGATCGGCGGGGACGACGCGCAGTTCGACCCGGGCGCCGACGTCGTCGTCGGGACCTACGAGGGCGTCGACCACGCGCTGCGGACGGGCAAGGACCTCGGCGACGTCGCGACCGTGGTGATAGACGAGGTCCACACGCTCAAAGAGCCCGAGCGGGGACACCGCCTCGACGGGCTGATCGCCCGACTCGGTCAGTACTGCGAGTCGCGGGGCACCGAGGCCCAGTGGGTCTACCTCTCGGCGACGGTCGGGAACCCGGAGTGGCTCGCCCGACGGCTCGGCGCGACGCTCGTCGAGTTCGAGGAGCGGCCGATCCCGATCGAGCGTCACGTCACCTTCGCGGACGGGGGCGAGAAACCGCGAATAGAGAACCGGCTCGTCAAGCGGGAGTTCGACCGGACCTCCTCGAAGGGGTACCGCGGGCAGACCATCGTGTTCACCAACTCCCGGCGGCGGTGTCACGAGATCTCCCGGAAGCTGGAGTACGACTCGGCGCCGTACCACGC
>JBDGTB010000047.1:0-6266 GCA_042217235.1 Haloferacaceae archaeon | reverse complement strand
CACGGCACCGAGACCCGCGGCATCGTCCGCGTCCACCAGTTCAACAAGGTGGAGCTGGTCAACTTCGTGCGGCCCGCGGAGAGCTACGAGCGTCTGGAGGGGCTCCTCGCCGAGGCCGAGGAGGTGCTGGAGCGGCTCGGACTCCCCTACCGCGTGCTCCACATGTGCACCGGCGACATGGGCTTCACTCAGGCCAAGAAGTACGACATCGAGGTGTGGGCGCCCGGGGACGACATGCCCGACGGACCGGACGAGGGCGGGCGCTGGCTGGAGGTGTCGAGCGTGTCGAACTTCGAGGCGTTCCAGGCGCGGCGCGCCGGCCTCCGGTACCGCCCCGAGCGCCACGAGTCCGCGGAGTACCTGCACACGCTCAACGGCTCCGGCGTCGCCGTGCCGCGGACGCTCGTCGCCATCATGGAGTACTACCAGAACGACGACGGCACGGTGACGGTGCCCGAGGCGCTCCGGCCGTACATGGACGGGCAGGCGGTCGTCGAGGGCCACGAGCCGGTCGGCGAGAGCGCCGTCGGCGCCGGTCGGAAGGAGTAGCCCGATAGCGGCCGGACGGAGTGGCCGGGCGGGCGACGGTCGCCCCTGTTCTCCGGTCGTTTCAGTCCGTGTACGTGCGCAGCTCGACCAGCCGGCCCGCCTCGACGGTGAACACGTCCACGAAGCCGAACAGCGTCGCGTCGCCGCTCTCTGCCCCGTCCGCCCCCGTCACGTCCTCCCCCTCCGCCGCCGTCTCGTCGTCGGGACTCCCCGCCCGGAGGCGTCCCCGAACGGCGACCTCGACGGACCCCGCCGGCGCGTCGTGCCGGCGGTACAGGCCGTCGATCGCGTGGGTCGTGTCCGTCCGCGGCCGGCCGTCCCGCACGAAGGTGACGAACGACTCGCGGCCGACCAGCGTCCGGTCGGGCCGGCGGTGGACGAACTCGGGCGCGAGCAGGTCGGCGAGCCGGTCGTAGGCCCCGTCGTCGAGGGCGTCGTAGTAGGCGCGCGCGAGTTCGACGTCCTCCTCGGCGTTCATGGTCGCCCCACGGGGGCGGACGGGATGTGCGTTGTGCCCGACCGGCGGGACGCGGCGCTTTTGTGCCGTCGCGGCCCACGTCCGGCGTGGACCCGAACCGCGCGGGGGTCGACGAGGCCGACGCGGCGGTCGACGCCCCGAGCCTGCACGTCCGCTATGCGGGGGACGACGACCCCGAGAAGTGCACGGCGCGAAAGCTCGCGCGCTTCGACCTGGTCGCCCTCCACCGGACGGACCGCGAGACGCCGTACGGCGTCGTGTTGAACCCGCACGCCGAGCGGGCGCTGTCGCCGGCCGACGACCCCGAGCGGCTGGTCGCCCTCGACTGCTCGTGGGAGTCGGCGGGCGAAAAGCGGTTCAGCCTCGCCGGCGAGCACCGGGCGCTCCCCTATCTGGTCGCCGCCAACCCGGTGAACTTCGGGCGGCCGATGCGCCTGACCACGGTGGAGGCGCTCGCGGCCGCCTGCGTCATCTGTGGCGCGCCGGACCGCGCCGACGACCTGCTCGCGAAGTTCACGTGGGGGGAGCGGTTCCTGGAACTCAACGCCGAGCCGCTGCGGCGCTACGCCGCCTGTACGGACTCGACGGAGGTCGTCGCGGTTCAACGGGAGTACCTGGACCGGGCGTCGGAGTAGGCGGGCGGCGGCACTGGAGACCGCTAGACCTGGCCTCGGCGTAGGTTGGCGGCGGCAGGGGGACCACGCCGACGAACGCCGTCAGCCGGCGGTCCCGAGCGCCGTCGACTCCTTCGAACCCAGGTCCGTCGCGGCGGCGCTCGGACGGCCGTCAGGGGCGGAGGGACGCGCTTTTCCCCGCCGACCACCTACAGCCGGGCAATGATCTACGAGGACCTCCCGACCACGCCCCGGTCGGAGGAGCTGCTCGACAAGGCCTTCTCCCGGGCGGCGCGTGCCGGTCGCGCCAAGGACGGCCGGGAGGCCCAGGAGTCGATGGTCCGGACGGCGTGCAACATCGTCGCCGACAACACCGACAACGTGGTGCAGGCGTGGCCGGACCTCCGGACCGTCGACCCGTTCTACCGCGAGCTCGGCGACGCCGTGCTGCGCGGCGAGGTCGACCCGCGCATCACCGACGAGGGCGAGCAGGTCGGGCTGGACGCCCTGCGGGCGAGCCTCTCCGAGCTCTCGTGGGCGGCCCGGCAGACCCGCGAGATCCGCACCGAGTACGTCGGGAAGATCCGCAAGACCGACACCGAGACGGCGCGGAAACACCGCAAGCAGGCGTTCGCGCGCGTCGCGGACGTGCTCGAGGAGGTGGCCGACGACTTCCGCCGGGTCGGGGCGGCCCGCGACGCCGTCCGGGACCTGCCCGACATCCGCGCCGACGAGCCGACCATCGCCGTCGCCGGCTACCCGAACGTCGGCAAGTCCTCGTTCGTCAACGCCGTCACGCGGGCCTCGAACGAGACCGCCTCCTACCCGTTCACCACCCGGGCGGTCCAGCTCGGGCACTTCGACCGCGACCGGATACGCTATCAGATCGTCGACACGCCGGGGCTGCTCGACCGCCCGGAGTCCGAGCGCAACGACATCGAGCGACAGGCCGCGAGCGCGATCGAGCACCTCGCCGACGTCGTGCTCTTTCTCGTCGACGCGAGCGGCGACTGTGGCTACCCGCTCGCCGACCAGATCGACCTGCGCGACGCCGTCGCCGAGCGGTTCGACGCGCCGGTGCTCACCGTCTGCAACAAAAGCGACCGCTCGACCGACGTGGACGCCGAGGCCTACATGAGCGTCGAGACGGGCGAGAACGTCGACGCGGTGCTCGACGCGGCGGTCGACGCCGTCGGGTACGAGCCCGACATCCCTCCGTCCCGGCAGGAGTAGAGCACGCCGGACAGCGATCTGGAGACGCGTCCGAGCGACCGCCCCGTCGCGTCGTGGGGCTACCCCGTCGCGTTGTAGGTGACGACGACCCGCGCGGTGACCGTGACCGGTCCGGACTCGACGCGGGTCGACGTGCTCGCGGCGCCGCCCGCGAGCGCGACGGCGTCGTACTGGGGGCCGTCGTAGCCCACGTTCGCGGTGCTGGCGTGCGAGACGCCGGTGATCGTGAGGTTGCTCGCCTCGGCCATCACGGCCGCCTCGCCCCGGGCGGTGGTCATCGCGTCGGCGACCGCCTGCTTGCGGAGTTCGGTGCGCTTCGCCCGGGTGAGGCCGAACTCGACCTGCTCGACCCGGCTCGCGCCGTTCCCGACCGCGGCGTCGATCACCGGGCCGACGCGGCTCACGTCGTCGAGCGTCACCGCGTAGGTGTGGACCGCCCGGGACCGGGGTTCGCCCTCGTCGGGCCGGCGGTCGGTGTAGATGTCGTACCGGATGGTCCGCACCTGGTCGTCCGCGACGCCGGCGTCGCGCAGCGCCTCGCGCAGCGCGCTCGCGTTCTCGGCGAGGCGCTGGCGGGCGGTCGCGGCGTCGGGACCCGTGCCGACCGCCGAGAGGTGGAGGGTCGCCTGGTTCGGCTCGGCCTCGATCCGGCCGGTCGCGTCGACGGTCACGGTCCGGTCGGCGCCGGACCCGGCGGCCGTGCCGCCGGACGGGGCCGCCGAACAGCCGGCCACGAGGACGAGCGCGGCGAGCCCCAGCGCGACGGCGGCGTGTCGGTGTGGGAGTCGCGTCATGCGGACGGCCGTTCCCTCGGCCGGGAAAAAGTCGCTGTGGTGGGTCAAACGGGTGCTGTGGTCTCGTTCGAGCGGGTGACCGGGGGCGCGCTCGGGACCGGCAAGCCGTTCGCGACGGTCCCCGTTCGGCCCTCTCCCCCTACGCGGCGGCGTAGGTCACGCGGACGCGGGCGGTGACGGTGACGGGCCCGGGGTCGAACGTCGTCCCGTCCCCGGCCGCCCCCTCGCGCGCTGCGGCGGTCGGCACGGCGACGTCGTCGCTCACCTCGACGGCCGCCACGCCGGTCACGCCCAGCCCGGCGGCGCCCGCGACCGCGTCCGCGTCGGCCCGGGCGGCCGCGACGGCGCGGCCGAGCGCCTCGCTCCGCAGCGCGGCGCGGGTCCCGTCGGCGAGGCCGAAGAACACGTCGGCGACCTCGTCGGCGCCGTTGCCGAGGGCGACGTCGACGATCCGTCCGGCGTCGTCGGGTGCGGTCTCGACGGCGACGGCGTGGACCGCGCGGTAGCCGACGAGCTCGCGCGTCCCGTTCACGTAGCGGTACTCGGGCGTGACGGCGAAGGCGGTGGTCCGGACGGCGTCGTCGGGGACGCCGGCGTCGCGGAGGGCGGTCCGCACCCGGCCGACGTCGGTCGCGACCGCCCCGCGGGCGGCGTCGGGTCCGTCGGCGGTCGCGGTCACGGCGAACCGGACGACCGCGTGGTCGGGCGCGGCGGTGGCGTGGCCGGCGGCCGAGACGGTGATCGTGGTCGCGTTCGCGGGCGCGCCGGCCGCGACCTGCGGGAGGCGGCCGTCGGCGGCCCTGGCGGTGGGGTCGTCACCACCAACGACGGCGGGGCCGGCGTCGACAGCGGGAGGGTCGTCACCACCGGCGTCGGCCGAAGCGGTCGTGACGGGGGCGCTACAGCCGGCGAGCAGGAGCAGGCCGGCGACGAGGGCGGTGGGGAGTCGTCGCATGGACGTACTTCGTCGCCCGTGGACATCAATTGACACGTTCGGCGAGCGACCCCCGTTCGAGGGCGTGACCGTGACGGGCGGCTCCGGAACGCGGAACGCCCGGGCGTGGCCGGTGGCACACGCGCGACGATGGCTCGTCGCACGAGGCGATCCCGGACCACGATTCCGGGTGGCTATTTATCCAGCCGGGCGAGTCGTTGCGCCCATGGCCAGGCTCGTGTTCGTGACCGTCCCCACCGGAAAGCGGGACGCCGTCCTCGACGTCCTCACGGACGAGGGGATCGACTACACGCTCACCGACGAGACGAGTGGCCGGGGGTACGCCTGCGCCGTCCACTTTCCCATCCCGACGAACGCCCTCGAGCCACTTCTCGACCGGTTCCGTGAGATCGGTGTCAAAGACGACGCGATCACGGTGACGGTCGAAACCCAGACCGTCGTTTCGCGCGACTACGACCGGCTCGAAGAGCGATACGAGGAGACCAGCGAAAGCCCGGAACAGATCGCCCGGGAGGAACTCCAGAGCGCAGCGGAGGACCTCGTCCCCGCCTCCTTCCCGATCTACGCCGGCATGACTGTCGTGAGTGCGATCATCGCCACGGCCGGGCTACTCCTCGATTCCGCGGCGGTCGTCGTCGGCTCGATGGTGATCGCCCCGCTGATCGGCCCCGCGATGGCCACGAGCGTCGGCACCGTGTTCCGGGACCGCGAGCTCTTCACGCAGGGCGTCAAACTCCAGGTGGTCGGTGCCCTGCTCACCGTTGTCAGTGCGACGCTCTTCGCGTTTCTCGTCAAGCGAGGGAACCTCGTTCCGCCGGGGTTAGACGTCCTCTCGATCCCGCAGATCCGGGAGCGGTTTCGGCCCGACGTCCTGTCGCTGGTCGTGGCGCTCGGCTCCGGCGTCGCGGGGGTCGTCAGCCTCGCGTCCGGGTTCTCCTCGGCGCTCGTCGGCGTCATGATCGCGGTCGCGCTCATCCCGCCGGCCGCGACGGTCGGGGTCGGCATCGCGTGGGGACGGCCGTCGCTCGTGCTCGGGTCCGGGGTGTTGCTCCTCGTCAACGTGCTGTCGATCAACCTCGCCGCGCTCGTCGTGCTGTGGTACATGGGGTATCGGCCCGCCCAGTGGCTCCGGGGCGAACGGACGAAGCGGGCGATCCTCAGGCGAGCGGGCGTGTTGCTACTCAGCATCCTCCTCCTGTCGGCGTTCCTCGGGACCGTCACGTTCAGCTCGTACCAGACGGCAACCGTCGAGCAGTCGATCCGGGACGACGTCCGGGCCGTTCTCGACGACCCGGCGTATTCCGAGTTCGACCTCCTGGAGATCCAGTTCGAGTACTCGGAGAACCTCCTCGCTCAACGCCCCTCCAGCGTCACGATACTCGTCGGGTCGGGTCGGGGGGAGGCCCCGCCCGAGCTGGGCGAGCGGCTGGACGCTCGCATCGATCGGACGGCCGGACGCGAGGTCGAGGTGCAGGTGCGCTATCTGCTCGTTCAGCGCCCCGCGTGACGTCCACGTCGCCGTGAACTACCCTACCCTACTCGCTCACGGCTGACGCCGTTCGCTCCTTGAGCTGAATTGAGGCGCTGTCTCCCCTCCCTGCTCGCGCCTCCCGTTCGGTCGGCGCTCGCTGAGGAAGGGGGCT
>JBDGTB010000110.1:0-6393 GCA_042217235.1 Haloferacaceae archaeon | reverse complement strand
CTGCTCGCCGGGGCGTGGTACGCGCGGGTCCCGGCGGCGGCGCTCGGCGCCGACGGGCCGGCGCTGTCGCCCGGCGCGCTCGGCGCCGGCGTCGGGGTCGGCGTCGCACTCTACCTCGCCAACGAGGTCGGCGCGACGCTCGGCGAGCGGGTTGGGATCGGCGGCGCCTCCGAGTTTCGCGCCGCGCTCGCCCCCGACACGACCCGGGGGTGGCTGCTCCTCCTGTTCGTCGTGCTCCCCGTCATCGCCGGCTTCGAGGAACTGCTCTTTCGCGGCGCGCTCGTCGGCGCGATGCACGCCGGCTTCGGCGTCTCGCCGTGGGCGATGGCGGCGCTCTCCTCGCTCGCGTTCGCGGCGGGCCACGGCGCGCAGGGGCCCGCCGGCGTCGCCGTCACGGGCCTGCTCGGCTTCCTCCTCGCCGCCGCCTTCGTCCTCACGGGGAGCCTCCTGACCGTCGTCGTCGCCCACTACCTCGTGAACGCGCTGGAGTTCCTGGTCCACGAGTGGCTGGACGTCGAGTTCGTGTGAGACGATGCCCCGGTGAAGGGTGTTCCGCTGGAACGGGATCCGACCGCCTCGAAAGCCCCCTTCGATCCCAGGAGTTCTGCCACCACCTCGAAAGCCCCCTTTTCAGTCCCGCCCACACCCGCTCCGCACCCGGGCCCTCCCCCCTTTGCGCGCGCACGGAGGCGCTCGCCGCGCCGGCTGACGAGCTGGTCGACGGCGTGCGCTGTCGCGGCCTCCGGGCCGCGACTCCTGCGTGCGAGGGTTCGTGCGCCCGCGACGGCGGGCGCAGCTGGTTGGAGAGGCGAGGGGACTGTACGGTGGGTGGTGCTTTCGGGACGTGTACGGTCGTTACAGTGGTCCGAGGAGAAAGCCCACGGCTAAAGCCGTGGGATGAATCCGACACCTCCCGAAACAACTACGGCGGTTCGTGTCATAGGTTGTGCTACCGAGTCTCGGGTAAGGATATGCACGCCAGCAGGGCGGTAGATGAAGCCCGCTATCCGAGTCGGGGGCCGCACTGGCACGGCCCACAACCCCACCGTCGGTGCGACGAGTGGGGAACCTCTCCGTCGTGGGCACGGTCTGTGACCGTGGAACCCCACGACTTCAGTCGTGGGAGGATGTCAGTCGGGACGACGACCGCGACGGTCGGACTGGTCGATGGGGGGCCTTCGAGGTGGTTCCGAACGTCCCGGAGCCGTCCGAGACGTGGTTCTATCCCTCCGTATCCCGCAAGAACTCGGCCACGTCGGTCGGCGTCGCGCCCGGCACGTCGGGCACGCGGTGGTCCGGGACCAGCAGCGGAACCGGGTTCTCGGCCAGCGCCTCGCGGACGGTGGCGACGTCGTCCTCGTCGTCGGGGTCGAGGTTCGCCATGTGGGCGACCTGCGCGAGCGTCGCCGTCTCGCCCCGGGGGACCTGCCGCGTCGCCTCCAGCACCCGTCGGTGGTCCGTCGGCACGGTCAGCGCCACCTCGACGCCGGCGAGGTCCGCGTCGGGATCGCCCGCCAGCGCGGCCGCGATCCGGTCGAGCACCGGGTGGTCGGGGTCGGCGTCCGCCGGCGGGGAGTGGGAAAACGAAACGCTGATGACCCGCCCGGCGGCGACGCCCACCTCGACGGTGCGGTCGATCGCCGGGAACTCGCGCGCGAAGACGCCCGTCTCGTCCATGGGAGAAGTGCCGACCGCCCCGCAGTTAACCCCGGCGACGACGCAAGCCTTATGGACAGAGACCCCCATCGATGGACAAGGATGGACATTACACAGGGGGAGCTGGCCCCCGCGGTCCGGTCGATACTGGCGGCCGCCGAGCGGCGCGACGGCGGCTCCGAGCGCGTGTCCGTCGACGCCCGGTCGCTGCCGGCGGCGTTCGCGGACGCCGAGGCGGCGGGTCGCGTGCCCGTGATCGCGGAGGTGAAACCGACCAGCCCGACGACCGACGGCGAGCGGTCGGCCGACCCCGTCGAGCTCGCCGAGTCGATGGTCGCCGGCGGCGCGGCGGCGCTGTCGGTGCTGACCGAGCCCGACCACTTCGGCGGGTCGCCCGAGGCGCTCCGGCGGGTGCGCGCGGCGGTCGACGTGCCCGTGTTGCGCAAGGACTTCCTCCTCCGGGCGGAGCAGCTCGACGCCGTCGCCGCGGACGCCGCGTTGCTCATCGCGCGGTTCGTCGACGACCTCCCCGGGCTCGTCGCGGCCGCCCGCGACCGGGGGTTCCAGCCGCTGGTCGAGGTCCACACCGAGGCCGAGCTCCGCGCGGCGCTCGACGCGGGCGCGGAGCTGATCGGGGTGAACAACCGCGACCTCGCCCGCCTGGAGGTCGACCTCGGGACGTTCGAGCGGGTGGCGGCGGCGCTGCCGGCGGACAGCGACGCGACGCTGGTCGCCGAGAGCGGGGTGACGACGCCGGCCGACGTGGCGCGGATGCGTGCGGCCGGCGCGGACGGGCTCCTTATCGGGAGCGCCATCATGGACGGTGACGTGGAGTCGAACACGCGGACGTTCACGAACGCATGAGCACGGATTCGAACGAGCGGTCCGACGGGAAGTTCGGCGAGTACGGCGGGCAGTACGTGCCGGAGGTGTTGATGCCGGCGATCGAGGAGCTGACCGACGCCTACGAGCGGTACGTGCTGGAAAACGAGGACGGCTTCATGGACGAGTTCCGCGCCCGGCTGCGGGACTTCGGCGGCCGGCCGACGCCGCTCCAGCGCGCGGACCGGCTCTCGGATCGGTACGGCCGCGAGGTGTACCTGAAACGCGAGGACCTGCTCCACGGCGGCGCGCACAAGCTGAACAACGCGCTCGGGCAGGTGCTGCTCGCGAAGTACATGGGCAAAGAGCGGATCATCGCGGAGACCGGCGCGGGCCAGCACGGCACCGCGACGGCGATGGCCGCGGCCCACCTCGACATGCCCTGCGAGGTGTACATGGGCCGGAAGGACATCAACCGCCAGCGGCCCAACGTGTTCCGGATGCGGCTGAACGGCGCCGAGGTCACCCCGGTCACGGTCGGCCGCGGGACGCTGAAGGAGGCGATAAGCGAGACGATGCGCGACTGGGCGACGAGCGTCGAGGACACCCACTACGTGATCGGGAGCGTCGTCGGCCCGCACCCGTTCCCCGCGATGGTCCGGGAGTTCCAGTCGGTGATAAGCGAGGAGGCCCGCGAGCAGGCCCGCGAGCGGGCGGGCGGGCTCCCCGACTCGGTGCTCGCCTGCGCCGGCGGCGGCTCGAACACGATGGGGTCGTTCGCCGCGTTCGTCGACGACCCCGCGGTGGCGCTGTACGCCGTCGAGGCGGGCGGGTCCGACCTCGGCGTCGACGAGGACGCGGGCGTCGCGCCCAACTCGGCGTCGCTCTCGACCGGCGAGGAGGGGGTCCTCCACGGCGCGCGGACGAAGGTGCTCCAGGACGCACACGGGCAGATCGTCGAGTCACACAGCGTCTCCGCCGGGCTCGACTACGCGGGCGTCGGGCCCGAGCTCGCCCACCTCGTCGACGCGGGGCGCGTCAGCGCGGTGAACGTCGACGACGAGGCCGCGCTCGCCGGGTTCCACCGGCTCTCGAACACGGAGGGGATCATCCCGGCGCTGGAGACCGCCCACGCCTTCGGCTACCTGGAGCGGGTCGCGGGCCCGGACGCCGGGGACGACGGGGTCGACCTCGGCGAGACCGTCGTCGTGACCGTCTCCGGGCGGGGCGACAAGGACCTCGAAACCGTGATCGAGGAGACCGCGGCGGGCGACGTGGAAAACGCCCCGTCGATGGACGTGTTCGAGCGGACGGAGGGGCGATAGATGGGCCTCGAGGACGCCTTCCGCGACGGGCCCGCGTTCGTCCCCTACCTCGCGGCCGGCGACCCCGACTACGAGTCGTCGCTGCGGTACGTCGAGGCGCTCGACCGCGGCGGGGCCGACGTCATCGAGCTCGGCCTCCCGTTCTCCGAGCCGATCGCCGAGGGGCCGACGATCCAGTCGGCGGTCGTCCGCTCGCTGGAGGGCGGGATGACGCCCGAGCGGTTCCTCGCGTTCGTCCGCGACCTCGACGTCGACGCGCCGCTGGTCTGTATGACCTACTACAACCTCGTCTACCAGTACGGCGACGAGCCGGGGCCCGGTCCGTTCGTCCGGGCCGCCGCCGACGCCGGGATCGAGGGGTTCGTCGTCCCGGACCTGCCGGCCGAGGAGGCCGGCCCCCTGCGCGAGGCCTGCACCGACGCGGGCGTCGACCTCGTGTTCGTCGTCGCGCCGACGACGACCGACGAGCGGCTGGCGCGCATCCTCGATCTCGCCTCGGGCTACCTCTACGTGCAGGCGCGACTGGGGGTGACCGGCGTCCGGGACGACGTCTCCGAGCACACGGGCGCGGTGCTCGACCGGGTGGCCGCGCGCGACGACCGGGGGATCCCGAAGGCGGTGGGCTTCGGGATCAAGACCGGCGAGCACGCCGAGCGGATCGTGGCCGCCGGCGCCGACGGCGTGATCGTCGGGAGCGCGCTCGTCGACATCGTCGCCGAAGGGGTCGAGAACGGCGACGACGCGGCGACCGTCGCGGACCGGCTGACCGCGAAGGCACGGGAGCTCGTGACGGGGGCGCGCCGGGGCGCCGGACTCGCCGATCCGGAACGTACATAACTCGCGTTGGCACACTATCACACATTCATGAGTCCCGGGATCGACGCACGGCTCGATCGCATCTCCACCGACGGCCGCTTTCTCACCGTGCCGATGGACCACGGCATCACGATGGGCCCGGTGAAGGGGCTGGTCGACATCGAGTCGACGATCGACGCGGTGACGAGCGCCGGCGCCGACGCGGTGCTGACACAGAAGGGGATCGCCCCGCGCGTCCACCCGAACAGGAACGACGCGGGCTACATCGTCCACGCGAACGGCTCGACGACCGTCGGCCCGGACGGCAACGACAAGCGCGTCACCGCGACCGCGACCGACGCGGTCCGGGCCGGCGGCGACGCCGTCTCCTTTCACATCAACGTCGGCAGCGACAGCGAGCCCGACCAGATCGAGGACCTGGGCGAGCTGACGACCGCGGCCCACGAGCTCGGCCTGCCGGTGCTGGCGATGGCGTACGCCCGCGGCCCGCGGGTCGAGGAGGACGACGCCGACGACCTCGCTCACGCCGTCCGCCTCGCCGAGGAGCTCGGCGCCGACGTGATCAAGACGGGCTACAGCGGCGACGCGACGAGCTTCGAGCGGGTCGCGGCGGCGTCGGCGAAGCCGGTGATCATCGCCGGCGGCTCGCGGGGGACCGACCGCGAGACCGTCGAGATGGTGCGCGGGGCGATGGACGGCGGCGCGGCCGGCGTCTCGATGGGCCGGTCGATCTTCCAGCACGACGACCCCGGGGCCATCACCCGCGCGGTCGCAGCGGTCATCCACGACGACGCGAGCGTCGAGGCGGCGCTGCGCCGGTCGGGGCTCGCCGAGGCCTGAGTCGGGCACGCCTCGCCGGGGCCCCCGTCGGACGAACGCGCCCGCGTGCGGTCGCGACCGGCCGGAGCCGCCACGTTCAAGCCCCGGCGACGAGTTTCGACGCCCATGACACGGAGCGTGTGGCTGAAAGCCGACGACAGCGTCGGCGACTGGGAGCGACGGAAGCGCCGGATCACGGCGGGGCTGGAGTCGGGCGTCGACTGGGTGCTCGTCGACGCCGCCGACGTCGGGCGGGTCCGGGAGCTCGGCGACGTGAACGTGGCGGCGTTTCGCTCCGACGCGGACCTCGTCGCGGAGGCCGAGGCCGAGGAGGACGTCGCGGAGGCCGACGCCTACGTCGTCGGCAAGAACGGCGAGGGCGACGGCACCATCGACGTGCCCGACGACCTCGCGGGGTCGGCCGACCTGACGACGCTCCGGCGCTCCGACGACCGCGCGCAGGGCGCCTACGTCCGCATCCTCGACGAGCGCTACGAGGCGTTCGCCGAGGAGGCCGCCCGCGACGCCGCGTACACGCTCGTCGTCGGCGAGGACTGGACGATCATCCCGCTGGAGAACCTGATCGCCCGGATCGGTGAGGAGACGACGCTGGTCGCGGGCGTCACGTCCGCCGAGGAGGCCCGGACCGCCTTCGAGACGCTCGAACAGGGCGCGGACGCGGTGTTGCTCGACAGCGACGACCCCGACGAGATCCGGGCGACCTGCGAGGTGCGCGACGCCGTCGACCGCGAACAGCTCGACCTGCGCTGGGCGGAGGTGACCGCCGTCGAGCGCGCCGGCTCCGCCGACCGCGTCTGTGTCGACACCGGCTCGATGATGGACCACGACGAGGGGATGCTCGTCGGCTCGATGGCCCGCGGGCTCTTTTTCGTCCACGCAGAGACCGCCGAGTCGCCGTACGTCGCCTCCCGGCCGTTCCGCGTCAACGCCGGCG
>JBDGTB010000014.1:3169-6473 GCA_042217235.1 Haloferacaceae archaeon | reverse complement strand
GCGACGTCGCGGCGGCGCTCGGCGAGGCGGGCACGGCTCCCGTGACGGAGCCCGAACCGGCCGAGGACGAGGAGGGGGCGGCGCGCGCGACGAGCGCCGATCCGGAGGCCGGGACGGCGGGATCGGAAGCCGCGACCGCCGGCCCCGACGACGGCGAGCCGGCGACCGCCGACGCCGCGGACGACGGCGCCGGCGCGACGCCGGCCGCCGGGGGCGGGGACGGAAGCGCCGGCGAGTCTCCCGGGTCGCTTCGCGGACACGTCCGCGCGGTGATAGCGGACGAGACCGGCCGCGCGCGGCTGCTCGACGACGAGTTCGCCGTCCTCGACGAGGTCGACGCCGCCGACGCCTTCGACGCGGTCGAGGGCGCGGACGCCGCGCCGTTCGCGCTCGTCCTCGACGGGGAGCTGGACCAGCGGCTGCTCGACGTCGCCGCCCAGCGCGGCGTCGAGCACGTCGTCGCGCGGTCGACCGGCGAGTTCGTCAAGCGGCCGGTCGACGTCCGCGTCCGCACGGCCGACCAGCTCACGTCGTAGTCGCGAGCACGAGCGCGGGTCCGTCGGCGAAGGCGTCCGGCTCGCGGCCCACCCGCTCGAACCCCCGGGAGCGATACAGCGCGAGCGCCGCCTCGTTGTCGGGGGCGACGCGGACCGTCACCCGGTCGGCGCGCGCGAGCAGGGCGTCGAGGAGCGCGCCGCCGTGGCCCCGCCGGCGGCGGTCGGGCGCGACGACGAGCTCCGCGAGGTGGGCCGCCGCCTCGCCGCCCTCCGGGGCGTCCCCGTCGGCCTCGCCGGCCGTCGCCCGGCCGCTCGGTTCGACCGCGTTCGAAGCCGGCCGGCCCGCCGTTCCGACGCCCGTCCGCCCCGCGTCTGACGTTTCGACTGGATCTATTCGAGCGGGCACTCCCCCTGTTTCGCGTGGACCCCTCGCGGCCCCGAACGTCACCCCGACCGCGAGCAGGTAGGCCACCGGCGTGCCGTCGTCCGCCACGAGGACGCCGCCGGTCCGGAGGCCGTGCCCGAGGAGGTCGGGCGCGGGGTCGGGGAGCAGCGACTGCAGGCCGAGCAGGCGTGGCCGGTCCGCGGGGCGTGCGGGGCGGAGGGAGGTCACAGCAGGGCGGCCGCGAGGCCGACGCTGGCGAGCGCGCCGCCGAGCGTCGCGAGCAGGTTGACGCCCTGGTTGCCGATCCGGTCGCCCTCGACGGTCGCGCCGAGGAAGCTGTCGACCAGCATGCCGACGACGCCGCCGGCGGCGACGACCGTGAGCGCGAGCGGACGCGGGTCGGGGAGGAAGAGGGCCGCGACGCCGGCGACGAGCGCGGCGCCGACGGCGCCGACGAGGGTCCCCTGCCAGGTGACGCCGCCGTCGGTGCCGGGCGGCACGGGGTCGAGCGTGGTTATCAGCCGGGGGGTGTCGTAGAGCCCGCCGACCTCGCTGGAGAGGGTGTCGCTCATCGCGGCCGCGAGCGAGCCGGCGAACGCGAACCGGAAGACGGTCGCGTCGACCGGCAGCTGCGGGACGGCGGCGTAGCCGATGACGGCGACGAGCGCGACGGCGGCGTTGCCGAGGACGTTGCCCGTGCCGCGGGCCCCCTCGTTCTCCTCGGCGACGCCGCGCTCGCGCTTTCGCTCGTAGCGGAACTTGGTCGAGAGGCCGCCGACGGCGAAGAAGGCCACGAGGAGGGCGAACCAGCCGTAGCCGCCGAGGACGATGGTGAGGAGGCCGAGGAGGACGCCGGTGAGCATCCCGGGGACGGAGGCGGTCCCGAGCGCGTAGGAGGCGTAGCCGAGCACGACCGTCACGCCGAGCGCGACGGCGACCTCCTGGACGTGGACGTCGGTGGCGACCGTCTCGAACAGCCAGAGCTGGACGCCGACGGTCAGCATCACGAGCGGGTCGTCCCTGACGAACAGCATCGCGCGCAGGAGCGCGGCGGCGAGCGCCCCCGCGGCGGCGAGGAAGGCAAAGCGCGGGAGCGACGGCGCTCCGGTGCCGGCGAGCGCCGTCGCGACCTGCCCGCCGAGCGCGGCGACGAAGCCGACCGTGGCGAAGCCCGCGGTGGCGAGGAACGGGTCGTCCGTCCGCGCCCCGACGAGGCGCTCCCCGAGGTTCCCGTAGGCGACGACGAGGACCGCGGCGACGTACACCGTGACCGGGAGCGCGGCCCGGCCGCGGGGCAGCGTGGCGAGGAGGGCGAGCCCCGCGGCCGCCAGGGCGAACCCGGCCAGTCCGGCGAGGCGTCCCTCCTGCTCGTCGCCCGGTCGGGCGAAGAGTTCGAACAGGGGGCCGTCGTCGACCACGAACGCCGCGCCGAGCGCGACGGCGGCGAACGGGAGCGCCGCGGCCCGCCCGAGCGCCGGGGCGGCGAGTGCGAGGGTCCCGACGACGGCGAACCCCCCGGCACGCCGGACTGGGGTCGTCACGTCCCCTGCTACCCAAGTGGACCACTTAACGCTCTCGACAGCGTGCGGGGCGGGCCGCCATCGCCGGTCCACCTCCGGCTGGAGACGCCAGCACGTCTCTCCGCCGGAACACAAGGCTCAGGACCGTCCGCGGGGTACCGGCGCCCGTGGATCCGTACGACCGCTATCTCGCGCTCCGCTACCGGCTCCGGCGGCGGCGCGGCGCCGACCCGCCCCGCCGCGTCGCGGTCGTGATCACCGAGCGAGACCTGCTCGAACAGGGGGCCTACGACACGCTGGAGCGGTTCTTCGGGTGGGCCTTCGAGTACGGCGCCGAGCGGGTCGCGGTGTCGGTGAGCGTCCTCGACGAGGCGGTCGTTCCGACGATCGAGCGGGCGCTCCGCGAGGTGGACGTGCCGCGGCCGGTGGCGGTCCGGGGACCGGACGACACCGAGCGCGCCGACGCCCCGGTGCAGGTGAACGTCGGCCTCGGGGGGCAACGGGAGTTCGCCGGCGCCGTCCGGTCGCTCGCCGAGGAGGTGGCCGACGGCGACCTCGACCCCGGGGAGATCGACGCCGACCTCGTCGAGGACCGGCTGGTCTTCCCCGACGAGCCGGACCTGCTGATCAAGACCGGCGCCGAGCGCCTCTCGGATTTCATGATCTGGCAGTCCGTCTACTCGGAGCTCTACTTCACGGACGTGAACTGGCGGGACTTCCGGCGGCGGGACTACCTGCGCGCGCTGCTCGACTACCAGCGTCGCCAGCGGCGGTTCGGGCGGTGAGCGAGGCCCGACCGCCGGGAGGGCCTCGAAACGGAGGCGGGGAGCGACAGCGACCCGCCGAGGGGCGGTGAGCGAGGCCCGACCGCCGGGAGGGCCTCGAAACGGAGGCGGGGAGCG
>JBDGTB010000014.1:0-3069 GCA_042217235.1 Haloferacaceae archaeon | reverse complement strand
ACAGCGACCCGCCGAGGGGCGGTGAGCGAGGCCCGACCGCCGGGAGGGCCTCGCTAGTCCGCCGAGCGGTCGGTCTCCCGTCGTTCGAGCGCCGCGTCCACCTCGCGGACACCGCGTCGCGAGAGCTTCTCGCGCAGGCGCCCGGCGACCGTACGGGCCTCCGCGACCGACGTCTCGGCGACGGCGCCGACCAGCGTCGCCGCCCGTTCGGCGCGGCTCGCCCGCCAGGACTGCTCGCGGGCCTGGTAGGTGCGGACCCCGCGCAGGAGGTCGACCTTCGAGAACGCGGGCCAGTAGGGCGTACAGAAGAACACGGCCGCCTCGTTGCCGGCGGCGTGCCACGGGAGGAAGTTCGAGGTGCGCTCGTCGCCGCCCGTCCGGACGATCAGGTCGACGTCGCGCAGCTCGCGTCGCGAGAGTCGTCCCTCGACCTCCGCCGTGTCCACGTCGGCTGGCGCGAGATCGCCGTCGCGGACGTCCCGCGCGACCGACCGCGCGGCGCCGAGGAGCTCGGCGCGACCGCCGTACGCAAGCGCGACGTTCAGCCGGAAGCGGTCGTACGACGCGGTGCGTCGTTCGGCGTAGGCAACGGCCTCGCGAACGCGCGGCGGCAGGCGCGGGATGTCGCCGATGGCGCGGATGCAGACCCCGCGCTCGTGGACCCTGTCGGCGTCGGCGAACTCGCGTAGCTTCGATTCGATCAGGTCGAAAAGCGGGTCCAGTTCCTCCTCGGGGCGGGCGAAGTTCTCCGTCGAGAACGCATAGAGCGTGAGCTCCTCGATGCCGAGCTCCTCGCACCACTCGAGCACCCGCTCGGTCGTCCGGGCCCCCTCGTGGTGTCCCTCCGGCGCCCGGTCGCCCTGTTTCCGGGCGTACCGCCGGTTGCCGTCCTGGATGATCGCGACGTGCGTCGGGACCGCGTCGGGGTCGATCTCCCGGTGGAGGAGCCGTTCGTGGACGCGTTCGACGGCGTCGACGGCCCACTCGCGTACCATGTATGTCACGTCTGCACGAGCAGGGTGATGTGCCTTGTGCCCGGCGACGGCGTGGCCGGGGCGCGAGCCGGACCGGGAGATCGCCACCCGTAAGACCGCTCGCCGCGGAACGACGCCATGGACGCCGTCGACGCGGACCTCTACCGGCGGACGCGGGCGCTCCTCGAACCGGGCGACGTGACGCTGAACGGCGTCGTCGTCCACACCGACCTCGACGGGAGCGAGGACCTGGAGATGCAGGAGCTCACGGTGGAGCTGAACGACGTGATCGCCGCCCACAGCGCCGACGCCGAGGCGGGGGAGACGTACATCTACGCCGGCAACGACGACGCCGACTTCTCGTCGAACCAGTTCCAGGGGCGGCGTCTCGACGACGACGCCTTCGTCTGGGAGTGCCAGCAGCTGCTCCGCGAGGGGAGCTTCGACCTCGTGTTCTACTACCGCGCGAGCGCCGACCACGTCGCGATCGTCGAGGCCGTCGAGGAGCGCGGGTTCCGCGCGACCGGCGTGCGCACCGACGGGGTGGACGAGCGCGACGACGCGCCGGCGGAGGACTGACGGGACGACTCGCTCCCCGCCGACGACGCGGGCGCGTCCCGGGACCCCTCGGTCCCGTCCGGCGGTCGAGGGCGGAACGGCTCCGGGACGCTTATGGCCACGCCGGCCCGACACGCCGGTAATGACAGAGGGTGAGGGGGACGCTCTCTCCCGACTCGACCGGGCGATCGTCAACGCCTTCCAGGGCGGGTTCCCCGTCGTCGAACGGCCGTTCGAGCCGGCGGCCGCGGCGCTGCGCGACCGGGGCGTCGAGACGACCGCGGCGGAGCTCGCCGCACGCGTCCGGCGACTCGACGACGAGGGGACGCTCTCGCGGTTCGGCGCGCTGGTGAACGCCGAGGCGATCGGCGGCACGGCGACGCTCGTCGCGACCCACGCTCCCGCCGACCGGTTCGACGAGGTGGTCGCGGCGATAAACGACCGCCGCGAGGTCGCGCACAACTACAGGCGCGAGCACCCACACCTCAACGTCTGGTTCGTCCTCTCGGTCGCGGACGCCGACCGCGTGCCCGAGGTGCTCGCCGAGATCGAGGACGCGACCGGCCAGCCGACGTACAACCTCCCCAAGCAGCGGGAGTTCCGCGTCGAGGCGAAGTTCCCGGTCGACGGGCCGCTCCGGGACGCCGACGTGGACCTCGCGGACCGCGGGCCGTCGGTGACGCCGATCGACCGCGGGGCGCTGACGCCGGCCGAGCGAGACCTCGTGGTGGAGATACAGGACGGCCTGCCGACCACCGAGACGCCGTACCGCGACGTCGCGGACGCGCTCGACGCCGACGTGGCGTGGGTGGTCGAGACGATCGAGCGCTTCCGCGTCGAGGGGAAGGTCCGACGGGTCGGGGTCGTTCCCAACCACTACGCGCTCGGCTACACGGAGAACGGCATGACGGTCTGGGACGTGCCCGACGACCTCGTGTCGACGGTCGGGCCGGAGGTCGCCGCGCTCCCCTTCGTCACCCACTGCTACGAGCGCCCCCGGCACGAGGGCGTCTGGCCGTACAACGTGTTCGCGATGACCCACGGCCGGAGCGAGGCGGAGAGCGAGCGCCGGGTCGAACGGGTGCGCGAGGTGATGGCCGACCACTGGGACGTCGGCGCGGACGACTGGGACACGCTGTTCTCGACGGATATATTAAAGAAGACGGGCATCCGTCTGGCCGAACGAGCGACCGCGAACACGCGACAATGATTCCGCTCTCTCACGACCTCTCCGACGAGACGGTGCTGGTGTTCGGCGGCGGCAGCGTCGGCGCCCGCCGCGCCCGGACGTTCGGGCGCGAGGCGCGGGTCGTCGTCGTCGCACCGGAGTTCGCCGACGCGGCGTTCGGCGGCGCCGAGCGGGTTCGCGCCGAACCCTCTCCCGAGGCGGTCGCCGACCACGTCGAGCGCCACGACCCCGCCGTCGTGGTGTGTGCGACCGACGACGAGGCGGTCAACGACGCGGCGGCGCGGGCGGCCCGCGAGCGGGGCGCGCTGGTCAACCGCGCCGACCGGGCCGGCGGCCGCGACGCGGGTG
>JBDGTB010000034.1:0-6652 GCA_042217235.1 Haloferacaceae archaeon | reverse complement strand
CCGAGCCCGGCGATCACCCCGTCCGGCCGCTCCTCGCGGATGATCTCCGCGATGGCGTCGGTGGTGATCGGCTCGATGTACACCCGGTCGGCCATCTCCGGGTCGGTCATGATGGTCGCCGGGTTCGAGTTGACGAGGACAACTCGCGCGCCCTCCTCCCGCAGCGCCCGACACGCCTGCGCGCCGGAGTAGTCGAACTCGGCCGCCTGCCCGATGCGAATTGGACCGCTGCCGATAAGGAGGATCGTCCGGTCCTCGTCGCCGGCCCCCGCCTGGGTGCCGACGGAGTCCCGGTTGACGGTTTCCTCGTCGCTCATCACGAGAATCGAGTTCGCTCGTCGTAATAAGCCCGGCGAATTACTGTGAGAAGCGAAAGTTCGTTACGAAATTCGAAACGATCGGGCGCCGGGGGCGGCGGACCGCGGTCCCCGGGCGCGGGGCGCCGACGGCCGCCGTCGTCCGGGGCCCCGCGTCCGCGCCCCGAGCGTCACGTGTTCAGCCGGTAGCGGTAGGGGCTGTCCCGGACGACCTCCACTTCGCCCCGGTCGGCGTAGCGGCCGAGGACCGTCGCGACCCGGTGGGGGCTGTCGAACGCGTCGTGGTCCTCCTCCTCGAGGTGCGACAGGATCTCGCGCGCGGTCAGGGGCTCGTCGGCCTCGGAGAGGACCCCCCGGAGCGTCTCGAACTCGCTGCGGCGGGCGTGCATCACGTGTCATACGCACGCACCGTGACGACTTAGCGTTCAGTGAGACAGGCGTCAGACGACCGTTAGACGCGGAGATCGGCGGTGTGGTGGGTCCGCTCACGGCCGCACGTCGTCGGCGTCGAGGTCCCGCTGTGCGCGGTACTCCTCGACGAACGTCGACACGTCGAACTCGAGCATGCGCTCCTCGAACTCCCGGATCGCCGCCTCGTCGTCGGCGTGGCTGACCGCGTGTTCCATCAGCTCGACGACCAGCTCGACTATCACCTCGTGCAGGCGGCGGGCGTCGAACTCGCTCACCCACAGGAGGGCGTAGCCGACCTCCTGGTCGTCGGTCACGTCGACGCTCGTCACGCGCTCGGGGAACTCCTCGACGACGATCCCCAGGAGGTGCGGCGTGCCGAACTCCGGCATCTCCTCGCTCGTGGTCTCGACCGCCTCCCGGAGCGTCTCGACGAGCACGCCCGGCAGGAACCGGTCCGGAGGGTGGACGTCGGTGACGACGGCGTGGGTCGAGCCACAGTCGCAGTCGAACTCCCGCATCCCCATGTCGATCGCCCGAACGCTGACGGTCTCACCGCAGGGGAGCTCCACCGACTCGCCCCCGTCGTCCGGGACGTGCGGCGCTGCCATGTCCGACGGTTGGTGCGACGGCGGTTAAACGGCGCGAAGCAGGGCGACGGGTCCGCGTTCGGAACCCGTGGACCGGCCCCTCGACCGCTCACCGCGGCGCGGTGATGTAGAGTATCGGGCCGACGACGAGCATCGCGATCCCGAGAAACAGGAACCACGGCGGGACCAGCGCCGCGGGCGTCAGGGCAAACACCAGGCCGAAGACGGCGACGTTGATGGCGACGATCCGTCGCGACCCGAGCGGCAGCGCCCCGACGGTCGCCAGCACGAACACCAACAGTAGCGCGTGCCCCACGTGGTAGTTGAGGAGGAAGCTGTCGATGACCTGGAGCGGGAGCATCCGTACGCCAACTGGCCGTGACGCGATAATCAAGCTTCCGCCTTCGGTCCGACAGAGCGGGGCGACCGCGAACCCGGAGCCGAGCGTCGGCGTCCGAACCCCGGACCGAACCGCCGGCGTCCCCGGGCGACGGCGTTACCGGGACTCGACCGTCTCGGCGACCTCGCCGGCGAACTCGGCCTTGCCGCCGGCGGGCGTCGCGATCGTCGACCCGCAGACGACGCAGTTGACCGGCGTCGACGCCTTGCCGAACACGACCTGCTCGTTGCCACAGTCCGGACAGACGACGCGGTGGTAGCTCCCCGCCATTACTCCTGGAACTCCAGTCGACCGGCGCGCCAGCCCTCGCGCATGTGGGCCTTGCCGCAGTCGCTACAGCGGTACTTGAGGTGGGTCTTCTTCGTCGGCTTGTCGCCACCGGGCACCTTCGAGAACTTGCCGGCGTTCCCGATGGTGGACGTGCCACGGGCGCGCTGGCGGTCGATCCACTTCATCCCCGTCTCGCGGCCCCGTCGCACCTTCTCCACCTCGTGCTCGTGGTGGGCGTCGCAGTGCGGACAGTACGTGTTCATCCGGCGTGGCATCTGCATGGTATCTACCTGGCGTGGGTTCGACGCCGCCCGTTAAAACCCGTTTGGTCTGGCGCGGCCGACGTCCGGGCGCTGGTCGCGTCGGGTCGGTCCGGGTGCGTCCGGTCGCGCACGCGAGCGACACGCCAGCTGAGCTGCAAGGTCGCTCCCCTCACTGATCACCGTCGTGCCGCCTCGGCGCGAGCCGACGCCCGCGAGTACGCTCTCACGGCAAGCCGAAGCCTTCAAGCCCGGACTGGCGCAAGAGCGGGTATGCAGGTCCTCATCGTCCACGGCGACCCCGGGATCAGGAAGGACGCCGTGATCGAACACGACGGCGAGGAGCAGGTCTGTTTCGCCATCCAGCGCCAGGGCGACTACCACGGCCCCGACGAGGTACAGCTCTGGTGTACCATCGGCACCGAGGACGAGCGCGAGGACTTCGAGAAGCGGCGGTTCGTCCCCCACTGGCTCGACGTCGACGCCGTCGACGCCGAGGCGCTCACCGTCGTCGAACCGCGCGGAAGCTAGCCGGTCGGTCCGACCGCGCCCGCTCCCCGCCTACCGGGCCGCCAGCGCCGCCTGGTCGACCCGGTACAGCGTCACCGTCCGGGTTCGGACCACCGGCTCGACGCCCGCGACCCCCGCGAAGGAGACGTTCCCGTAGCGGGCGCGCTCCGCGGCGCCGACCCAGACGTAGCGCACGTCGTGGCGCCGCATGAGCTCGACCCGTCGCTCGGCGTCGGCGGTGTACATCGCGTCGGCGGCGCGGACCCGGGTCGCGTAGGCCTCGTAGCCGCGGTAGCCGACCTCGTGGTGCCAGCCGGCGACCGTCGGCACGCCGGTGAGGCTCGCGGCCGGGCTGGAGCGCCAGTCGTACATCCCCGGGGGCGCTGGGTAGGTCCCGCCCGGCGGCGGGAGGCTCGTCGCCGGCGCGGAGAGCAGCGTCGGCGTCCCCCGGACCCCGTCGAGGTGGGCGATCGCCGGCGCCGCGCCCGGGTGCTCCTCGGCGACGAACGCCGTCGCGGAGAGCGTCGGGTCGTCGCGCCCGGCGGCCGCGTGGTCCGCGAGCGCGAGGCCGGCGTACGCCGACGCCGAGACGAGGAGGGCGACCGCGGCGACGGCCTTCAGCCCGCGCCGGGTCCGGGCCGAGGCGACCGCCCCGTCGGCCGAGCGCGCGACGAACGCGGGGAGCGCGACGCCGGCGGCGACCCCCCAGATCACCCACACCTGCGCGTAGGTCTTGAACACCGTGTTCATCCGCAGCGGGCCGGCCCGCTCGCTCACGTACACGACCTCGACGATCGTTACCAGCCCGGCACCCGCGACGAGCAACACCGTCTCGTAGCCCACGTCGTCGCCGCACCGGAGCGCGACCCACCCGAGGACGAGCACGGGGAGGACGGCGAGCGCGACGGGCGCGCTCGCGGTCGACGCGGCGACGGCGAGCGCGACGACCGCGGCGCCGACCGGGAGCCAGCGCCCCCGCGAGCGCGCGAGCAGGTAGGCCCAGAACGTCGCGAGGAAGACGCCGTGGACGAGCAGGAGGCCGCCGAGGCCGCTCCGCTCGGCGGCGGGGACCAGCGACACCGACCGGCTGCCGGCCGTGCCGGCGACGGGCCCGAGGAGGAACGGCGCGGCGAGGACGACCGCCGGGGGGACGGCGAGCGCGACGGGGGCGGCCGCGACCAGCGGCCGGGCGAACTCGGCGCCGAGCCCCTCGTCCGGGCGGACCCCCCGGACCGGCCCGGCGACGGCGCCGGGGAGGAGGTCGAGCGGGTCCGTCGGCGCGAACGTCACGGCGAGCCACAGCAGGCCGAAGACGGTCGGGAAGCTCCAGGTGTTGACGACCGCCTGCAGGCCGGCGACGGCGGGGACCGCGCCGAACGCGAGGAGCCGGCGGCGACGGCGCTCCGCGGCGGGCGTCAGGACGTACGCGAAGCCCAGTGCGGCCGCGAGCACGAGGAAGGGCGTACTCGTCATGTGGGCGTGGAGGTCGCCGTTGAGCCACGCGAACAGGGGGAACTCGTTTATCGTCCCCGGGATCACGCGGCTGGCGTCGAAGTAGTGAAAGCGGCCGGCTTCCCGGAGGACCGACCCGGTCGTCTGTCCGGGGACGCGGGCCGCGATGCGGGCCGCGACGGGCCGGGCGACGGCGTCCGGGAGCGTCGCGAGCAGCGCGTTCCCGGCCGGTTCGAGGTTCGAGGCGAGGCCGACGAGGAGGGCGCCACACCCGCCGGCGACGCGCCGGTCGAGGCCCCGCTCGTGACCGACGGCGGCCGCGAGGTCGTAGACGGCCGCGACGAGGGCCGCGTACGTGGTGGCCAGCGCGAGGTTGTAGGTGAACCGGGGGGGCGTCCCGGCGAGGTCGCCGACGGTCGCGGCGAGGAGGTGACCGCCGTAGTAGTAGGCCACGGGCCGGCCCGCGAACCAGAAGTCCTCCGGGGGGAGCCGGTCGGCCCGCCCGAGCGCCTGCAACAGCCCGAAATCGAGGAACTTCTCGCCGCCGAGCGGGGTGACCGCGGGGTCGAGCGCACGGACCCAGACCACCAGCAGGAAGCCGGCGAGGAACACGACCGCGACCTGCCGGAGCGCGCGGACGTCGACCCGGGGTCCGTCGGCGTCCCGGCCGACCGAGACGGCGAGGTCGACCCGGCCGTCGCGGAGCGCGTCGCGGTCGAGCGCGGCGACGGCGGCGACGGCGACGAGCAAACCGAGGCCGGCGAGGGAGGCGACGGCGCCGTAGCGGACGTGGCCGACGAGGTACGCCCCCCACCAGAGCGGGACGAGCGCGAGCGGGAGGGCGAGACCGGCGCCGCGGCCGTCGAGTCGCCGGAACAGGCGGGCCGCGACCGGGAGGCCGAGCGCGGCGAGGAGGGCGGCGACGACGAGCCACCGGAGCACCGGGCCGTACTCCATCGGGGGGAAGGCGTCGACGGGAGGTCATACGCTTTGTGATAGGGACCGGGACGGGCCCCGGGCGTCGAACCGGCAGCGGCGCCCCGAGTCGGACAGCTTTTACCGTCGCTGTCGGTAGGGACGCCCATGGACGTCGGGGTGGTGGTGCCCGCGTATCGACCGGACCCCGAGCGACTCGTCGGGTACGTCCACGACGTCGTCGAGCGGCTCGACCCCGCGGTCGTGCGCGTCGAACTCGACGCCCCGCGCGAGTCGGTCCGGGACCGGCTGGCCGGGCTGCCGGAGCGCGCGACGGTCAACGCAGTCGACCGGCGGCGGGGGAAGGGCGCGGCCATCACGGCGGGGTTCGAGGCGCTGGAGCGCGACGTCCTCGCGTTCGTCGACGCCGACGGCTCCACGCCAGCCGGGTCGTTCGCGGACGTGGTCGCGCCGGTCGCCGACGGCCGGGCGCCCCTCGCGGTCGGCTCCCGGCGACACCCCGACGCGGCGGTCGCGGCCCACCAGACGTTCGCCCGCCGATTCATGGGCGACGGGTTCGCGTGGCTCGCCCGGCGGGCGCTCGACGTGACGCTGTACGACTACCAGTGCGGCGCCAAGGCGGTCTCGGCGGACGCGTGGCGGGCGGTTCGGGAACACCTCCACGAGCCGGGGTTCGCGTGGGACATCGAGCTCGTCGCCGTCGCGGACGCGCTCGGCCACGAAGTGTGCGAGGTGCCGGTCCGCTGGGAGGACCGTCCCGGCTCGACCGTCTCGCCGCTCGGGGACGGCTACCGGCTCGCTCGCGGCCTCGCCGTCGCCCGACACCGCGCCCGGCTGCTGCGCGGCGACGGGCTCCACGCCACGCTCGCGACCCACGCCGGCGGGTCCGCCGCGCTCGTCGACCGGCTCGCCGCCGACGCGGCCGAGGAGTAGCATGGCGGACGGCACCCGGACCGACGCGCTGCTCTCGGGCGTCCGCTTCGGCCAGTTCGCCTCCGTCGGCGTCGTCGGCGCCCTCTTCGACAACGCCACGCTCGCGACGCTCAAGCTCGCGTTCGGCGTGTCCGAGCTCTGGGCGAAGGCCGCCGGCGTCGAGGTGGCCATCGTCGTGATGTTCCTCGTCAACGAGCGCTGGACGTTCGCCGACGAGGGCGACGCCGGTCGCGGCCCCTTCCTCCGCCGGCTGGTCACCTCCCACGCGGTCCGGACCGGGGGCGTGACGGTACAGCTCCTCGTGTACTGGCTTCTCACCCAGCGGCTCGCGGTCGAACTCGTCCTCCTGGGGACCGACCTCTGGTTTCTCGTCGCGAGCCCGGTCGCCATCGGGGTGGCGATGCTGGTCAACTACGTCGCCGAGGGGCTGTTCACGTGGCGGGTCGGCGCCGAGTGAGTGGCCCCAACCCACACACGGCGAGGGAATCACAAGCCTTAATCGCGGGGCGAGGTTCTTCTCGGGTAGCGGGATGGGATAGCTCGGAGATTCCGCCGGGCTCATAACCCGGAGATCGG
>JBDGTB010000046.1:0-7126 GCA_042217235.1 Haloferacaceae archaeon | reverse complement strand
GCAATCGTCCAAATATCGCATATCATTATATCTTCATAAGAGTTGCCAACTGGAGGGGTAGAGTGAACCAGAACCGAGTCGGATCGCCACCGCTACCCGTATAATTGTTGGACTAATGAATTTTTGTACCGGGCCAATTGCCGAACCTGTGGACGCCGGCGTCGACCGCGTTCCGTATCGCGAGATGCGGTGTATCGGCGTCCGCCCGGGGGCGGGGCGGCCGCGACCGTCATCTTCAACACCGCGCCGGCGCGAGTCGTGGTATGGCCCTCGAACTCGAACGGCGGTGCCCCGAGTGCGAGACCGTCCGACCGTTCTACCGGTCCGCGAGCACGCTCCTCGCCCTGGGCGAGAAGACGAAGTGGCGCTGTCCCGAGTGCGGGTACGGGTTCGCGCGCGTCGGCGAGGACATCGAGACCACGGCGTAGCGCCGACCCCGCGGCGCCGGTTCGCCCGGCAGGGCACGACGTGCGCTTGCGACCTGACGACGCACACCTCGGCTCCCACAGCGTGGCGGCGCACATCTCGGCTCCCACGGCGTGGCGGCGCACATCTCGGCCCCCACGGCGTGGCGGTGCCCTTCTCGCGGCGTGACGGGCAGACGGCCGGCGGAGCGGCTACGCCGGTAGGGGAATCGCGCGTCGCGGCCCTGCCTCGGTGATCGTCGGAGCAGGCGCCGAACGGCGCCCGTTTCGGCGGTTCACGTCTTTTACGTCCGCTTTTCTGGGTCGCGGGCGACAGCCATCGACGACCCGTATACACCACATGCCGCGATAGCGAACCGGCGGAGCGGCGACGGCGCGGTCCGCGCGGAGGAATGGTTAAGCGGCCCCCGGCGTTGACCGCGGGTATGGACTGTGACGGGCGGCCGTCTCCGGGAGGGCGCCGGTGACGAACACGGGAAGCGACTACCTGCTCGCGGCGCTTGCCGCGGAGGGGGTCGGGACGCTGTTCGGCCTGATCGGCGAGGGCAACGCCCACCTGCTGGACCGGATCGAGGGGAGCGACGTGCGGTACCGCTACGCCCGCCACGAGCAGGTGGCGGTCGGGATGGCGGACGGCTACGCCCGCGAGACCGGCCGCGTCGGCGTCTGTACGCTCACCCACGGGCCGGGGGTCACGAACGGCGCGACGGGCATCGCCGCGGCGGACCGCGACGGCGTCCCCCTGGTCGTGGTCGTCGGCGACACCGCCCGCGAGGGGCGCGAGACGTCGCTCCAGTACCTCGACCACCGCGCCTTCGCGGATCCCATCGACGTCTACGGCACCCGCGCGGAGACGGCGGGGGACCTCCCGCGGGCGCTCCGCGACGCCTTCCACGCCGCCCGGACCCGCTCCGGCCCGGCGCTGGTCGAGGTCCCCGGCGACGTCCAGGAGGGACCCGCACCGGAGACGGCGTACCGGCCGCGGCCGGTCCCGGACGGCCGCCCGCACCCGGACCCCGGGACGGTCGACGACGCCGCGGCGCTGCTCAACGACGCGGATCGGCCGGCGATACTGGCCGGCGGCGGCGCGGCGGCGTCCGGCGCCGGCGACGCCGTCGCGGTCCTCGCGGAGCGGCTCGGGGCGCCTGTCGCGACCACCTACTTCGCGAAGGGGTTGATCGCGACCGACCACCCGCTTCACACGGGCATCGCGGGGACGTTCATGACGCCCGCCTCCGACGCCCTCCTGGACGACGTGGACGCCCTCGTCGCGGTCGGGGCGCAACTCTCGGGGAAAACCACCCGCTACGGCGCGCTCTTCGCCAACGCCGACGTGATCCAGATCGACGTCGACCGGGGCGCGATCGGCACCCACCGGGACCCGACCGTCGGCGTCGTGGGCGACGCCCGGGCGACCTGCGCGGCGCTGGCCGAGCGGGTGTCGGCCCGGCCGGAGCGGGCGGAGCGGGTTCGGGAAGCGATCCGGGCCGCCGACGACCCCGCGGACGTCCCGACGGAGTCGGCACCCGACCGCGTCGACCCGCGCGAGGTGTGTCTCGCGCTGGCCGGGCGGTTCCCCGACGACGCCACCGTCGCGGTCGACTCGGGCAACAACACAGGGTTCCCCGCCGTCTTCCACCCGCTCGGCCGCGGCGGCCGGATGCTCGTCAACGGCAACTTCGGGACGATGGGATACGCGCTCCCGGCGGCGCTGGGGGCGGCGGTCGGCGGCGACGACCCGGTGGTCTGTTACACCGGCGACGGCGCGTTCCTCCAGGTGGTCCAGGACGTCGAGACGGCCGTCCGGCTCTCGCTCCCGGTCCTCGTCGTCGTCCTCAACGACGCGAGCTACGGCATCATCCGCCACCGGCAGCGCCTGGAGTACGGCCGGGAGACCGCCGCGAGCTACGAGAGCCCGGACCTCGCGGCGACCGCGCGGGGGCTCGGGGCCGAGGCCGCGACCGTTCGCTCGCTCGACGACCTGTCGGTCGTGGACGACTTCCTCGCCGACCCGGACGGGCCGCTGGTGCTCGACGTGCGGACGATCCGCGAGGTGACCCGACCGGGGTTCCCGCCCTACTAGCGGCCGCTCCCCACCCGGACCTCGACGTTCCCCCGGTCGGTGACCGTCGCCGTCGCGTCGGGCGGCACCACGGCGGTCGAGCTCGGCTCCTCCAGGATCGCGGGGCCGTCGACCGTCGCGCCCGGCGCCAGCGACTCGCGGTCGTAGACGTCCGTCTCGACGTACCCGGCGTCCGCGAAGTAGACGTCGCGGCGGCCGGTCCGGGCCGCCCCGGCGTCGGCGCCGCCGCCGACGTCGACCTCGACGGGGTCGGTCGGGACGGTCCCCGCGGCGCGCAGGGTGACGAACTCGACGGGTTCGTCTCGCATCGCGTGGCCGTAGCGCCGGGCGTGTTCGTCGTGGAACCGCTCGACGGTCGCCGCGACGGCGTCCGGGGTGAACTCCCCCGCCGCGAGCGGCACCGACACCTCGTAGGACTGGCCGCGGTAGCGGGCGTCGACCGTCACCGCGACGTCGACCGCGTCGGGGGCAAAGCCCTGCTCGCGGAAGCGGTCGAGCAGGCGCTCGCGGAGGTCCCCGAGCACCGCCGCGCCGGTCTCGGCGTCCGGCTCGGTCCCGGGGTAGGCCCGGGACTCGTCCATCCTGACGTCCGCGACCAGGAGCCCCCGGGCGGAGAAGACGCCGGGGCTGCGCGGGATGAGGACCGACTCGATGTCCATCGCCCGGGCGATCGCGGCGGCCTGCATGGGTCCGGCGCCGCCGAACGCGACGAGCGCGAACTCGGACGGGTCCCGACCACGCTCGACGGTCACCCGGCGTATCTCGCGGGCCATCCGCGCGTTCGCCACGCCGAGCACGGAGAGCGCCGCCTCCTCGGGTGTGACGCCCAGCGGCTCGGCGAGTTCCTCGCGGACGGCGGCGTGGGCCGCCTCGGGCGCCGGGTCGTCGATGAAGTCGCCGGGGTCGACGCGGCCGAGCGCGAGGTTGGCGTCGGTCACGGTCGGCTCGGTCCCGCCGCGGCCGTAGCAGACGGGGCCGGGGTCGGCGCCGGCGGAGCGCGGCCCGACGCGCAGCCCGCCCGCGTCGTCCACCCAGGCGACCGACCCGCCGCCGGCGCCGACGGTGTTGACGTCGATGAGCGGCACCTTCACCGGCAGGTCCGCGATCTCGCCCTCCGTGGTCCGGACGAGGTCGCCGCCCTCGACGATGGACACGTCGGCGCTCGTGCCGCCCATGTCCAGCCCGATGGCGTTCGGTCGGTCCTCGCTTCCCGCGGCGTCGCGGGCGGCGACCGCCCCCGCCGCCGGCCCCGAGAGGACCGTCCGGAGCGCCGAGCGGACCGCCTCGTCGGTGCCGAAGACGCCGCCCCCGGAGTGCATCACGGTGAGCGGGGCGGCGACGCCGCGCTCGTCGAGGCCGGCGGTCAGGCGGTCGAGGTAGTCCCTGATGGTCACCTTCACCGCCTCGTTGAGGACCGTCGTCACCGTGCGGTCGTACTCCCGGGGTTCGGGGTACACGGCCGAGGAGAGAGCGCAGTCGAGGTCGGTCTCGCTCTCGACGGCCGCGGCGATCCGGCGCTCGTGGTCGTCGTTCAGGTGCGAGAAGAGCGTCGCGACGACGACCGACTCGACGCCGTCGTCCGCGAGTTCGCGGGCGGCCTCGCGGGCGCCGGCCTCGTCGAGCGGGTCGACCTCCTCGCCGGCGTAATCCAGGCGCCCGTCGACGCCGAGGCGGCGTCGCCGGGGGATCAACACCGGCGGCTTCTCGGCCTGGAGGTCGTAGAGTTCCGGCCGGGTCTGGTCGCCGATGGCCAGCACGTCCTCCAGCCCGGCGTTCGTGATCAGGCCGAGGTCGGGCATCTCGCCCTCCAGCACCGCGTTCGTCCCGACGGTCGTCCCGTGGCTCAGGAACCCGACGTCCGCGGGATCGGTCCCCGTCGCGTCGAGCACCTCGTCCAGCCCCGTCAGCACGCCCTCGTCGAACGAGGCCGGCGTCGAGGGGGTCTTGGTCACGGTCACGGTCCCTGCGTCGGCGTCGTACCGGACCACGTCGGTGAACGTCCCGCCGGTGTCGATGCCGATGCGGACGGTCATCGGTCGGCCCCCCGATCGGCGGCGTCGCCGTCGTCACTCGCCGCGCCCACGTCGTCGTCAGGTTCGGCCGTCCCTCCGCCCCGCTCCGACCGCATCGCCGCCCGTCGCTCCCGCGTCGCCGCCGCGTCCACCGCGCCGTCCCGCAGTACGACGCCGTACTCCTCGCGGGCCGCCTCGGAGCTCACCTTGCCGTCGCGCACGTCCGCGAGGACCCGCTCCGGATCGCGCTCGAGGGGGTCGCCGTACCCGCCGCCGCCGGGGGTCCGGAGGCTGACGACGTCGTCCGGGCCGAGTTCGGTCGTCGACTTCGATCCCAGCGGCCGCTCGTCGTCCGTCCCGGGGTTCAGGCGGAAGTCGGCGGGGTCGGCGCTCCCGCCGCCGAACAGCCCCCAGGGCGCCGACGTCGTCCGGTCGGTGAGCAGCGAGAAGCCGGCGTCCTCGCCGTAGAAGTCGTAGTCGCGGCGCACGCCCAGGCCGCCCCGCCGCCGGCCCGCACCCGCCGAGTCCTCGATCAGCTCGTACCGCCGGACGTACACCGGGATTTCGGTCTCCAGCTCCTCGATGGGGCTGTTGGCGGTGTTCTGGAAGTGGGTCTGGACCGCGTCCATCCCGTCCTTCTCCTTCCGCCCGCCGTAGCCGCCGGCGACCGTCTCGTAGTAGACGTACTTGTCGCCGTCGCGCGGGTCGCGACCCCCGAAGGCGACGTTACAGACGATGCCCTTGGTCGCCGCGATGGTCTCGTCCGGGACGGCCTCCCCGAGGGCCCTCGTCACCAGGTCGCCGGCCCGCATGGCGATCTCCCACCCGCCGGCGACGGGCGCGTCGTCGACCGGGTTGACCATCGTTCCCTCGGGCGTGACCGTCTCTATCGGACGGTAGAAGCCGTCGTTCTTCGGGAGGTCACCGCCGAGGAAGGCCATCACGACCGCCATCGCGCCCGCAAAGGCCATCGCGGGCGTACAGTTCAGCGGCCCGCGGTTCTGCTCGGCGGTGCCGGTGTAATCGAGGGTCATCGCGTCGCCGTCCACCTCGACCGCGAGGCGGAGCTCCACCGGGTCGTCGGTGATCCCGTCGCCGTCCATCTCGTCGGCGGCTTTGTACCGGCCGTCGGGCAGGTCGGCGATAGCGGCCCGCACGCGGCGCTCGGTGTAGTCGAGCAGGTCGTCGAGGTGTCCCTCGACGCTCCCGGTCCCGTAGCGGTCGTGAAGCGCCGCGAACCGCTCCTCGCCCACCCTGTTCGCGCCCAGTTGCGCGCGGTAGTCCCCGCGGCGCATCCCCGGTTCGCGGACGTTCCGCAGGAGGAATTCGAGCACCTCGTCGCGGTACTCCCAGTCCTCGACGGCCCGGATGCCGGGGATGACGACCCCCTCGGCGTAGAGCTCGGTCGAGTCGTTGGGGATGCCGCCGGGCGTCCCGCCGCCGATGTCGACGTGGTGGGCGGAGTTGGCCGCGTAGCCGACCAGGTCCCCGTCGTGATAGCACGGGGAGATCACCATCACGTCGGGGAGGTGGACGGCGCCCCGGTAGGGGTCGTTGATCAGGAGCCCCTCGCCCGGGGCGAGGGGCCGGTCCAGCGCGCGGACGTTCCGGGGGACGACGGAGACGAGCGATCCGATGTGCTGGGGGGCGAGGTCGTGCTGGGCGACGTGACGGAGGTCGGCGTCGAACAGCGCGCAGGTGTGGTCCCGGCGGATCTTGATGTTCGTCGAGTAGGCGGTGCGCTGGAGGGTGGCGCCCATCTCCTCGACGACGCTCTTCAGGGAGTGGCGGAAGATCTCGCGGTCCCCGCTCGTGGCCATGTCATCCGTGCCGGCGCCGGTCGTTTCAACGTTCCGCCGACAGGGAGGGGACGCCGGCGAGCCAATGACGCTGAGACGGCCTCGAAAGCCCCGTCGACCGAGAGGCGCCGGGGGCGACGTTGCCGCGTTACTCCGGCGGACCGTCCCACTCGGCGCCGTTGTCCTGCGGGCGAAAGCCCAGGACCGCCCGTCCGTGTTCGAGGTCGACCCAGCGGCCGTCGTTGTCCGAGCAGGCGAAGAAGACGTCGTAATCGACGGACTCGTCCTCGAGACACAGGTCGACGAGTTGGGCCAGGTCGCGGTGGGACAGCCAGGTACACTTGAACCGGTCGGCGATGAACTCGTAGTCCTCGTCGCCGCGCTCCCAGAGGCCGCGCTCGACGCCCGCCTCGGACATGCCGTACGGGTGGTCGTAGCCCTCCGGGCGGACGCTCGTGATACGTAGGGAGTAGAACCGCTTCGGGTACTCGCGGGTGTTCGTGGCGAACCCGGAGAGGGTCTCGGCCATCGGATTCGGGCGCGACTCGACGTAGAGCCGACCCAGCGCCTCGCCGAACACCTTCGAGACGCCGTAGAAGGAGTCCGGGCGCACGGGGTCGTCGTGGCGGACGACGGGACGGTCGAAGTCGGGGTCGTAGAGGTCCGGCGCGAGGTCGTTCTCGTAGAGCCCGACGGTGTGGATGGAGGAGGCGAACACGACGTCCTCGACCCCTTCCCGCGCGGCGGCCTCCAGGACGTTGTAGGTCCCGACGACGTTGTTCTCGAGGATCGGCCCCCAGTCGGCGC
>JBDGTB010000118.1:0-7182 GCA_042217235.1 Haloferacaceae archaeon | reverse complement strand
CCTTGTCCGCTGGCGCGGACTGCGGTACTCGTTGAGGGTGGGGGCTTAGCGCCTGTTAAAAGCTAACTCTTGCTATCCGATCAACAGAACCAGTCTCACATAATGTGGAACACCGAACTCCCACTAGAACCCACAATTACGGCCCGAGATACCCCCACGCCTGCAGGCGGTCGCCGTCACCGTTGATCCACCGTTCGCCAATGTCGTCGCGGTAGTACATATTGGGCATAACGACGTCGTCGATGCGGTCATACGCCTGTTCACGTGCGGCCTGCATGGTGTCGCCTTTCCCGGTCACAACGATAGGCATCCCGTTGTCACCGGCCACCCGCCACTGGCCATCGACGTTCTTCGAATCTTCGAGATGGATACCCTCCCGGCTCTCCGTCTCGAACACAACAGCTGCATTCCGAGAGTTCTCATCGTACGTCTTCTCGTCGTCGAACGGGAAGGGCGGGAGGACAACGCGCACGCCGATCTGGTACCCGTTGTGAACCTCTAACTCAGGGTCGTTCCCGTGGGCAAGGTCGTAGAAGAACTGGCCGGTCGGGGATTCGAAGGATTCCTCCTGTAGTGCGATAGTCGGGTACCCGAACCGCGGTGTGAACTCCAGCGGGTGGATGCCCGTCTCGTTCACGATGCAGTTGAGGTCGATGCTCCCGACGTATCCTTCGTTGGCGAGCCAGTCTTCCAGTTTGCCGAAGGTCTCTTTGAACGATCTGTTCTGGCTCGCCCAGAACATCGACGTCCCCATTTCGCCGGTCTGCGGCCCGATGTTTCCCGGGAATAATTTCTTGTGCTCGAAATTAAAATTGACCTGGTCAATGAACTCGTTGCCGTTGAAGAACCCGCAGATAGCGACTTCAACGCCCTCGACTTTCCGCTGCAGCTGGAATCCCTTCATTCGGTGCCCCCAGGCCTTCTTGTAGGCTTTCAGCACCTCAACGACGTCGCTCCCGTCGTCCTCGTCGCCGACGTAGAGGAGCCGTTTGACGTTCTGGACCTCGCCGAGCGGCTTGATCACGTACGGCGCGGGGTTCTCCCGGACGTGCTGGATGCCGGCGTCGAAGTCCTCGAAGACGTGGTGTTCGACGGTGTTCACGCCGTGTTCTTCGAGGATCTCCATCGCGTAGCCCCGGTCGTCCTCGAGGCGGTCGGTGTTCGGCGTGCCACCGACGACCGCCTTCCCGCGCTCGCGCAGCCCCCGTGCGAGCGCGCCGGTGCCGACCTCGTTGCGCACCCAGATGTCGTCGAAGACGACCACGTCGGCCCAGTCCACCTCGGCCTCCCAGTCGTCGGTCTTCGGGACGAAGCCGTCGCCGACCTCCCGGTCGGGCTCCCGCTCGATGTACTGTTTCACGTCGTGGCCCTCGCGGTGGACCTGCCAGGCGAGGTCGGTGACCAGCGCGGCGTCGAGCGAGCAAAAGAGGAAGTTCCTGGGGGCCATGATCGTGTCAACGGACGCTCAGGATAAAGCCGTTCGGTCCCACTCGGGGGTCAGTCGTCGCCGAGGACGTCGGCGGCGAGTTCGCACAGCGGCTCGTGACACCGCCCGTTCGAGGCGACGAGGCCGTCGGCCCCGTGTCGCCACGGGTCGCCCGCGAGGTCGGTCACCCGTCCGCCCGCTTGGTCGACGAGGTGGGCGCCGCCGACGACGTCCCACGGCTCGAGTCGCGTCGCGACCGCGCCGTCGATCTCCCCCGCCGCGACCATGGCGAGCGTCGCCTGCGCGCTCCCGAGGCGGCGCAGGTCGCCGAAGCGGACCGTCACCTCCTGGGCCATCTCGGCCGCGACCGACCGGACGTCCGGCGACAGGCCGAACACCGTCGCCACCGTGCAGGCGTCGGGGTCGGCCGCCTCGCTCGGGGAGGCGGCGCGGCTGTTGCGCGTCGTCCCGCCCTCGGCCTCGCCCGCGCTCTCCTCCGCCGCGGCCGCCGCGTACCGGTCGTCGAGCATCGGGAGGTCGGTGACGGCCGCGCGCGGCTCGCCGTCCCGGACGAACGCGACGCTCACGGTCCACAGCCGGGAGCCCGCGGCGTAGTTGTTCGTCCCGTCGATGGGGTCGACGACCCACGCCGGCCCCGCCTCGGGGACCTCCTTGAGCGCGTCCGCCTCCTCCGCGACGACCGGATGCTCGGGCGCCGCGTCGGCGATCACGTCGAGGATCCGCTCCTGGCTCGCCTCGTCGGCGTCCGTGACGCGGTCCATCGAGTTCTCCTTCGTCCGCGCCGCGAGCTCGGCGCGAAAGCCCTCCATCGCCGCCTCGCGGCCGGCGTCGACGGCCCGGTGGGCGACCGCGAGCACCTCCGTCGCGTCCGCGTCGTCCGTCCCGTTCACGCCTCGCGCCTGACGCCGCAGCGGCTTAACGGCTGTCGTCGGGCGGCGCCGCCCGCGCCCGTCCCCGCGACGCTCGGCCGGTGCGAAAACGGGCCGCGGGTCGTCAGCGACCCGTCGCCGGGGCGCGTGGGCGGGGCTCGGTCGTGCCGGCGCGGCCCTCGGCTCCCGGCGCGGAGCCGGAACACGTATGGTCGCGGCGCGTGGGGGGGCGTATCATGACCGAGGACCGAACCGGCGGTCGCGACCCCGTCGTCCCGCACTGGTACAGCCGCGAGGACGTGATGACGGTCACCTCCGGCGAGGGCGTCCGGGTCACCGACGACGAGGGGGAGACCTACCTCGACTTCCTCGCGCAGCTCTACTGTGTGAACGCGGGGCACAGCGCCGGGTCGATCGTCGACGCGATGGCCGAGCAGGCCCGGACGATCCCCTACGTCTCGTCGTCGAAGGACAACGACGCCCGCACGGCGCTCGCCCGCCGGCTCGCGGAGGTCGCGCCCGGCGACCTCTCGGACGTGCACTTCGCGATCTCGGGGAGCGAGGCCAACGAGGCGGCCGCCCACATCGCCCGCGAGTTCACCGGCGGGCGGAAGGTGCTGACGCGCTACCGCTCCTACCACGGGTCGACGGTCGGGACGGCGTCGTTCACCGGCGACCCCACGACGCGCAACGCCGTCGACGTCGACGTCGGCGGGTCGGCGAAGTTCCTCCCGCCGCTCACCTACCGCTCGCCGTTCGACGGCGACACGCCCGAGGAGGTCGGCCGGCAGGCGGCGGACCACCTGGAGTACGTGATCCGAAACGAGGGCGCCGACAGCGTCGCGGCGGTGCTCACCGAACCCGTCGGCGGGGCGAGCGGCGCCTACACCGCGCCGCCGGGCTACTTCGAGCGCGTCCGGGAGATCTGCGACGAGTACGACGTGCTCCTTATCGCCGACGAGGTGATCACCGGGTTCGGCCGGTGTGGCGACTGGTTCGGCATCGGCACCGAGGGCGTCGTCCCGGACATGATCACGTTCGCCAAGGGGGTGACGAGCGCCTACGTGCCGCTCGGGGGCGTGGTCGCCAGCCCGGAGATCGGCACGATGCTCCGCGAGGAGGGGATCGACCTGGGCCAGACGTTCGCGGGCCACCCGGTCGCCTGTGCGGCCGGCGTCGCGGCGATGGACCTGTACGGGGACGGCCTGATCGCGAACGCCCGCGAGCTGGAGCCGGCGCTCGCCGACCGGCTGGGCGAGCTGGCACGGCGCCACGACGAGGTGGGGGACGTCCGCGGGCGCGGGCTCCTCTGGGCCGTCGAGTTCACCGACCCGGCGACCGGCGAGCCGTTCCTCGACCCGTGGATCGAGACGGACCCCGACGCCGACAACCCGGTCGAGACGGTCGTCGAGGAGGCGGCCGACCGCGGGCTGCTCGTCGGGAGCGGCCGCCCGCCGACGCAGGTGCTGCTCGCCCCGCCGCTGTGCGTCGACGAGGCCGACGTCGAGGGGGCCGTCGAGACCCTCGACGCCGCCATCGAGGCGACGACGTTCGACTGACGGCGGGGAGCGGTGCCGACCCGGACGGCACGCCGGACTGGGATCGCCGTCCGGAGCCGGCCCGGACGACGCGTCGCGACCACCCCGAGGCCGGTGCGGCCGGACGCCCACACCGCACGGCGCGAACCGCACATCACGCGGTTTATCCTCCCGCGGACCGAATCCTCGCCCCGACTGCGCCGGAACGGCGCGGCCGACGCCATGTCAGGGGACGCGGACCCGGTGCCGCTCGTCAGCGGGACCGGATCTGGACCGACGGAGCTGGACGCCTTCGACGCCGCACTCGCCGAGGCCGGGGTCTGCGAGTACAACCTCGTGGAGCTCTCCTCGGTGCTGCCCGCCGGCGCCGAGCCGGCAGTCGGCGCGCCGGTCCCCGACTGGCGGACCGGCGAGCTGGTCGCAACGGTGCTGGCCGCCGCGACCGGCGACGGCCCCGTCGCGGCCGGGATCGGCTGGACGCTCGCGGAGGAGGGCGGCGTGTTCTACGAGGAGACGACCGCGGACGCGGCGACCTGCGAAAAGCGCCTCCGGACCGGGCTGGCTCGCGCCCGCGAGCGCCGCGACTGGACGTGGACCGACGGGGTCGAGACCGAGGTCGTCGCCCACGAGCCGGCCGGCGACCGGGCCGGCGCCGCCGTCGTCGCCGCGGTGTACGGCCCGGTCGCGCTCCGGGACGGCCCCGGGACGCTCGGCGGCCGGCCGGACTGACCGCCCGGACCCCGTCGGTCGCCGGTCCCCGGTCCCCCCTCGACCGCCGACGGCCGGGCGCCCGCGCCCACGGGCGCTTTTCCCGCTCCGGCCGGACCGATCGGTATGCCAGTCGAGGACCTCACCCGCCGCGTCGAGTCGGGCATGTTCGTCTACCCCGGCGACCCCGAGGTGTCCGTCGAGCCCCACGCCACGGTGGCCGCGGACGGCTGTCGGGTCAGCCGGGTCGCGCTCGGGAGCCACGCCGGGACGCACGTCGACGCGCCGAGCCACACCGAGCCGGCGGGCCGGTCGCTCGGCGACGTCCCGGTCGAGACGTTCCGCTTCGAGGCCGTCGTGGCCGACCTGCGCCCGTGCGACGCGCGGGCGGCGCTCTCGCCCGCGGACCTGCCGCTCGCCCGCGCCGACGACGCGGGCGCCGACATGCTCGTGCTCCACACGGGCTGGGACGCCCACTGGGGGGAGCCGCGCGCTCGCGATCATCCCTATCTGACGGCCGAGGCGGCCGCGGCCTGTGCCGCCCGCGACCTGCACGTCGGGACCGACGCGCTCGGCGTCGACCCGACGCCGGGCGGGGACGCCGGCGACGCGGCCGGCGGGCTCGACGCCCACCACGCGCTGCTCGGGAACGACCGCCTGATCGTCGAGAACCTGACGCGGCTCGACGCCGTCCCCGAGCGCCTCCAGGTCGACGCGTACCCGCTCGCGCTCGACGCCGACGGGGCGCCCGTTCGCGCCGTCGGCCGGTTCTGATCCCGGGCAAGATTATTGTCGCTGCCACCCCGCGTTTCGGGTATGCTCCACGCGCACGGACCGCTGCTCACGGTCGACGTCGGGGACCGGACGACCCGGACGACGGCGGTCGACGACGTTCTCGCCTCGTACGTGGGGGGACGCGGCGTGAACGCGCGGCTCGCCCACGAGCGGATCCCGTTCGACGTCGACCCGCTCGGGCCGGAGAACCGGCTGTATCTCTCGACCGGCCCGCTCCAGCAGTCGACGATGAGCTTCACCGGGCGGATGAGCGCCACGGCCGTCTCGCCGCTCACGGGCGGGCTAGCCTCCTCGAACGCCGGCGGCTTCCTCTCGCGGAACTTCGCCGGCGCCGGCAACGCCGTCGTCGAGTTCGTCGGCGCGAGCGACGAGCCACTCGCCGTCCACGTCCGCGACGACGGCGTCGAGTTCGAGGCGGTGCCCGACCTCGCCGGCGCCGAGGTGCCCGAGGTGACGCGGTACATGAACGAGCACCACGGGCTCGAGGCCGAACACATCGCCTGCATCGGCCCCGCGGGCGAGAACGAGGTGCGCTTCGCGGCCATCATGACGACCGAGTCGCGGGCGTTCGGCCGGACCGGCCTCGGCGCCGTGCTGGGGTCGAAGAACGTCAAGGCGGTGACGTTCGACGGCGACGCGGCCCCCGACATCGACGTGCCGGACGTGGCGATGGACATCCACCGGGACGCCGCCACCTCGGACAGCATCATGAAACGCCAGGGCACCGCGAGCGTCACCGACCTGGCGAACGAGGTCGGCTCCTTCCCCTCCTACTACTTCGAGGACGTCCGCTACGACAAGTACGAGGGCATCAACGGCGACCGGGTCGAGGAGAAAAAGTACAAGAAAGGCACCTGCTCGCAGTGTGCCTTCGCCTGCAAGCTCCCGACGCGCGACGAGGCGACGGGCGTCGAGACCGAGGGACCGGAGTTCGAGACGATCATGGCCTACGGCGGCAACTGCGACGTCGACGACATCGTCGAGGTGATGCGGTCGAACGAGCTGTGTGACCGCCTCGGGATGGACACCATCTCCGCGGGGAACACGGTCGCCGCGTACCTCAAAAGCGAAGACGAGTTCGGCAACGTCGACCTCGTCCACGAGACGACGAAGAAGATCGCCCGCCGCGAGGGCATCGGCGACCTTCTCGCGGAGGGGATCCACCGGGTCCACGAGGACCTCGGCGTCGAGGACTGGACGGTCAAGGGGATGAGCTTCTCCGCCCACGACGGACGCACGCTCAACGGGCAGGGGCTCGGCTTCGCCACCGCCAACCGGGGCGCCGACCACATGTACGCCACGTTCTACGCCTGGGAGTACCCGCTCGTCGACAAGTCGGAGGCGTTCGACCCGACGGGGCTGAGCGAGGCGAAAGTCGAGACGCTGGTCGAACAGGAGAACGTCCGGGCGCTGGAGGACTGTGGCGTCATCTGTCGGTTCTCGCGCGGCGAGATGTCGCCGGAGCGGTTCTCCGCGCTGTTCGACGCCGGGTGGGACGACCTGCTCGACGTCGGCGCGCGCGTCGTCGCCCTGGAGCGACACTTCAACAACCAGCGCGGCTTCGACCGGGACGACGACGACCTGCCGTACGACCTCCCCGAGTTCGAGGAGCACCTCGACGTCTACTACGAGAAGCGGGGGTGGAGCGCCGAGGGCGTCGCCCCGGACCCGACCGCCGACGAGGCGGGTGCGGGCGGCGGCACGCCGGCCGACGACTAGCCGAGCAGGACGCCGACGAGGACGGCCGTCGTCGCCACGAGCTGGACCGCGGCGGCCGCGAGCACCCCGGCGGTCGCGACCGCCGCGGCGCGCGCGCCGGCCCGCG
>JBDGTB010000021.1:0-7194 GCA_042217235.1 Haloferacaceae archaeon | reverse complement strand
CGTAGCCGTACTTGAACAGGAGCGGGACGAGCGCGGAGTGGTCGAGGTGGGCGTGGGTAAGCACGACGGCGTCGAGCGAGTTCGCCCCGGAGCCGAGCGCCTCGGGCACCTGCAGGTAGGGCACCTCGTCCTCGGCGCCGGGCTTGTCGCCGCAGTCGACGAGGATGCGCGTCTCGGCGGTCGAGACGATGAACGACGCCCGGCCGACCTCGCGACAGCAGCCGAGGGTGGTGATCCGCACCCACTGCTCGTCGGCCATCTCCTCGCGGTGGATCTGTCGGCCGACCCGTTCGAGGATGTCGCGGCGCTCCTCGCGCTCCTGTTTGAGGAAGTTCCGCACGTTCGAGACGGTGGCTGACTCGATGGGCGGCGTCCGAACCACCTCGGGCGTCCAGCCGACCTCCTTCGTGATCTCCCGGAGGGTCGACCCGTGTCGCCCGATCACCATCCCCGGCTTCTGGGCCTCGATCACCACCTCGCCGGTGTCGGCGTGGAAGTCGAGGTCGGTGACGCCCGCGTCCTCGGGGATCACCGAGAGCACCCGCTCCTCCGCCTCGCGGGGGTCCGAGAGCACGTCGGGGTCGGGGCGGACGGTGATCCGCTTGCGGAGCTTCGAGGCCAGCTGGCGGATCAGGTCCCCGTTGCTCGCGAACTCCTTCGGGTCCCGCGTGTACACGACGAGCTCGGGGCCCTCGTATTTCACGTCGGAGACGGAGATGTTCGGCGGGAGCTCCTCTTCGATCTCTGCTTTCAGCGAATCGAGTTGTTTCTCGACTGAACTCATAGGTAGTGAGAGGTCTCGGGTGTCGCCGTCCGCGCGCGCCGCGAGGGCGGAGCCGCGTGACCGGCTCCTGCCGCGAGGGCGCGACCGCCACGGTCGGTGGGAGTACGGGGGAGCATCGCCGCGAAGCGTCGGTGCTCGGGTCGGGAGGACAGCGAGAACCCGGCTACACGGTCGAAGGGACGGGTGTTATAAAAGGCTTCGCAAAACCGAAGCGTCCCGGGAGCGACGGGGTGGGCATGGAGATCACGCCCTCACGCGTGGCCGACGAGCGCGACTGGGTCGCCCAGCGGGCGCCGACGGTCGTGCCGCTGATGAACGAGACGCGGGAGCGGCTCGCCGACGCCTTCGGGACGGACGTGGCCAGCGTCACGCCGGCGGCCTACCGCGCGGAGGTCGACGCGGTGTTCGCCGACGGCGAGCGGGCGGTGAACGTCGCCGCCTACGTCGCCCTGCTCCGGGACCTCGACGTGGAAAACGACTACCCGGGGTTCGTCGTCGACGAGGTGCTCGGCCGGGAGCTCGCGGCGACGGTCGCGGGGGGGCAGCCGCTCGCGCTGCTCGCCCAGGCGACCTTCCACCTCGCGGACGTCCACACCCACGGCGGGGGACCGGCTGGCCGGGACGACCTCGACGCGGCGCTCGCGGCGGGGTTTCAGACGCGGCTTCCGGGGTGGGAGTGGCGGGAGGGGGAGAGCCCGTTCGCGGTGGAGTAGGCGGCGCGGAGTCCGTTTCGTCGACCGGCTGGTGGAGCGGCCGGCGCACGACCGCGACGCCGGCGCGGGAACCGTATCGCTCGGCGGGCGTGCTCGTCCGCGCCGCCACCGCCGACCGGACGGCGGGACCGTTCGACCCGTCCCGGCGGCTCGGTTCCGCACCGACGGGGGGCTACCGGTCCGTCGCTAGCTGCAGGGAGTAGGCGATGCACGCCAGCCCGGTGAGCTGAGTCAGCCTGACGAGCAGGCGGACGCCGTTCTGGAGGGAGATCGGAATGACGCGGAACGCGAGCAGTCCCTGTCCGGCGACCGCGAGCGTGTACGTGAGTCCGAACAGCAGGATCATCCCGACCGAGAGCCAGCGCATCGACGGCTCGTCGTTGCGTCGAAGGCCGCGGTAGGCCTGATAGCCGATGTAGAGCCCGATGACCGCCGAGGCGGTCGCCGTGAGCCCCGCGAGCAGGCCAATCGGGGAGCCGAGTCCCACGACCGACATCAGAACTTCCCCCACAGGCGCGTCAACTGGTCGGCGACGTCGTCGCCTCCCCGGTCGACGTCCCACGTTAGCTCGCCGTCGTGGACCGCGAGTTCGAACCGATTGAGCCGGGAGACGTACACCGTCTCGTGGTGACCGTCGGAACGCAGTCGCGTCCGTTCGCCGACGAGGTCGGCGTCGGTCAGTCGGTCGAGTCGCCGGTAGGTCGACGACGTGGAGACGCCACAGTGATCGCTGAGTTCGGTGGCCGACAGCGGGGTCTCGCTGGTCGCGGCCAGGATCGACCGCACGTGTTCGTCGTCCAGAAGCGCGACGACGGTTTCGAGGTCCACGTCGGCCATCCCTCCATCGGGTCTCATCCGGGTCGTACAAACAGTTTTGATCTCGTGTCCCGCCGTCCCGCGGGCGCGCCGCCGTCGGCACCCGTTTGCCGGCGGCCGGACGGCGACGTCAGTCATCGGCCCCTCCGCGCAGGTCCAGATCGAACAGCACGTGAAAGTGCGTACCGCCCGTCGAGTACACGAGGGAGACGCTCTCCGCGCGCGGATGTTCGCTCAGGTCGACCACGTCGTTCGCTCCGGGCGAAACGGTGTCCGCGTCCGACCAGAGGGGCCGTTTCTCGATCTCACCGAAGTCGTCCGGGCGGTTGACGTCGTAGTAGAGCCTGTCCGCGGGGACCGACTCGCCGGCCTCGTGCCGGAACGTGACGCTCGCTGCGGCCTCGTCGTACGTCCCTCCCCACGTCGCCTGCGGGAGGTCGTACTCGGGGGGGGTTCGCCCTCCGAATCGAGGGGTATCCGGGTTTCGACCGTTGCGAGGCGGTCGTCCAGTTCGACGTCGAACGTTTCGGCCTCCGCCGTGAATCGGTAGACGTCCTCCTGAAGCGCGTTCTCCAGTGCCGACCTCGTCGGCACGCGGTCCGTTCCGTAGTGATAGTGGACCACCTGGTAGGCCGCGTCGTCGTCGAACCTGAACGCGTCGGCGAGCGTTGCCGGTCGACCCGTCGGGTCGCGGATGTCCGTGTTGACGAGGAGATGCGCGTTGCCGCCGGCCGCCGTCGTGATCCGGTCGAACCCCGGGTCCGCTTCGTGATACCGGGGTCGTTCACCGTCGCCCGCCTCGACGAGCGCCTCCAGGTGCGGTCGGTCGTGCTGGCGTTCACTCGTCCACACGATGGCGTCGTCGCCGATGGCGACGCGACGGGGGACGTCCGAACGGGAGAAAATCGTGTGCCCGCGATACTCGCCGGTGCGTTCGTAGCCGCCGTCGACGACGGTCCGGGTGACGTGCGCGCGGTCGAAGACCGCCTCGACGACGGTCCCGAAACTGGAATCGAGGAGCCGGTCGTAGTTCTCGAAGCCGATCCCGAAGTAGTCCACGTCAGCCTTGGTGTAGGCTCGCCGTGCGATGAACTCCTCGGGGGCGTCGGGCCGGGAACCCGTCGGTTTCATCGCCACAAACGCGTACTGCTCCGCCGGCGGGTCAACGGTCGTCGGTGCGGGGAGCCACCGTCGGTACTCGGGGTCGCCCCCGGTGGGGACGGCGAGGCGACCGTAGCGCTGGTTGCTGCCGAGCGGGGGGAGGCTGGACAGACAGCCGGTGGTCAGCGCCGACAGCGACGTCGCGAGTGTCGCGCCGCCGGCAGCGAGCATCCGGCGGCGCGTTCGGTCGATGGAGGGGCGGTGTTGGGGGGACATGCCGCAGTGTAGCGCCCGAGCGACAGGGACATATAACGGGGTTCTCGTCCCCGGGCGAGCGCAGGGCGTCGATGGATTTTTATTCGATGAGTCGGCGTTCGCGGACTCGGCCGCCGGCGACCGGACGGACCCGAGGCGAAAAGAGGGTCGTCTCCACACGATTTATCCCCGCCGTGCCAGTGGTTCGACCATGAGCGACCCACAGGAACTCGGCGTCACCGCCTCGAAGGAGCACGAGACCGGCGAGTGGTACGCCGAGGTGGTGCAGAAGGCCGAACTGGCGAGCTACGGCCCCGAGCGGATGGGGGGGTTCATCGTCACCCGCCCGCGCGGGTACGCCCTCTGGGAGGGCGTCCAGTCCCACCTCGACGACTGGTTCAAGTCGACCGGCGTCGACAACGCGTACTTCCCGCTTTTCATCCCGGAGTCGTACCTCGAACGCGAAAAGGAGATCGTCGAGGGGTTCAACCCCGAGGTGGCGTGGGTCACCCACGGCGGCGAGGAGGAGCTCGAGGAGCGCCTCGCCGTCCGCCCGACCTCCGAGTCGATCATCGCGCCGTACATGAGCCAGTGGGTGCGCAGCTACCGCGACCTCCCGCTCCGGCTCAACCAGTGGGCGTCGGTGGTTCGCTGGGAGGCCACCGAGACGAAGCCGTTCTTCCGCACCAAGGAGTTCCTCTGGCAGGAGGGCCACACGGCCCACGCCGACCGCGACGACGCCTGGGCGGAGACGATGACGCGCCTCGACCAGTACGCGACCCTCTACGAGGACGTGCTGGCGATGCCCGTCCTCCGGGGCGCGAAGCCGGAGCACGACAAGTTCCCCGGCGCCGACACCACGACGACCGTCGAGGCGCTGATGCCCGACGGCAAGTCGGTACAGGGCGCGACCAGCCACTACCTGGGCACCTCCTTCGCCGAGGCGTTCGACGTCACCTACACCGACGAGGAGGAGCGCGAGCGGGTCGCCCACACCACCTCCTGGGGGCTGTCCTGGCGGTCGCTCGGCGCGCTCGTGATGACCCACTCCGACGACCAGGGGCTGGTGCTCCCCCCCGCCATCGCGCCCGAGCAGGTCGTCGTCGTCCCCATCTGGCAGTCCGACACGCGCGAGGAGGTGCTCGACTACGCGGCGGGCATCGCCGAGGACCTCGACGCGGCGGGCGTCCGCGTCGAACTCGACGACCGCGACGAGCGCAACCCCGGGTTCAAGTTCAACGAGTGGGAGCTGAAAGGCGTCCCCGTCAGGGTCGAGGTCGGGCCGAACGAGGTCGAGGAGGGGACCGCGACGCTCGTCCACCGCCCCGACGGCGAGGACGTCGAGGTCGACCGGGCGGACATCGCCGCGACCGTCGAGGAGCACTTCGACGAGGTGTACGCGAAGCTGTACGCCGCCGCCGAAAGGAACCTGGAGGAGAACGTCCGCGAGGCCGACAGCCGCGAGGAGATCCTGGGAACGATCGGGCAGCACGGCGGCTACGTGAAGGCGCCCTGGTGTGGCGACGAGGCCTGCGAGGCCGAGATCAAAGACCAGATCGCCGCCGAGGTCGTCGCCGTCCCCCTCGACGACGACCGCGAGGACGCGCCGGGGCGGAGCGTCCGCGACGACTGCGAGGGCGACTGCGCGGTGTGTGGCGAGCCGGGCGAGACGACCGCCTACTTCGCCCGGACGTACTGAGACCCGCGGCCGTCGGTCGACGCCGGCCGGCGGCTGCGGCACCCCGCCGACACCGGGACTGCCGCCGGTCGGCACCGTCACGACGACCGCCGGTTCCGGGAGAGCCGAGCGTCACACCGGGAGCGACGGCCGCCGGACCGGCCCCGGTCGACGACGGTGACGGGTACGCGACGGACCGGCCGACGTCGCCGCCGAGCGCGAGACCGACCGGCGACGATGGAACCATAGGTACGTGACGTAAGTGCTAGTATTCCCTTGTATGCCATTAGTATACACTTATCCATTCAGGGTCAGAGTGATAAGTCGACCTGGCCAACGACGGTCCATGCCTGAGCCATCGAGCGGGTCGTCTCCCCCCCGGGAGGGGCTCGCCGACCCGACCGACGAGCGGTCGAACTGCGGGGTAGGTGTGGTCGTCGACCTCGACGGCGGCGCGTCACGCGACGTCGTCCAGCGGGGGGTCGACCTCCTGCGGAACCTCGAACACCGCGGCACGACGGGCGCGGAGGCAGACACCGGGGACGGCGCCGGCATCCTCCTCCAGCGGCCGGACGCCTTCCTCGACGCCGTGACGCCCGTCGACCTGCCCGAGACGTACGCGGTCGGCTCCGTGTTCCTCCCCCGGGACGGGACGGCGGCCGAGCGCGTCACCGCCGCGTTCGAGGGCGCCCTCGCCGAGCACGGCCTGGAGGTGTTCCACTGGCGGACGGTGCCGACGGTGAACGACTCGCTCGGCGAGACGGCCCTCCAGTCCGAGCCCGCGGTCCGCCAGCCGTTCGTCCGGCCGGCCGACGGGATGGACGCGGCCGCGTTCGACCGGGCGCTGTACGTCGGCCGCCGGGCGGCCGAAAAGCGGGTCGACGACCTCGAGGTCCCCGGCGGCGAGCGGTTCTACGTCGCCTCGCTCGACCGGAAGACGCTCGTCTACAAGGGGCTCTTGACCGCCGAACAGCTCCCGGAGTACTACCCGGACCTGACCGACGAACGGCTTCGGTCGACGCTCGTGCTCGTCCACGCGCGCTTCTCGACGAACACGCTCGGCGCGTGGCACCTCGCACACCCCTACCGGAACGTCGCCCACAACGGCGAGATAAACACCATCCAGGGCAACGTCAACTGGATGCGGGCGCGCGAGACGGACCTCGAACACCCCGCCCTCGACGTGGAGACGATCACGCCGGTCATCGACGACCCGAACCAGAGCGACACCGCGAGCCTGGACAACGCCCTGGAGCTCCTGATGGAGGGCGGGCGCTCGCTGCCCCACGCCCTGCGGATGCTCGTCCCCGAGGCGTTCCGCGAGGACGACCTGATGGCCACCGAGCGTCGCGAGTGGTACGACTACCACGCCTCGCTGGTCGAGCCGTGGGACGGCCCGGCGCTCGTCTGTGGCACCGACGGCGACCGCGTCGCCGCCGTCCTCGACCGCAACGGGCTCCGACCCTGCCGCTACGACGTGACGACCGACGACACCCTGATCATGGCGAGCGAGGTGGGCGCGCTGGACGTCGACCCGTCCGAGGTGCGCGAGCGGGGCCGCCTCCGGCCCGGTCAACTGTTCGTCGCCGACCCCGACGAGGGGCGGGTCGTCCCCGACGACGAGGTGTTCGACGAGCTGACCGACCCGAAGTACGGCGAGTGGGTCAGCGACCACCAGCGTCACGTCGACGACTACGCCGACGAGGGCGCCGGCACTCGCGACGAGGTCGACCCCCTGCGCGCCCACCAGGCGGCCTTCGGCTACACCCGCGACCAGCTCGACCACCTCCTCGAGCCGATGATGGAGGACGGCAAGGACCCCGTCGGCTCGATGGGCGACGACACGC
>JBDGTB010000101.1:0-7554 GCA_042217235.1 Haloferacaceae archaeon | reverse complement strand
AGCGGCGACTCGCCGCGGGTGACGCCGGTGAACACGAGCACCCGGTCGGTCGACTTGCCGTACAGCCGGTAGAACTCCTCGCTGGAGAGGCGCGTGATCGCCTCGACGCTGTTTATCACCGTGTGGCCGTTCGCGGTCGACCGGTCGCCGGCGGCGAGCTCGGTCGCCGCGAGCGCCTCGTACACGCGTTCGAGGGGGAACGCGGCGGCGTACTCGCGGAGGTCGTGGACGACGTCGCTCTCGAACCCCGCCGAGACGACGCGGGCGAACTGGCGGACGCGGGCGCCGCCGCGCGCCTCGTCGACGTCGAGCAGCGCGGCGACCATCCGCCGGACGACCCCGATCCCCGGGCTCTCGCGCCGCCCGCTCTCGTAGTCCGAGACGACCGACGACGAGACGTCGAGCTCCTCGGCCAGCGTCGTCTGGGAGACGTCGAAGTCCGTCCGCCACTTGCGGAGCGTCGCCCCCGGGTCGTCGCTGAGGGTGATCTCGCCGGCGATCCGGCGGGCGAGCCGCCGTCGGGCGTCGGCCCGTTCGCTCATTTCGCCCACCCCGTGTGTGGCCCCGTCCGGCCGCGTCGCCGCGACCGGCGCCGGGGTGCGGTCGCGACTCCAGCCGGCTCGCCCGTCGGGCCGGTCCGTCGGCGTCCCCTCGCGTCCATACCTCCCCCTGTACGGAGGGGGCCGAAAAGCGTGTCGGGGCGCAACTGCTAACAGCTCTCACTCCCATCTCGACCCGTGCCATCGACGCTCGTGCACGTGGCGGTCGCCGGGCTGGTCGGGACGGCGCTGCTCGGCCACGCGGTCGACCGGCGAAGCGCCGCGGTCGTGCTCGCCGCCGGCGCCGTCCCCGACCTCGACACGTTCGTCGGCCTCTACGTGGTCGGCGCGCACCGCGCGCTCTTTCACACCCTCCTCCTGCCGGCGCTGCTCGCGGCCGTGCTCGCCTACGAGACGCGCCGGCGGCCGACGTCGGCGCTCCGGGAGCGGTACGGCGACCGCGGCGTCCGCGTCGCCTGGGTCGCGGTCGTCGCGCTGGTCGTGGGCGGGGTCCTCCCCGACCTGATGACCAACGGCGTGAACGCCCTCTACCCGCTCCACGACCGGTTTTACACGTTCGACGGGAAGATCCTGCTGTCGAACCGGCGGGGGCTCGTCCAGACGTTCGTCGACCTCTCCGCCGACGAGCCGGTCCGGAACACGAGCAACTTCGGCTACTACACGGGCGTCGACCCGGTGCCGTCGTCCTCGGGGGCGGAGACGGGACGGAGCGTCGAGCGGGTGTTCCCGGTCGTTCGCTCGGGCACCCAACTGTTACTCGTGGTCGCCGGGTTCGGGACGCTCGGCGCCCGGGTGTGGGAGGCGGAGCGCCGGTAGGCGGCGGGACGGGCCCGTCGCCCGGACGGCAACGCGTCGGGCGGCGACTCGTCGAACGGCCGCGTGCCGGTCGCGAGGCGAGGACGACCCCCGACGGGGACGGAATGGAGCCTGCGGCACGAGCGCGAGGACGAGGCGTTCGACGCGCTCGTCCGCGACGGGGACGGACGTTAAGCCGGCGGCGGGCGAGGGCGGGGCATGGACGATCCGGACGTCGCGGTCCGCCGGTACGCGAGCGACGACGCCGACGCGCTCTGGGGGCTCAAGCGCGCCTTCGAGCTGGAGCTCGGGAGCGGTACCGGCGACGGGGAGAAGGCGGCCCGCTACGAGGCGAAGCTCACCGACGCCTACCGGCGGCGCTACGTCGCGTGGGTCGGGCGCTGCGTCGACGAGGAGCCCGACTGCGTGCGGGTCGCCGCGGCGGACGACGGCGCCGTCGGCTACGCCTTCCTCCTGCCGGCGTCGCTCGCGATGATCTGGGACGCCGCGGTGCTCAACGAGATATACGTTCGTCCCGCGGCCCGGGGGAGCGGCGTCGCCGACGCGCTCCTGGACGCGGCGGTGGCGACGGCCCGGGCGCAGGACCTCCCGCTCGACCGGCTCGTGCTCGACGTCGACCCGGACAACGGGCGCGCCCGGGCGTTCTACGACCGCCACGGGTTCGAGCCCTGGGGGGAACTCGTCGCCCGGCGGCTCTAGTCGCGGACCAGCCCGGCGACCCCGCCGCCCGCGGCCCCGCAGGCGAGGGGGTAGACGAGGCCGGCGAGCAGCACGGCGGTCACGAGCGTCGGGCCCGCGCGTCCGTCGCCGACCTCGAAGGCGAAGACGAACGCCCCCGCGACCGCGAGCGGGAGATACCCCGCCACGACGGTCGCCCCGGCCACGGCGCCCCGGCGGAGGTCGGCGGCGGCGCCGACGACGGCGGCCGCCGCGCCGGCGGCGAGGAGCAGGGCGACCGGCAGGAGATACAGCGCGGCCGGCGCGGCGCTCACCTCGCCGACGAGCGCGACCGTCTCCCGTCCGCCGAGCGGGACCGGCACGGTCGAGCGAACGAAGTGGGCGTCGTAGAGCGTCCAGCCCACGAGCTTCCAGGCGTTCGGCTCGCCGGTCAGCAGCTCGAGCAGCCGCCCGGCGAACGACTCGCGGTAGGTCCGGGCGGTCAGCAGGTAGACGACCAGGTAGCCGACGAGGTACGCGCCGGCGCCGAGGGCGGCGCCGACGCCGACGGTTCGCGCGTCGACGCCGCCCGACTCGCGTTCGGTGGCTGTCACGGGGCCACCTCGATGGTCCGGGTACAAGTGTCTCGTGGCCTGCGGCGCTCGCCCGGCGTCGGGACTACTCCCGACGGCCCGTCGACACGCCAGCTCGGCGGCGGGGCGGACGAGCCGGACGGGAGTGTGGCTCCCCGAGGCGGTCTGGCCCGGGACTCGGCTCGCGAGTGACGACCGGCGGGCAGCGCTCCGCAACCACTAAACGCGCCTCTCACCACCGTCCGATGATGGTCGACTGGACGGAGAAGTACCGCCCCGCGACGCTGGCGGAGGTACGCGGGAACGACAAGGCCCGCGACGCCCTGCGCGAGTGGGCGGAGACCTGGGACGACCACCGCGAGGCCGTCGTCCTCCACGGCAGCCCCGGCGTCGGCAAGACCTCGGCGGCCCACGCCCTCGCGAACGACATGGGCTGGGAGACCGTCGAGCTGAACGCCTCCGACCAGCGGACCGCCGACGTCGTCGAGCGGTTCGCCGGTCGGGCGGCGCGCAACGCCACCCTCGGGGGGGCCTCGTCGGGCGGCTCGGGGCGCCAGCTCGTGGTGATGGACGAGGCCGACAACCTCCACGGCAACTACGACCGCGGCGGCGCGGGGGCGATCACGGAGGTGGTGAAGTCGGCGAGCCAGCCGGTCGTCCTGATCGCCAACGACTACTACGAGATGAGCCGGGGGCTCCGGAACGCCTGTCGGGAGATCGAGTTCCGCGACGTGTCGGCCCGCTCCATCGTGCCGGTCCTCCGTGACGTCTGCCGGCGCGAGGGCGTCGAGTTCGAGGAGGAGGCCCTCCAGCGGATCGCCGAGCAGGACGACGGCGACCTCCGCTCGGCGATCCGGGACCTGCAGGCCGCCGCCGAGGGGAACGAACGGGTGACCGTCGAGACCGTGGTCACCGGCGAGCGCGACCGCACCGTCGGCGTCTTCGCGTTCCTCGACGCGGTGCTGAAAGAGGAGTCCGCCGAGGACGCGCTGCAGTCGGCGTACGCGACCGACGAGACGCCCGATGACCTCGTGAAGTGGGTCGAGCACAACCTCTCGAAGGTGTACGAGGGGGCGGAGCTGGCCCGGGCCTACGAGCACCTCGCGAACGCCGACCGCTGGCTCGGTCGGGTGCGCGCGACCCAGAACTACTCGTACTGGCGCTACGCGACCGACGACCTGGCGGCCGGCGTCGCCGCCGCCCGCGACGGGACGAAGGGGGGGTGGACGCGCTTCGCCCGGCCGCAGTTCTGGTCATCGACGAGCGACGCCGCCGAACACGTCGTCCGCGCCGTCGCCGAGTCCCACGGGACGGACGTGGCGACCGCCCGCCGGGAGGTGCTGCCCTTCCTCGCGGCGATGACCCACCACTGCAAGCCCCGCGAGCTCACCGTGCGGATGGCCGCGTACTACGACCTCGACGCCGAGCACGTCGCCTTCGTCACCGGGAGCGGGGAGTCGACGAACAAGGTCGAGTCGATCGTCGCCGACGCGCGGGCGCTCCGCGAGGACGAGATCGAGGACCACGGCGGCGGCGCGTTCGCGCCGGGAGCGGGACGGCAGGCGGACGGCGCCGACGCGGCGGAGGACGGAGCCGCCGAGCCAGCCGACGCGAGCGGCTCGGCCCCCGACGACGCGACGGGGACGGACGACGAGAGCGCCGACGAGACCGACGACGACCAGTCCGGGCTGAGCGACTTCATGTGAGTCGGTCGGTGGGCGCCGACCGACGTCGTGTGGGGAGCGGGCCGGAGGCGCCGGCGGACGGCCGCCCCGGATTCAGTCGCCGACGGCGCCGGCTGCGTGCGTCCGTGACGCCGCCTCGCGGACGCGCCACGCCGCGAGCGCGACGGCGAGGAAGGCGACGACGAACGCAGCGGCGTTGACGAGCCGGAGGGTCGGCGTGTACGCGACCAGGTCCCGGCCGAGCACCATCGCGACGACGACGCAGGCGGCCGCGAGGCCGGCGAGGCCGCGGTCGAGGGGACGCCCCGCCAGGCCGAGCCAGCGGACGGCGCCGACGAGCGTCGCGAACAGGGCGAGAGTCACGCCGAAGAAGGCGGCCTGTGACGCGGGCGCGTAGGTGACCACCGGGAGCAGGCGGCTGAACAGCGCGGCGGCGACGAGGACGACGAGCGCGGTCGCGAGCGCGCGGCCGGCGCGCTCGACCGGCGAGTCGACGTGCTGGTCGGCGAACGCACGGAGCGTCGTCACGGTCAGGGCGGTGAAGATGGCGAGCGCGACGAGCAGGTGCGCCCCCTGGACCGGCGGGGAGTAGCCGCCGGGGACCATCCCGCCCAGGGTGACGGTGACCGCGCCGATGCTCACCTGGAGCGGCAGGAGGACGGCCGCGACCGTCGCCGTCGCGGCGGTGCGGCGGTCCGCGGCGCGCCACGCCCAGCCCGCGGTGCCGACGATCAGGAAGCCGGTCACCATCGCGACGAGCCGGTGGAACCACTCGATGAACGAGGGGACGGTCTGGGGCAGGACGCCGCCGTCACACAGCGGCCACTGCGCGGAACAGGCGAGCCCCGACCCGGTGGCGGCCGTGTACACGCCGAGCGAGACGAGCGTGAGCGTCATCGTCGTCGTGAGCGCGGCGAACCGCGGGAACGTGAGGGTTGCCCGGAGGCGGTCGCGCATGCGCCACGCTCGGGGCCGTGCGCACCTAAACCCCTCCGACTCCGCCGCGACGTCGGGCGCTGCAGGGAGCGACCGGTCGCCACGCCGGTGCCGACGTTCCTGCCCACCGCCCCACACCGGACCGGCAATCCGTCCCACCGCCCCACACCGGACCGGCAATCCGTCCCACCGTCCCACACCGGACCGGCGGTCGCGCCCGACGACATCGACACGCGTCGAACGTGCCAGTCGACGGACCGATCCGCTTTTGGGACCGCCCGTCGACGGGCGGGGCATGGGACTAGAGGACGACGCACGAGAGTATCACCGGCGCGACCCGCCGGGGAAAATAGAGATCAACACGACGAAGCCGACGAACACGCAGCGGGACCTCTCGCTCGCGTACTCGCCCGGCGTGGCGACGCCGTGCGAGGACATCCGCGACGACCCCGACCTCGCCTACGACTACACGGCGAAGGGGAACCTCGTCGGCGTCGTGTCCAACGGCTCCGCGGTGCTCGGCCTCGGCGACATCGGGGCGCAGGCGTCGAAGCCGGTGATGGAGGGCAAGGGGGTGCTGTTCAAGCGGTTCGCCGACATCGACGTGTTCGACGTCGAGCTCGACTTCGACGACCCCGAGGACATCATCGAGGCGACGGCGGCCATGGAGCCGACGTTCGGGGGGATCAACCTGGAGGACATCAAGGCGCCCGACTGCTTCGAGATCGAGGAGGCGCTCCGCGAGCGGATGTCGATCCCGGTGTTCCACGACGACCAGCACGGCACCGCGATCATCTCGGGCGCGGGGCTGCTCAACGCCGTCGACATCGTCGAGAAGGACCTCTCGGAGATCGACGTGGCGATCTCCGGCGCCGGCGCGAGCGCCATCGCCACCGCCAAGTTCTACGTCTCGCTCGGCGTCGAGCGCGAGAACATTACGATGTGTGACTCCACGGGGATCATCACCGAGGAGCGCGCCGCGTCGGGCGACGTCAACGAGTACAAGGCGGAGTTCGCGCGCGACGTCCCCGAGGGCGACCTCGCCGACGCGATCGAGGGCGCGGACGTCCTCGTCGGCCTCTCGGCCGCGGGGATCGTCAGCCAGGAGATGGTCCGGTCGATGGCCGACAACCCGATCATCTTCGCGATGGCCAACCCCGACCCCGAGATCAGCTACCCGGACGCCAAGGAGGCCCGCGACGACACCGTCATCATGGCGACCGGCCGCTCTGACTACCCGAACCAGGTCAACAACGTCCTCGGGTTCCCGTTCCTCTTCCGGGGCGCGCTCGACGTCCGCGCGACGGACATCAACGAGGAGATGAAGCTCGCGGCGGCCGAGGCGCTCGCCGACCTCGCCCGGCAGGACGTGCCCGACGAGGTGGTGAAGGCGTACGGCGACCAGCCCCTCCAGTTCGGCCCCGAGTACATCCTCCCGAAGCCGGTCGACCCCCGCGTGATGTTCGAGCTCTCGACGGCGGTCGCGGAGGCGGCGATGGAGTCCGGCGCCGCCCGCGAGGAGATCGACCTGGACGCCTACCGCGACCGGCTGGAGGCGCGGATGGGCAAGTCCCGCGAGATGATGCGGGTCGTCCTGAACAAGGCCCGCTCGGACCCCAAGCGCGTCGCGCTCGCGGAGGGAACCGACGAGAAGATGATCCGCGCCGCCTACCAGATGCAGGAGGAGGGCATCGCCGAGCCGGTGCTGATCGGCGACGCCGACGCCGTCCGCTCGACGGCCGACGACCTCGGGCTCGACTTCGACCCCGAGGTCGTCGACCCGCGGAACGGCGACCACGAGCGCTACGCGGACCGGCTGCACGAGCTCCGGCGGCGCAAGGGCGTCACCGAGAGCGAGGCGCGCGAACTCGTCCGGCGCGACACCAACTACCTCGGGAGCGTGATGGTCGAGATGGGCGACGCCGACGCGCTCCTCACGGGGCTGACCCACCACTACCCCTCGGCGCTCCGCCCGCCGCTCGAGGTGATCGGTACCGCCGAGGACGCCGACTACGCCGCCGGCGTCTACATGCTGACGTTCAAAAACCGCGTCGTGTTCTGTGCCGACACGACCGTCAACATGGAGCCCGACGCCGACGTGCTCGCCGAGATCACCGAGCACACGGCCGCGCTCGCCCGGCAGTTCAACGTCGACCCCCGCGCCGCGATGCTCTCGTACTCCAACTTCGGGAGCGTCGAGAACGACCGGACGCGCACCTCCCGCGAGGCGGTCCGGATGCTCCACGAGAAGGGCGTCGACTTCCCCGTCGACGGCGAGATGCAGGCCGACACCGCCGTCGTCGAGGA
>JBDGTB010000017.1:0-7655 GCA_042217235.1 Haloferacaceae archaeon | reverse complement strand
TCAGCATCGTCGTCAGCACCATGAACGTCTGGAGCGGGATGCGCTCGTCGGGGTGCTCGGAGCGCCACGCCCAGAACGACCGGAACCAGTCGAAGCCGGCGACCCACGACCCGACGATGAACAGCGCGAGGCCCGCGTAGAAGACCGGGTGGGCCTTCATCGGCGCGTAGAACGTGTACAGCACGTCGGCGCTCATCGGGATGGCGTCCACGAGGCCGCCGAGGATGGCGACCGCGGCCGCGGCCGCGCCCACGAACATCAGCGTGAACCACAGCTTGGTGAGCCACGGCGAGCGCGGCTCCCGGTCGAGGCTGCGGGTGACGCCCCAGTTGAAGATCCCGACGAGGAAGAAGATCGTGAACACGAGCGCCAGCAGGACGCCGTGCCCCGTCAGGACCGTGTAGTAGTCGGTCGAGGAGACGAACCCGCGGAAGACGTTGGTCCGGTGGAGCGCCTGTATCAGCCCGAAGAAGCCGCCGATGCCGAGCGACGCGAAGGCGACGCCGAAGCAGAGCCGGCTGATGAACGCGGCGAACGGGTACTCGTCGACGAAGACCGTCCGGTCCTCGTCGGCCGCCGCCTGTTCGATCGCCGTCTCCTCGCGTTCGGGGTGGTCGTCGACGTACGCCATCTATGAGTCCTCCGTCGGCGGGGTGTGTTCGTACTGGTCCTGCGGGACCACCACGAGCTGCCCCGCCATCGTGTGGTGGCCGGCGCCGCAGTACTCGTGACAGACCACGCCGTACTCGGCGGGCCGGTCGAACTGTACCGTCACTTCGGCGATCTGTCCGGGGATGACCATCAGGTTCACGTTCGTCCCGACGACCTCGAACCCGTGTGTCACGTCTGCGCTGGTGACGTGGAAGGTCACCTGGCTGCCCGCAGGCACGCGGATCGGCTGGCTGGTCCCCGGCTGGAACAGGAACTGCCGGGCGACGACGTAGACGTCGTAGGAGTTCGGCCCGGACTGGTAGACGCCCGGCTCGGAGAACCGGGGGTGCTGGTCGAGGTTGTTCGGGTCGACCGTCCCGCCGGAGTCGTCGACCATCTGCACGCCGGCGCCGACGGCGCCGTACGTGACGGTGGCGATGAACCCGACGATCAGGACGAGCGATGCGACGACCCAGAGTTTCTCGAATCTGTGTATCTCCATGTTATCCCACCACCGTCGGTCCGCTGCCGAGGAACTCGACGAAGTACATGAACAGCCACATCAGGATGAGGATCACGAAGTACGCGACCACCAGCGACGCGGTGCCGAAGGGGTCGTAGTCGTCGTGACCGATCTCGCGCGCCACCGACGCGGGTCGCGACTCCTGGGCGCGCGGCAGGCCGCGCGCGGCGGCCGGGGCCGCGCGCCGCGACTCCGGCTGGTACTGTGGCTCGTAGCTGCCGTCGCCGAAGAGGACGTAGAGGCCGATCGCCAGCACCGCCAGGAAGGCGGTGCCGAGCACCGACCCGACGCCGATCAGGAGCGGTCCCGTCCCGGCGGGCGGGCCGCCGCCCTCGCCGGCCCCCTCGCCGCCACCGCCGCCGCCCTCGCCGCCACCGCCGCCACCGCCGCCACCGCCGCCGACGACGATGGCGCCTTTCATCCCCAGGCTGAGGTGTGGCTGGCAGTAGTACTTGTAGAGCCCCTCCGTCTCGAAGGTGTGTTCGTAGCTGAACCCCTGGTTCTCGATCGGGGAGTGTCCCTCCCAGCCGGCGCCCTCGGGCTGGGACTCGGGGAGGACGTTGTGGCTGTTCGACACCCACTCGAAGACGACCGTCGTCCCCGGGTCGACACGCACCGCCGCGGGCGCGAAGGCGAACGTCCCGCCGTTGCCGTCGGCGCCGACCTCGACCGTCACCTCCGACTGGCCCGTCCGGTCGACCGTGCCGTCGAAGTTGCTGACGTCGTTGAACCAGTTCCCGTAGTCGGGGCCGGACTGGGCCGCGGCGGTCCCCCCCGCTGCCGCGAGCCCCGCGCCGGCGACGGCGCACCCCCCGGCGCGGACGAGCGCACGCCGCGAGAGGGTTCGACTCTCCTCCGCTCGTGTGTTTCCTGACATTGTGTTTGCCCCCGCGTCACGACGCTCTGGGGTCGGTTGGTTCGCTACACGCTCGACCACTTAAAACCACCATTCCGTTTGCCAGGTGGCGGGAATCGGCCCGTGGAGTATTTGTGTCGCCTCCCCCCACTACCGGCGTATGGTGTCCGACCTGCTCGATACGCGGTACCTCCCGATCGTGGCGCTGCTCGCGCTGCTTCCGGTCCTCGCGTACGGCCTGCTGAAGGACCCGGTCGTCGCGCTCTCGGTCCTGAGCGTGCTGATCATCGTCGCCAGCCTCCTGTTCATGTTCCTGCCGAGCGAGGCGACGGCGCGGAGCATGCTCCAGCGACGTGCCTGAGGCCGTGACGCCGTCGGGGGTCCTCGCCGTCGACGCCGTCGGGGAGCCGCGGGTGGGGCTGGTCGCCTTCGCGCTCGTCGGGCTGCTCGGCGGCGCGCACTGCCTCGGGATGTGTGGCCCGCTCGTCACGCTGTACGCCGACCGGATGGGCGAGGGCGACCGCCTCACCTGGCGGACGATCCGGGGACACCTCCTGTTCAACCTCGGGCGGACGGCCGCGTACGCGGCCGTCGGCGCGCTGATGGGGGCGCTTGGCGCGCTCCTGTTCGACGCCGCCGCCGTGGCCAGCGTCGCCACCGACGTGCGGGCGGTCGCCGGGCTCGTCGTCGGGGCGTTCATCGTCGTCACGGGGCTGAGCTACCTCGCGACGGGGCGCGCGGGCGGCCACGGGCACTCGCTCCCCCTCCTCGACGGCGCCTTCCGCCGCGCGCACGCCGCCATCACGGACCGCGTGGACGAGTGGACGGAGGGCCCGCGCGTCGCCGCGCTCGGGACGCTCCACGCCGCCCTGCCCTGTCCGCTCCTGTATCCGGCGTACCTCTACGCGCTCGCGACGGGCTCGCCGGCCCGCGGCGCGGTCGCGCTCGGCGTCCTCGGACTCGGTACGCTCCCGACGCTGTTCCTCTACGGGACGGCCGTCGGCACGCTCTCGACGCGCTCGCGGACCGGCCTCCACCGGGCGCTCGGCGCCGCGTTCGTCCTGCTCGGCTACCTCCCGCTCGCCCACGGGCTGATGCTGTTCGGCGTGTCGGTCCCCTACCCCTCGATCCCGTTCTACCAGCCGCTCGGATGAGCCCATGACCGACGACACCGGAACCTGTACGCTGTGTGACCTGCCGACGCCCGACCCGCCCCACGAGGCGGCCGACGTGTCCGGGACCTTCTGCTGTCGAGGCTGTCTCGAAGTGGCCCGGACGCTCGACGGCGACGCGGCGGCCGCCGACGCCGAGACGGCACGGGCGGCACTCGACGAAGCGGGAACCGGGGCGTCGGCGGACGCCGACCCGGCGGGGTCGACCCCCGACGACGCCGAGGCCGCCTTCCTCGCCGTCGACGGGATGCACTGTGCCACCTGCGAGACGTTCCTCGAGTCGCGAGCGCGCGATCGGGAGGGCGTCCACGACGCGACGGCGAGCTACGCGGCGGACACGATGAAGGTCGTCTACGACCCGGATCGGCTGACCGAACCGGACCTCCCCGACCTCGTCGCGGGGTACGGCTACGACGCCCGGCCCGCCGAGGCCGGCGGCGGCGGGACGCGGGAGGAGTCCGTGGGGCGCCTGCTCGTCGGCGGCTTCCTCGGAATGATGACGATGCTGTGGTACGTCCTCTTTCTCTACCCGACGTACCTGGGCCTGCCCGCGGAGGCGCTGCTGCTCGACGTGACCGGCCCCGCCGGGCGCTACCTGCTCGCCAACGTCTGGCTGTTCGCGACGGTCGTCCTCGGCTACACCGGCTTCCCGATCCTCCGGGGCGCGTACGTCAGCCTCCGGGCGGGCGAGCCGAACATGGACCTGCTCGTGGCGCTCGCGGCGACGACGGCCTACGTCTACAGCACCGCGGCCCTCCTCGTCGGGCGCGCCGAGGTGTACTTCGACATCACCGTCGTCGTCGTCGTGGTCGTCACCCTCGGGGGGTACTACGAGCGGCGCGTGAAGGACCGCGCGACCGGCGAACTGGCCGACGTGACCGACGCCCGGACCGAGACCGCCCACCGGCGGACCGGCGACGGGATCGAGGACGTCCCCGCGGCGTCGCTGACCGGCGGCGACGAGGTGGTCGTCCGCCCCGGCGAGGCGGTCCCGGTCGACGGCCGGGTCGTCGAGGGGACCGCGACCGTCGACGAGTCGCTCGTCACCGGCGAGGCGGTCCCGGTCGGGAAGGCGCCGGGCGACGAGGCGGTCGGCGGGTCGACGGTCACCGACGGCCGGCTCGTCGTCGCGGTCGAGGAGGGCGCGCCGAGCACCCGCGACCGGCTGGTGCGGGCGCTGTGGGACGTGCGGAGCGGCCGGGGCGGGACCCAGCGCCTCGCGGACCGCCTCGCCGGCGCGTTCGTCCCGCTGGTCCTCCTGCTCGCCGCGGGGGCGTTCGTCGCCCACCTCGCCCTCGGCGCGACGCCGACGGGCGCGTTGCTCACGGGGCTCGCGGTGCTCGTCGTCTCCTGTCCCTGCGCGCTCGGGCTGGCGACCCCCCTCGCCGTCGCGAGCGGAGTGCGCGAGGCGCTCGACCGCGGCGTGGTGGTGACCGACGACTCGCTGTTCGAGCGCGGGGCCGCCGTCGGGACCGTCGCGTTCGACAAGACGGGCACGCTCACCACCGGGGAGATGCGCCTGCTCGACGCCGTCGGCGACCCCCGGGCGCTCCGCCTCGCCGCCGCCGTCGAGCAGTTCTCCGAGCACCCGGTCGCCGAGGCGGTCGTCGACGCCGCCGACGCCGCCGACGCGACCGTCGAGTCGTTCGAGCGCCACGCGCGCGGCGTGAGCGCGACGGTGGACGGGGACCACGTCGTCGTCGGCCGGGCCGACCTGCTCGCCGCCCGCGGCCTCGACGTGCCCGCCGACCTGCGCGACCGGTACGAGGCCGCCGAGGCCGAGGGAGCCGTCCCCTCGCTCGTCGGGTGGGACGGCCGCGCGCGCGGCCTGCTCGTCGTCGGCGACGAGCCCCGACCGGGCTGGCGCGACGCCGTCGCCGCCGTGGCCGACCGGGCCGAGGTGGTCGTCCTCACCGGCGACGGCGAGGCCGCCGCGGCCCGGTTTCGCGACTGCCCGGACGTGAGCGAGACGTTCGCGGACGTGCCGCCGGAGGCGAAGGCGGCGGTCGTCGAGCGCCTGCGCACCGACCGCGAGGGGCCGGTGGCGATGGTCGGGGACGGGACGAACGACGCGCCGGCGCTCGGCGCCGCCGACGTCGGGGTCGCGATGGCGAGTGGCACGCGCGTCGCGGCCGACGCCGCGGACGCGGTCGTACTCGGCGGCGGCGTCGAGCGCGTGCCGACCGCGTTCGACCTCGCGACGGCCGCGCGAACGCGGATCCGCCGGAACCTCGGCTGGGCGCTGCTGTACAACGCCGTCGCGGTGCCGGCGGCGGCGCTGGGACTGATCTCGCCGCTCGTCGCCGCCGTGGCGATGGCGGGCAGCAGCCTCCTCGTCGTCGGCAACTCCGCCCGGTCGCTGCCGGTCGAGGCGACCGACGCGGGTTCCCCACCCGCTCCCGACGAGGACGGGACCACGACCGCCACCGGCGGGGGCAAAGCGAACGCCACCGAACCGCGACGGACCGGTGACGACCCGGCGGGCGCCGGGGAGTAGCGGTAGTTTCTGCTGGCGGATACGTTCGTCTCGTCGGACCGGTCAGTCGGCACGCAGCGGCCCGCTCCCCCGCCGCTGTCCGGGATCCACGTGTTCACGTACCAAACGAAAGATTAACACAGACACACCGACTGTAAAGATCGTTGGCCGTGGCCGACACCTGTAGATATGACCGAAGACAGCAGCCAAAACGGACGATCTCGAAGGACTGTGAAACGGCGTCGCTTCATCGCGGCTGCTGGTGCGGCCGGCATCGCCGGCCTCGCCGGCTGTTCCGGTGGTGGCGGGAACGGTTCGGGCGGCGGCAGTTCGGGCGGCGGCAGTTCGGGGTCAGGTACGGAGGGTACCACGACGGGGTCGAGCGGCGGGTCGACGGTCGATCTCCGGCTCTGGTCGGGGAACATGACCGACGAACCCTCGAACAAGGAGTACTGGCAGAACGCGATCCAGCGGTTCAACGACCAGTCGGACGGCGTCGAGATCAACCTGCGCGGCGTCCCCTACGAGGGACAGTTCGACAAGATCCGCTCCGGCGTGCAGGCGGGCGCCGACAGCGCCCCCCACATCGTCGAGATGGCGTCCCGGAAGGACACCATGCTCGCCGCGGACACGCTCCGCATCGACGGCGACCTGTTCGAGGGGTCGGCCCTCTCGGACGCGATGGGCGAGGGGCTCATGGGCCTCGCCCGGGGCTGGGGACAGCAGATGACCGGCGAGGAGGGCGCCATCGTGTGCTGGCCGGTCGGCGTTCGGCCCTACATCAACTGTTACCGGCAGAACTGGCTGGACGCGGCCGGCCTCTCGGTCGACGACGTCAACCTGAACGCCGGGACGCTGAGCTGGGACGACATGTTCCAGAACGTCTACGCGCCGATGAACGAGACCGACCTGGCGGCGCCCTCCGACGCCGCACCGGACACGACCGGGATGAAGGAGGGCGACGAGGAGATCTTCGCCCACTACACGGGCCAGATGGGGATCACCACGATGGGGACGCTCAACGACGCGGCCACCCACTCGATCCTCGACACCGACGCCGCCCGCGAGGTCGTCCAGTTCCAGATCGACGGCATCGATCAGGGCTACTTCCACCCCAACTCGATCAACCACGGCGACGAGGAGGCGACCACGCTCCAGTGGTCCGACAAGGTCGGCGCCTGTCACGTGCAGGACGTCTCCGACCTGTGGGGGAGCTACCGCAGCGAACTCGGCGCCGACGCCTACGAACGGGACTACACGTGGGGCCTGCCGAACCAGTTCGAGGAGAAGGCGACCTACGGCCTCGTGCCGATCATGGTTCCGTTCGAGGAGGCGTTCACGAGCCAGGCCGAGCGGGACGCCATGGTCGAGTTCGTCGACTGGTTCGCCACCGACCAGCAGGAGCCGGTCCGCCGCGTCCAGAAGAACGGCTGGATCCCGGTCGCGACCGACGTGCTGAACGCCGACTGGTTCTCCTCGACGTCGCTCCACGAGAAGTTCTGGAGCGTCATCAAGGCCACCGTCGAGGACTACACGATCGTCGAACTCCCCGCGGTCGCGGGCGCGTCGGCGATCAACTTCGAGATCCCGCGGGCGATGCACCAGCGCATCCTCCAGCAGGGCATGAGCGTCGAGGAGGCGACGACCATCGCCGCCGAGGCACAGAACGACATCCTCAGGGAGAACGGCCGATACCAGGCCCGCTAAGTCGACCCCCGCTCCCACGACCGGGGCCCGGAACGGTGCCTGAGTCTCGACGGCTCCGGTCGGTGCCGGGAGTTCGCGGACGGCAGGCAGCTTTTCGCACACGCCCGCCGACGGGCGCCGCTAGCGACGGGGAGTCACGGGGAACACGGAGCGACGGACGGCGGTCGGGCTTCGAGCCGTCGCGTCCGGACTACGCCGACGCTTCCTCGGCGAACACGTCGTCGTACTCGCCGTCGTCGATCCGCTCTTTGAACTCGCGGGGGTCGTTGC
>JBDGTB010000078.1:0-7803 GCA_042217235.1 Haloferacaceae archaeon | reverse complement strand
CCGGCTGGCTGGCGCAGTCGCCGGGCGGCGGGGGGTCGCGACGCTCGCCGACGGCGACCTCGACGGGACGCTGGTCGAGGTGACCGGCGCGACCGTCGGGCCCGAACGGACCGTCCTGCCGGTCCCCGACGGGGCGCCGGACCGGGCGCTCCGGCGCGAGGCGGCCGGCGAGCGTCGACCGGACGCCGTCGCGCGCGCCGAGCGCGCCGTCGACGAGCGCGTCGGCCCCGTCCACGACGTCGGCGAGCGGGAGTCGTTTCCCGCGCCCTACTACATCGCCCGGACCGCGGACACGACGGCCTTCGCCGACGCGCGCGCGGCCGAACTCGCGGCCGGCGTCGCCGCCGGGTGGGACGACGCGCTGATGAAGGCGCTCGGGGAGGCGCTGGAGCGCTACGCCGCCGGCGTCTACCGCGCGGGCTGGTTCACGACGGCGCCGGAGCGCTCGCTCCCGAACCCGGTCCCGCCCGCGCGCTTCCCGCGCCCCGACGGCTACCGGCCGCCCGACCCCGAGACGCCGATACGCTGGGTCCGCGGCGAGCATCTCGCGACCGGCGAGCGGGTCTCGCTCCCCGCCGAGCGCGTCCAGTACCCGCCGCCCGAGGAACGGCACGCCCCCGCGATCACGACCGGGCTCGGGCTCGGGAGCGACGGGCCCGACGCGCTCCTGTCGGGCCTCTACGAGGCGATAGAGCGCGACGCGACGATGGTCGCGTGGTACTCGACGTTCGAGCCGCTCGGGCTGTCGGTCGACCGCGAGGCGTACGCGACGCTCGTCCGCCGCGCCCGGAGCGAGGACCTGTCGGTGACGCCGCTTCTCGTGACCACCGACGTGGACGTCCCGGTCGTCGCCGTCGCGGTCCACCGCGAGGGCGACTGGCCGCGCTTCGCCGTGGGGTCCGGTGCCGACCTGGACGCCGGCGCGGCCGCGACGGCGGCGCTGGCGGAGGCGCTCCAGAACTGGATGGAGCTGCGGGCGATGGGGTCCGAGGCGGCGAGCGATGAGGGCGGCGCGATCGCCGAGTACGCCGACTTCCCCGACGCCGCCCGCGCGTTCGTCGCCCCGGACCGGACGGTGCCCGCGGCGAGCGTCGGTCCCGACGACCCGCCCGCGGGCCCCGCCGAGCTGTCGGCCGTCGTCGACCGCGTGGCCGACGCCGGCCTCGACGCCTACGCCGCCCGGCTCACCCCCGGCGACGTCGAACGGCTCGGGTTCGAGGCCGTCCGGGTGCTGGTCCCGGCCGCCCAGCCGCTGTTCACCGGCGAGCCCTTCTTCGCGGAACGGGCCGAGACGGTGCCGCGGGACCTCGGCTACGAGCCGCGGCTCGACCGGGAGTACCACCCGTACCCGTAGCGGTCGGCGGACGTACCCGTCTCGACCGGGGGATCGACTCGGTCCGGCTCGCGGGCGACGCAGGTGGTCGTGTGCGGCCCCCGTCCCTACCGCTCGACCGGGCGACGACGCCCGACCCACCGCGCCCGCCCCTACCGCTCGACCGGACGGCGCGTCGTCGTCCCCTCCGTCACCCGGTAGCGGAACCGGCGGCTCCCCCAGTCGGCGTGGACCACGGTCGCGGTGCCGTTCGTCCCGCTCGACCCACGGGTCTCCGAGTAGCCCGAACAGCGGACGACGGCGCGATACCCCGGGTCGGCGGCCTCGACGGACAGCACCTCGCAGGTGAGCGAGACCTCCGTCCCCTCGTCGTCGTAGAGGGCGTTGTACGCGTAGCGGCGCTCGTAGGTCCGGACGTACTCACGGACCGTCTCGCGGGTGAGCTCTGCGGGCCGGTCGGGGGGCGACTTCGGTCCCTCTGGGAAGTCGATCTCCCCGGCGGGCGTCGCGTCGGGCGAGGAGCGGGGGGACGTGCCCGACGGCGTGGCGCGGGGCGTGCCGGAGTCCGTCGACGTGTCGGTCGTGCCGGGGGCGGAGCCGACCCCGGCACAGCCGGCGAGCAGGGCCACGCCGGCGGTCAACAGCGCGCGTCTGGTGGAGGGCATCGCCCGGACGTGGCGCCGGGAGCGGTAAGTGTCTTCTCGGCCGTCGCCGCGTCGGACGGTCGCAGCTAGACGCCGAGCGTCGCGCGCAGCAGGTCGCGGGTGCCGGGGCCGAGCCCGACGGCCACGACGGCCACGAGCAGGAGGACGGCGTAGCGCGGGTTCTCCTCGAACATCTGCCGGTCGAAGACGGCGACGACGAACGTCGCGGCGAGCAGCTTCACGAGCAGGAACGGCCACGCGTCGCCGGTCACCGCGAGCACGGACTCGGGGAGGACCGCGCCGGTGACCTCGACGATGGCCCGGTTGACCGGGTGCTTCGGGACGAGGTTCGGGCCGGCGCCGAGCGCGGGCATCCAGTCGAGACCGACGACGTTCGCGGCGCCGTCGACGGCGTGGGCCCAGACGACCACGAACCCGACCTGGGGGCCCGTCCCCTCGTCGATCCACGGCGCGAACCGGCGGATCAGGAGGCGGACGACCCCGGTCACGCCGGTCGCGAGCACGAGCACGACGACGAGCACCTGCGGGTGGAAGGCCGCGGTCTCGCCGGTGGCGACGGCGGCGAGGACCGCGAGCGTGGCGAGGAGGGCGACGAGGCCGAGGCCGAACAGGGGGCGCTCGTAGCGCTCGACGACCCCCCGGCGGGCGGCGGCGACGCTCGCGAGCAGCGCGACGAGGGTGACGACGAACACCGTGACGTAGATGACGGGGCTGATCACCAGCGTGTTCAACGGGTAGGCGAGCAGGGTACTCGCGCCGGTGTCGGTGGCGTCCTCGACGACCCGGAGCGCGCCGCCGAAGAAGACGAAGGGGAGCAGGGCGACGACGAGGTCGCGCTCGCCGCCGACGTCGAGCTGGCGGAGCAGGAGGATGACGCCGGAGACGCCGAACAGGAGCAAGACGACGTAGCCGACCTCCGAGACGAGCGTGTAGCCCGGATAGGCGACGACGCCGGACGCGGCCCGGCAGGCCGCGAGCGCGTCGAGATAGCTGGTCGTCCCTCCGGCGCGGACGGCACAGGCTGCCGAGTGGGCGTCTGCCTGCACGGGGCCCCAGAAGTACTGCCAGACGAAGCCGTCGTAGACGGTCCGCGGGAACGCTACTGACCCGACCCCGACCGCCACGAGGAGCGCGAGCGCCGCGCCGGCCCACGCCCGCACGGGGTCGGTGCCGACACGCTCGGCTAGACTCATGCCCCACACGGGAGCCGCGCCGGTGTTGAGCGTTCCGGTCTCCGGCACCGCGGACCCCCGGCGCAGTCGCCGGAGTCACCGCCCGAGAGCCGGGACGTGGTCGGGGGCCCCCGCCGGCCCGCGCTTGACGGAGTCCGACGACGCACGCCGATGCCGTTCGAGGCGACGGGCCGCGCCCGGCGTCGCCACCACCGGCGCTACCGGCGGAGGTCGAGACGGACGAAGGCGTCGTCGTCGGCGGAGATCCAGCGCGTGAGCCGCTCGTCCTCGCTCGCGTCGGGTGGGTAGACGGTGCGCCTGTCCGCGGTCCCCTCGTACTCGACCACGACGGCGGCGAGCAGGCCCGAAGCGGCTGGGGGAACCGCCTCGGGGCCGGACCGGGTCGGGCGGGCGGCGTCGTCGGGCGCGTCGACGCTCATGGTCGGCCCGCCGACGGGCGCACGTAAAGCCGCTTCTAGTAGCCGTTCGCCGCGGGTCGTACTTCTAGTAGCCGTTCGCCCGGGCCGGCGTGTGAACGATCCGCTCGGGACCGATCCGTGCCACTATATATCATACCCGACGGTTTCGACTGGAGGTGCGCCGCGCGGCCGGCGAGTCGCCACCCGCCGAACGCCGCCCGTGAGGACGACGGGCCGGGGCGCCCCGCCGACGGAGCGAGGGATACAAACGTGATGCCCGCCCACTACCGGGTGCGCCACAGTGGCCGAGTCAGGAAAAGGCGGGGCGCTCAAGACGCCCTCCCGTAGGGGTCCGCAGGTTCAAATCCTGCCTGTGGCACTCGCGGCGACGAACTCCTGGCCCTCGGACTGGAGCGACGCCCCGTCGGCGGCGACGCGACGAGCCCCACCGAACCGTATTTGCCCGCCGAGTGACGACGGCGTGACGTGGACGACCACACCCGCGACCCGAGCGTCGTGCCGCCGCTGGGGAACCCGACCGGGTGGCGCGAGCGCGAGCGCCGGTGGGAGCACGCCACGCTCCGGCGAGCCGTCGAGCACGGCGTGCGCCTGTACAACGCCGAGGAGTTCCACGCCGCCCACGACTGCTTCGAGGCCGAGTGGTACAACTACGGGAACGGCACGACCGAGAGCGCCTTCCTCCACGGGATGGTCCAGGTCGCCGCGGGCGCGCACAAGCACTACGACTTCGACGCCGACGGGCGGCGGCGCGACCCGGGGGAGGGGACGCCCTCGGGCGACGACGACGGGATGCGGTCGCTGTTCGAGACCGCGCTCGGGTACCTCCAGGGGGTGCCCGACGACTTCTACGGCGTCGACCTCGCGGAGGTGCGCGAGCGCCTGCGGGCGGCGCTCGACGACCCGACGGCGCTCGACGACTGGCGGATCGCGCTCGACGACCACCGACCGACCGCGTATCCGGCCGACTACGAGTACGTCGAGGACCTGGCGTAGGGGGCGCTCGCCGCTCGGCACGCACACCCCGGATAGTAACTCCTTTGGGGCGAACGCCCCTCCGGTCGTGTAGATGCGGACGTACCAGCTGGGTGAGAAAGAGCCGGAGATCGCCGTCGTCGGTGCCGTCCACGGCGACGAGCCGTGCGGGGCCCGCGCGATCGAGCGCGTCGTCGACGCGGCGCCGGCCGTCGACCGACCGGTGAAGTTCGTCGTGGCCAACGAGGAGGCGCTCGACCGGGACGTGCGCTACGTCGACGCCGACCTCAATCGTGCGTTCGAAAACGAGGGAGGCGAGGGCCACGAGCACCGCCTCGCCCGCCGGCTCGCCGACGCGGTCGCCGGCTGCGTGACGCTCTCGATCCACTCGACGCAGTCGTACGCGGAGCCGTTCGCGATGGTCAGCGGGCTCGGGGGCGAGGCGTCGGCGATCGCCGCCAGCCTGCCGGTCGTGGCGCTGCTCGACGTCGGGTCCGACGACGAGGGGCGCCTGTTCGCCATCGAGGCGACCGACCTCATCGAGGTTGAGGCGGGGCTCCAGGGTAGCGACGAGGCGGCGCGAAACGCCGAGGAGGTCGTCGAGGCGTTCCTCCGGGCGACCGGAGCGCTCCCCGAGCCGCCGGAGCCGCGGCGACTCCCGACGTTCCGGCTCGGGGAGGCGATCCCGAAGCCCGGCGCCGAGCGCCACGAGGTGTTCGTCGAGAACTTCACCCACGTCGGGGCGGGCGAGGCGTTCGCGGGCGCCGACGACCGACGGCTGGTCGCGGATGAGTCGTTCTACCCGGTGTTGCTGTCGGCGAACGGCTACGCGGACATCTTCGGCTACACCGCCGACCGCGTCGGGACGTTCGACCCCGCGACGGACGAGGTCGTCGCCGAGGGCGTGGCGGCCGCCGGCGTGGACGGGGGCGACCCGGCGACCGCCGACGGCGACGACTGACCGGCCGCCGGGTCAGGCGTCGTCCGGGGGGGCGAACTCGACCAGCGTCAGGTCGCGGTCGAGCTGGCAGTAGTCGTGTGGCGGCTCGCCGAGCACCTCCTCGATCCGGTACTCCCGGTCGAAGTCCGCGCCGTCCGGAACGCAGTAGGGGTGGCTCGGGCACTCCGTGTGCGGACAGGGGCCTTCGAGGGAGGCGCGACTGCCCGCGTAGGCGCTCCGCGAGGCGACGGTCGCCGGAACGGTCGCGGGCTCGACCTCGACGGCGCGGACGCCGTCGTCGTGGACCGCGCAGTCGAGGGTCTGCGCACCATCCCGCACGTCCACGACGCGGTACCGGATGCCCTCGGTCAGGCCGAGACACTGGCTGCGGTACGGACAGCCCTCGCAGCCGCCGGCCTCGCCCTCGAAGACGAACTCCCGGCCGGGGTCGGCGAGCCGGGTCCCGACGAGGGTGACGCGGGACATGGGCGGTTACGCCTCCCCCTCCGCGGGGCCGGTCAGCTCCGCCAGTCGGTCGAGGTACTCCTCCCGGGGCACCTGGTAGAGCGACCGGGCGTCGACCTCGTCGGCCGCGAAGCGCGCGGCGAGGTCGTCGGCCCCCGCGAGCGCCGCCTCGCGGTCCGGGTACGTCTCGCTCGGCCCCTCGATCTCGGGTTCGAGAAAGAGGGTGACGTGCCACGTTCCCGTCCCCGCCCGCCCCGCGCCCGGCCGTCGCTTCGGCGACCCGTTCGACACGTAGATCGTCGGCAGACAGGGCGCCGGGTACGACTGGCTGTCGAACACGTCGGGACGGAACGCGAGCACCCGTCGGCCGTCGGCCTCGTCGCTCCACACCGTCCACCCGTCGGGCGCGTCGTCGGCCATGCGACCCGCTTCGGCCCGCCCACACATATGGATCCCGCTCCCCACCCGGCACAGCCCTCCCCGTCCCCCGTCCGGCACTAACCTCCGGTTACCGCGCTCCCGTCGCGGCGCCGCCGGGCGCGGGCGTCGAGGTCGTCGCGCCGAGTTGGGCGACGGGCCCCACGGAGGTGGCGTCGAGTTGGGTGGCGGGGCACACGGAGGTGGGCGTGATTTGGGCAAAAGCACTTATCCGCGTATCCGGTTAGCTCATATAGTCTCGGTTAGCAGAACCGGGCGCCCCCCACCCTCGCATCGCCCTCCCGTGCGCGTCACCGGCCGAGGACGGGTGATCGCCGCTACCGTGGTACGTGTTGGCACGGCACGGGATGCCGGCGGGCGGTCGAGCCGGGGCGGCCACGTCCGTCCGGTCCGGGCGGACAGCCCGACGAGACGCCACCCAAAATGACCCGCGAGATCGCAACCCTCGAGGACATCAGTCAGGCGTACCGGGAGTCGGTTCCCGCGGACCTGCGGGAGGCGAAGAGCTTCGACTGGTACCTGGAGGAGGTCCACGCAGACCCCCGAATCGCCCGCAACGCCCACCAGCGCGTCGCCGACATGTTCGACCACTACGGCACCGAGTACGACGAGGACGCCGGGGTCGTGGAGTACCGGCTCGCGTCCGAGGACCCGATCCACGACGGCGAGAACGTGTTCTACGGCCGCGAGGTCCACGCGTCCATCCACGAGTTCGTCAACAAGGTCAAAAGCGGCGCCCGCGGGCTCGGGCCCGAAAAGCGGATCAAGCTCCTGCTCGGGCCCGTCGGCTCGGGCAAGTCCCACTTCGACTGGCTGGTCCGGCGGTACTTCGAGGACTACACGATGGCCGACGCGGGCCGCATGTACACGTTCCGCTGGACTGGGCTCTGTGACGTGATCCGCGACCAGGACCCGACCGACGACACGGTCCGGTCGCCGATGAACCAGGACCCGCTCGTGTTGCTCCCCCAGGCCCAGCGCGACCGCGTGGTGGACGCGCTGAACGAGGAACTCGACGCCCCCTACACGATCCGCAACGAGCAGAGCCTCGACCCCGCGAGCGAGTTCTACCTCGACCGCCTGCTCGCCGCCTACGACGACGACCTGGAGGCCGTCTTCGAGAACCACGTCGAGGTGGTCCGGCTCGTGGCGTCGGAGAACAAGCGCCAGTGCGTCGAGACGTTCGAGCCGAAGGACAAGAAAAACCAGGACGAGACGGAGCTGACCGGCGACGTCAACTACTCGAAGATCGCCGTCTACGGGGAGTCCGACCCCCGGGCGTTCGACTACGCGGGCGCGTTCTGTAACGCCAACCGGGGCATCTTCTCCGGCGAGGAGCTGTTGAAGCTCCAGCGGGAGTTCCTCTACGACTTCCTGC
>JBDGTB010000071.1:0-7829 GCA_042217235.1 Haloferacaceae archaeon | reverse complement strand
CGGGGTCGACGCCGGCCGCGTCGGCGAGCCGAGCCTCGCGCCCGCGGCGGGCCCACACGGTCGCGCCGGTCTCGGCGGCGTAGTGGGCGACGGCGCCGGCGTGGTCGCGGTGCGCGTGGGTGACCGCGACGTGCCCGACGGCTCGCTCGGCGACCGCGCGGTCGAGCGCGGGGTGGCGGGCCCCGGGGTCGACGAGCAACGCCGGGTCGTCGCCGAGGAGGTAGGCGTTCGCCCGCCCGGTCGGGACGCCGTCGACCGGGACCGGAACGCGCCGCACTACGTGCGCAGGAAGTAGACCTGCTTGCGGGCGTCCCGGAAGCTGTGACGGGACTCGACGATGCCGTGGTCCTCCAGCCGAGTGAGCGCGTAGCGAACCGTCCGGTCGGGAAGCAGCGACTCCTCGGCGAGCTGCCCCTGCGAGAGCGGCGCCTCGATCTCCAGGACCTTGGCGACGAGCTTCGCGCTCGGCGGCAGGTCGCGGAGGCGGTCCCGGTACTCCTCGTCGGAGAGGCGGTCGGCGTCGCCCGTCGCAGTGGTGGCCATGGGTGGAGGGGGTGCGAGCGAACTGGTAAAGGTTGGCTATATACAGTCCCAAAGAAACAGTACTCCTTATATTTTCGAACGGGGACGCCGCACCGACGGAAGACATTCGCCACGGTTTTCAGGGACACCGGCCGTGCTCTCGAACGCGTGAAGGGGAAGGAGTGGTACCAGGCCGACGACGTCGCCAGCGCGTACGACGAGAAGCGGTTCTCCCGCGGCGGGCGGCTGATCGACCGCCGGGAGAAGCAGGCAGTCCTCGACGGCCTCACCCCCGTCGAGGACCGCGACGTGCTGGAGATCGCCTGTGGCACCGGCCGGTTCACGGTCATGCTCGCGGAGCGCGGGGCGAACATCACGGGGCTCGACATCTCCGCGGCGATGCTCGCCGAGGGACGTCACAAGGCCCGCCAGGCCGACGTCGCCGACCACATCGAGTTCCTGCGCGGCGACGCCGCCCGCCTGCCCTTCCCGGACGACAGCTTCGACGCGGTGTTCGCGATGCGCTTTTTCCACCTCGCGGACACCCCGGCGACCTTCCTCTCGGAGATGGCGCGCGTCGCGCGCGACCGGGTGTTTTTCGACACGTTCAACGACGCCAGCGTGCGCGTGCTCTACAACTGGGCGCTCCCGATGGGTTCGCGGCTGTACGACCGGCCGGAGGTCGAGCGCCTGCTCGAGGACGTGGGGCTCCGGCTCGCGGGCGCCGACCACGACTTCGTCCTCCCGTTCGGGTTCTACCGTCAGATCCCGAACCGGATCGCCGACACGTTCCGCGACCTGGACCTCGCCGTCGGGCGGACGCCGCTCGGCGACCGACTGGCGTCGGTGTCGTACTGGGACGCCCGGGTGGCCGGAGCGGAGAGCGACCAGTTTTAACGTTCGGGGCGACTAACGGCGTCCCATGGACGTCTCGGTCGTCGTACCGACGCTCAACGGGCGCGAGCGGCTGGCACGGGCGCTCGACGCGCTGGCCGAGCACGCCCCCGCGTCGGAGGTGGTCGTGGTGAACGGCCCCTCGGCCGACGGGACGACCGGGATGGTTCGCGCACGCGACGACGTGGACGTGCTCCTCGAGGTCGCGACGCGGACGCTCAACGTCGCGCGCAACGCCGGCATCGACGCGGCGTCCGGCGACGTGGTCGCCCTGCTCGGGCAGGACCTGGTCGTCGAGCCGGGCTGGTTCGACGCCGTCGTCGAGTCGTTCGCGGGGACCGACGCGGACGTGGTGACGGGGCCGAGCCGCCAGCAGCTCCGCGCCGGCGTCACCGCCGAGGAGTCCGAGTCGGCCCGGGTCGGCGACCGCGAGGTGACGTACTTCAACGGCGACAACGTCGCCTTCCGGATGTCCGTGCTCCGCGAGCTCGACGGGTTCGACGAGTACCTCGAGACCGGCGGCGCGAGGGACGCCGCCCACCGGCTCGCCGGGCTCGGCCGGAGCGTCGTCTGGACCGCGGCGATGGGCGCCAGCCGGGAGGTCGGCGCCGACGGCGGCCGGACCGACCGCGACTGGGGGTGGAAGTACCGCTCGATCGCGTACCGGCTCGTCAAAAACTACGGCGTCCGACCGAGCGTCGCGGCCGCGACCGGGCGAGCGGCGCTGACCGACGCGTACGCCGCCGCGCGCGACGTGGCCAGCGGGGAGAGCAAGCCGACGGCGTGGCTCGCCAACGGCCGGGACGTGGTCGTCGGCGCCGTTCGGGGTGCGTCCGACGGGCTGGTCGCCCGGGTGCGGGACCGCTCACCGACGCGCAACCCCCACGGGCTCTCCCGCCGTGCCGACCGTGCCGTCGCCCGGTACGACGACCCGTGAGCCGCGGTCCCGGCGCGCGACTCGGTCATAAACGCCGATGACGTACGGCGTGACGGCCCCGGAGTGAGTCGCGGATCGGCCTGCCGTCGGTCGACTGGAGGTCCGGGTCGGCGCCCGGCCCGAAACCGTTTTATAGAACCGCAAGCGTCTGGGCGGGCGAGAACCATGGCAGCGACACTGCGGCGGCCGACGTACGTCCTCGGGGGGAACGGCCAGCGGACGCGGGGGAGGGCCGCCCGGACGTCGAACGTCCGGGCCGGAGTCGCCGTCGCGAACGCGGTCCGGACGACGCTCGGCCCCCGGGGGATGGACAAGATGCTCGTCGACGCCGAGGGGAACGTGGTGGTGACCAACGACGGCGCGACGATCCTCGCCGAGATGGACGTCGAACACCCCGCGGCGCGGATGCTCGTCGAGGTCACGGGGAGCCAGGCGAAGGCGGTGGGCGACGGAACGACGACGGCGGCGGTCCTGGCGGGTCGCCTGCTGGCGAACGCCGAATCGTTGCTCGAAAACGACGTCCACCCGACGGCGATAGTCGAGGGGTACGCCGAGGCGGCGCGACTCGCGCTCGACGCCGTCGACGCTGCGACCCTCGAGGGGCCGACCGACGACGACCTGCTCCGGGTCGCGGCGTCGAGCATGACCGGCAAGGGGACCGGCGACGTGACCGCCGACGTGCTCGCCGAGCGCGTGGTCCGGGCGGTCCGAGCGGTCCACGGCGAGGAGCGGTTCGACCGCGACGACGTCCACGTCCGGGCGCGAGCGGGGGCCTCGTCGGCGGCGACCGAACTGATCGAGGGGGTCGTCGTCGACGACGAACCGCTCGTCGAGGGGACGCCCCGGACCGTCGCGGACGCGGCGGTCGCCGTCGTCGACGCCGCGGTCGACCTCCGGACGAGCGCGGTCGACGCGGCGTACGCGGTCGAGAGCGCCGACCAGGTGACGGCGGCGCTCTCGGCGGAGGACCGCGAGCTGCGGGGCTACGCCGACGCGCTCGTCGACGCCGGTGCGTCCGTCGTGTTCTGCACGTCTGACGTCGCCGACCGCGTCGCCGACCACCTCGCCCGGGCCGGCGTTCTCGCGTTCGAGCAGGTGAGCACGGACGACGCCCGGGCGGTCGCTCGCGCGACGGGCGCGGCGTGGCTCGGCACGCCCGCCGACGTCGAGCCGGACGACCTCGGCCACGCCGAGCGGGTCCGCGTCGACCGGTTCGGCGACGAGACGTCGACCGTCGTCGAGGGCGGGTCGGCGACGCGGGCCGTGACGCTCCTCGTCCGCGGCGGCACGTCCCACGTCGTCGAGGAGCTGGAGCGGGCGGTGTCGGACGCCGTCGACGCGACCGTCGCCGCGCTCGACGGCGGGGTGGTACCGGGTGCGGGCTCGACCGAGGTCGCGATCGCCCACCGCGTCCGCGACGGCGCGCGGGGCGTCGCAGGACGCGAGCAGCTCGCGGTCGAGGCCTTCGCCGACGCGGTCGAGACGATCCCGCGGACGCTGGCCGAGAACGCCGGCACGGACGCGATCGACGCGCTCGTCGAGCTGCGCGCGACGTTCGAACGCGAGGGGCGGGCGGGCGTCGTCGCCGGCGGCCGGACCGGACGCGTCGGCGACCCCCTCGAGCACGGCGTCCTCGACCCCGCCGCGGTGAAACGGGAGGCCGTCACGAGCGCCACGGAGGCCGCGACGACGATCCTGCGGATCGACGACGTCGTCGCCGCCTCGTGAGACGGGCGTCCGGTCGGCGACGCCGTGCCCGTCGCCGGCCGTTTTGGTCGTCGAACCATCACTTTTATCCGGTAGTGTGACATTCGTTATCGTCACTCGTACCACCATGAGTTCGCGACCGAACGCTCGGAACACGTCGGATCCGATGGTGACCGCGCTCGTCGACGAGAGCGTGTGGGACATCCTCACGGCCGCCGCCGCGGAGCCGCGGACCGTGTGTGAACTGGCCGACCGGTCCGGGGTCCCGAAGTCGACGGTCTACCGGAAGGTCGGTGACCTCGTCGAGGCGGGGCTGCTCGACGAGGGGGTCCGGCTCGACGGCGACGGCGGGAACCCGAGCGAGTACCGGCTGAACCCCACCACCGTCCGGATCGACTTCACCGAGCCCGGCGTCGACGTTCGGTAGGCGGTCGGGTCGGTGAGCGACCGACGCCGGGGCCGGGCGAGGAGGCGGCGACCGGGCCCGACGGCGCGTCGGCGCCCCTGAGAACCGATCCGAGGGCCGCCGGACTTACCCCTCCGAACGCGCAACGACCCCGCCACATCGATGTCCGAGAGTCTCGGCCTCACCGAGTGCGTCTCGATGGCACTGGGCGGCATGATCGGCGGCGGCATCTACGCCGTCCTCGGCGTGGTCACGCAGGTGACCGGGGCGGCGACGTGGTTCGCGTTCCTGCTGGCCGGCGTCGTGGCCGCCTGCGCGGGCTACGCCTACGTCACGCTGAACCGGCTCTCGGGGAGCCAGGGCGGGTCGGTGACGTTCGTCCAGTCGTTCACCGGCAACACCACCCTCGCCGGGATGACCGGGTGGACGCTCCTGATCGGCTACGTCGGGTCGATGGCGATGTACGCCTACGCGTTCGCGGAGTTCGCGCTCGCGCTGCCGCGCGTGCCGGACGGGGTCGCCGGCCTCCCGCTGCGGCCGGTCGTCTCCGTCCTCGCCGTCGCGGGGTTCGTCGGGCTGAACCTCCTGGGCGCCCGCACGACCGGGGCCGCCGAGAACGTCCTCGTCGGGCTCAAGGTCGGCATCCTCCTGCTGTTCGGCGTCGGCGGCGTCGCCTACGTCACTCTCGCCGCCCCACGGCCCGCGAACTACGGCCTCGAGAGGATCACCTCCGCCAGCCCGCTGATGGCCGCGGGGGTCTCGTTCGTCGCCTTCCAGGGGTGGCAGCTCCTGTTCTACGACCAGACGAGGATCGACGACGCCGCCGACACGATCCGGACGGCGGTGTACGTCTCGCTCCCCGTCGCCGTCCTCGTCTACGCCCTCGTGGCGGTGGCGACGTTCAACCTCGCGCCGGCGGCGGTCCAGAGCCACCCGCACACGGCGCTGAAGGACGCGGCGCGCCGGATGCTCTCGCCGGTCGGCCTCGGCGCCCTCGGGGCGGTCGCCATCTCGCTGTCCGCGCTGTTCTCGACCGGGAGCGCGATCAACGCGACGCTGTTCTCGACGGGGCACTTCGCGAAGGGGCTGCTCTCGAAGGACCTCCTCCCCGACCGGGTCGGCGACGGCGACGCCGACGGCCTGCCGACGCGGACGATCCTCGGAACCGGCGCCGTCACGGCCGCCTTCGCGGTCTACGGCTCGCTGGAGGCCATCACCAGCTTCGCCTCCATCGCCTTCATCGTCGTCTTCGGGGGGATGAGCTACCTCGCCCTGCGGAACCGCGACCAGGAGGCGGTCGACCCGATTCCCCCCGCCGTCGGCCTCCTCGGCGCCGCCGGCTTCCTCCCGCTGATGCTCTGGCACCTCTACCGGCAGAGCCCCGAGACGTTCGGGATGGTGTGGGTCCTCGCCGTCGTCGTGGTCGGCGTCGAACTGCTCTACTTCGAGCGCGAGACCCTGGAGGAGGAGGTCGTCCCGGTCGACGCGGACCGGATCGAGGAGGTCGAGCTATCGCCCTGAGCCCCCGAACCGCAGGACGACCTCGTCGCCGGCGGCGAGGTCGAACGCCTCGTCGCCGCGCCCGTCGTTGACGTCACACTCCACGTTGCCGTGGCTCCCGACCGTGACGAGGGGATCGCCCGGGGCGACGGCGCCGAACGTCTCGACGACGGGCGCCGACGCGCCGTCGACCCGGACCCGCTCGCCGGCTCGCCCGTCGAGGACGTCGCCGGGGACGTTCGTGACGACGTTCCCGAAGTCGTCGACCGCCAGCACCTCGCCGCGGGCGACGTCACCGCTCACGTCGGCGTCGGGGAGGCGGAGGTCGACGGGGTTCTCGGCGGGCGCGACCCGGTCGAGCGACTCGAGGTCCGCGACGCCGACCTCGTGGACCGCGGCCGCGAGGGGGGCGAACACGTCCCGGCCGTGGAAGGTCGTGGAGGCGGGGCTGCCGGGGTCCGCGACGAACGGCTCGGGGTCGTCGGCGAGCGCGCGGGCGGCCGGGAACAGCAGGCCGTTGTCCGGGCCGACGAGCGCGTGCTCGCCGGCGCGGACGACGAGGACGTCCCGACCCGTGCCGACGCCGGGGTCGACGACCGCACAGTGGACCGCGGGCGGGAACTCGGGGAGGCAAAACCGGAGCCAGAAGGCGGCGACGCGCACCGCACCGCGCGGGAGGTCGTGGCTCACGTCGACGAGGCGGGCGTCACACCGGCGGGCGACGACGCCCCTCATCGCCGCCGGGTACGGCGAGCCGAAGTCGGAGGCGAGGGTGATCACGGGGTCAGACTCCGTTGGCGTCGCTGTCGCTGACCTGCTGGATGCGCCCGACGCCGTCGACCTCGCGGATCACCTCGACGACCGGCCCGGGGACGTGTCGCTCCCAGCCGTCGTCGTCGACCATCCGCTCGCGCAGCTCGGTCCCCTCGAGCACCTCGCGGCGGAACATGGGCGACTGGCGCACCTCGACGCCGGCCTCCTCGAACAGCCGGACGACGAGCGGGTTGTTCGAGTACGCCACGTCGAAGGCGGGCGACATGCTCCGGACGTGGCTCACCCACACGGAGTTGCGGTCCAGGTCCTCGATGGGGACGGTGTAGGTCGGCAGGTCGAACTCCCGGACCGCCTTCGACACCATCATCACGCGCTCCCCGGCGGTGAACGGGTTGCGCGGCGTGTGCGAGTCGTCGGCGCTGCCGATGCCGAGCACCAGCTCGTCCACCTCGCCGGCGATCTCGCTCACCATGTGGTGGTGGCCGTCGTGGTAGGGCTGGAACCGCCCGATGTAGAACCCCCGCATGCGGGACCGGAGGCCCCGGCCATTTATAAATCCGGCGGGGTCGCTAATCGCGGAGAAATCGGCGGTATACGCGGTGAGAGCCGCCGTCAGGAGTCGTCATCCGGTGCCGGCGCCGGGAGAAAGTATATGAGTTCAGCGACCCTGGTTCGGGGTAGCGACGACGTTCTATGAGCAAGGAAACGGACGCTGACGACAGCCCCGCCGGCAGCGCCGAGGAGGCGCCCGTGGCAGACGACGGGGAGCCGTCGCGGCAGCCCGGTCGGTCCCCGCCGGACGGCGACCGGAGCCGCGGCCACGACGTCGACAAGGGCGAGCCGGAGGGAAGTATCGACGACCTCGGCAGCGACGTCGAGGTGAGCGCGGAGGTCGACGAGGAGGCGGAGGACGACCTGCTCGGCGGCCTCCTGATCGACTCGACCGCGGACATCCAGGTCCCCGACCGGCTGGTCGACCAGGTGATCGGGCAGGAGCACGCCCGCGACGTGGTGATGAAAGCCGCCAAGCAGCGGCGCCACGTCATGATGATCGGCTCGCCCGGGACGGGCAAGTCGATGCTCGCGAAG
>JBDGTB010000024.1:0-8112 GCA_042217235.1 Haloferacaceae archaeon | reverse complement strand
CCACCCTCAACGAGTACCGCAGTCCGCGCCAGCGGACAAGGAACGCAGTAGGGTGGGGATACAGCGCCGTCATCATCTGTCTTGCACGGCCTGTTGCCGGCTCACAAGCCCACGTCGTCGCAATACTTTTCCGTTGGGGTACCATGATATAGGACGAGCCCAATGGAGTACGACCTCGACTCGGGGGCACATTCGGTGTATTCCCTGCACTACCACCTGATACTCACCACGAAGTATCGGCGTGGCGTGCTCACCGAAGAGCGAGTCCAATTCATCCACGAGGTCATCGACGGGTTCACGGACAACTACGGTGTCGAACTGACCAACCTCGACGGCGAAGACGACCATGTACACGTCCTGTTCCGGGCGAAGCCAACCACGGACCTCGTGAAGTTCATCAACACGGTCAAGGGCGCGACCGCCCGTCGCGTCCGCAACGAGTACGAAGATGAACTAAAGACCGACCTGTGGGGCGATTCGTTCTGGAACGACTCGTACTGCCTCATCTCGACGGGGCAGGTCTCACTCGACGTGTTGAAACAGTACGTCGAAGACCAGCGGGAGAACTGATGTACTACGCCTACAAGTATCGCCTCAACCCGTCCGATGCCCACCGCGAGGCGTTGGACCGTCACCGCGATATTTGCAGGCAACTGTACAATCACGCGCTCTACCGCCTCAACGAGTATCAAGAAACACACGGCGAGACGCCCGCCATGACCACCCTTCGGTCGGAACTTCCCGACCTCAAAGACTGGTGGGACGAGTTGAACGACGTGTACTCGAAGGTGCTCCAGACCGTCGTGGAACGGCTGTTCGACAACCTACGCGGCCTCTCGAAACTCAAGGAGAACGGCTACGGCGTCGGGGAACTCAAATGGAAGTCGCCACGGGAGTACCGGAGTTTCACGTACAACCAGTCTGGCTTCAAGCTCGACAAGAAGAGCGGTCAGACCGTGTTGTCGCTCTCGAAACTCGGTGACGTTCCGATACGGCTTCACCGTCCCATCCCCGAGGACGCCATCCTGAAGCAAGTCACGCTCAAAAAGGAGCCGACCGGCGAGTGGTTCGCCACCTTCGGCGTGGAGATAGACCGCGAACCGCCCGCGAAACCGGAGCACCCCGAGAGCGCCGTCGGTATCGACGTGGGTATCCTGAAGTATGCCCACGACACCGATGGAACGGCGGTCGAATCACTCGACCTCACGAACGAACGCGAGCGATTGGAGCGAGAGCAACGCAAGCTTTCGCGCAAGGAGCACGGCTCTGCCAACTGGGAGAAACAGCGGCGGCGGGTGGCCGAGTGCCACGCCGCCGTGAAGCGCAAGCGTCGTGACTTTCTTCACAAACTCTCGAACTACTACGCTCGGGAGTACGACCTCGTAGCGGTCGAAGACCTGAACATCAAGGGGATGCTCGAATCGCCGTCGAACAGCCGCAACACAGCGTCGGCGGCGTGGCGGACGTTCCTCTCGTTGCTCGAATACAAGTGCGAGCGAGAGGGGACACATTTCGTCGCGGTTGAACCGGAAGGGACGACCAAAGAATGTGCGTCCTGCGGCGTCTCGACGGACAAACCGCTCTGGGTCCGTGAACACTCCTGTCCGGCCTGTGGATTCACGGCGGACAGGGACGCGAATGCGGCGTGGAACATCCTTTCTCGCGGTCTCACCGATGTAGGAGTGGGACACTCCGAATCAACGCCTGTGGAGACTGCGCTCCCTACGGGAACCACCCCGGTTCCTGCACAGCGCGTCTTGGAAGCAGGAAGCCCCGCCCTCAGCGAGCGCGTCAGCGCGAGCAGGGCGGGGTAGTTCACACGACATCCCGGAGGAGTGTCACCACCGGTTCACCGACGAGTACCTCGGCGACCGCCACATCTTCCGGGCGTGGGCGCACAACCCGGAGGTCCTCGAGGCGACGCTGGAGTACCTGAACGTCCTGTACGACCAGCTCGGCCAGCGACGCAAGGAGCTGGTCATCCTGACCGTGGCCCGCGCCCGTGGGGCTCGCTACGAGTGGCACCAGCACGTCGACATCGCCCGCGAGAAGGGCGTCACGATCGAGGAGATGCAGCACGAGTTCGAACCGGATCGCCCACCGGATCTAATCACAACTTCGTCGAGCCGTGCGACTTCGGCCTCGATTTCCACACGTCGACGCGGGGACGGACGAACGCCTTTCACGTCCGTGCCGACATGGGCGACGAGGGCGCCGCTCGCCTCGCCAGAGCCTTCGGAACGAACCCCATCGTGGCCGGCGAGGGCGCCTCGGGGATGTTGCGCCGCGAGGCGACCGAGCGCGGCGTTCCGACCATCACGCTGGAGATGGGGGAGGCCCACCGGTTCGAGCGGGATCTGATCGACCACGCGCTCGACGGCGTGCGGAGCGTCTTCGCGGAGTACGGCATCTACCGACAGGAGACCGTCCGGTGGCCGGGGTGGCGAACGATCATCGAGGGGTGGGACGAAAAGACGTGGCTCCGTGCCGACGCCGGCGGGATCGTCGACATGCGCTACGAGCGCGGGGACCTGGTCCACGAGGGGGGAGACGATCTGTCGGATCACCAACCCCTCCAAGGCGGAGGCTACCGTCGTCGAAGCGCCGTTCACGGGGCTCCTCGTCGGGGTCCTCGAAAACCCGGTCGTCCATCCCGGGAACCCGCTCTGTCACTTCGTCAAGATCGACGACACGCAGGCGGGGATCGTCGAGGCGCGGACCGGACGGCGGGACGGCTGACCGGTCGACGCGGGCCGTAGCGCGGCGGGGCAGCACCCGGTCGTCCACGGCGGGGGCGAACGGGTGGAGGCGCGCACGCGAAGGCCGATCGCGTAGGCGTTGCCTTCCGGGGGTGCTCCCGGCCCACCGGAGCGTCCCGACGGACGAAGGCCCGTCGTAAGACGGCTGTTCGGAGGACAAGGGGGACATACCAAAATGGCACTGTACTGTCTCGAACGTCCGTAGCCTTCGGGCTACGTGAGACGATGGACGACGATACAAACTCAACTCGGCGGAGCGTACTGCTGGGACTCGCCGCGTCGGGCGCCCTCGCGGTCGGGGGCGTCGGACGCGCAGCGGCCGACCACGGCGGTAACGGCGGCAACCGCGGCGGCGGCGACAAGGACCACGGAGGGGGCGGTGGCGACGACACGAACCCGACAGACGAGGACGACGAGACCGTCCTCCAGCCCGGCGATATCGAGTCGTTCGGCACCATCGAGGAGTCCGGAACCTACACCCTGACGACGGGCCTCGACGCGTCCGAGGCGGGCGTGATCACCGGCTTCGAGATCAAGGCCGACGGGGTCACCCTCGACGGCAACGGCCACACCGTCACGGGGGGACCCGGAACGGCCGAAGGGATTCACGTCCTCGGCACCGAGAGCAGTGGCGGCGGTGGCGGTGGCGGTGGCGGCGGTGGCGGCGGTGGACCGCCCGACGACCGTGGCTCGGGACGCGGTGGCGGTGGCGACGACGCGGCCGGTGACGCTGCCGGCGGCGACGGCGCCCCGGGCGGTCCCCGGGACGAGGTCGTCGTCACGAACCTGACCCTCACGGAGTGGGACAGCGGCATCTCGGCGAAGAACGTCACGGACTGCGAGTTCTCGAACGTCCGGTTCGTCTCCAACGTCGACAAGGGAATGTCCCTCTCCGGCGGTGGCTCGGCGAACAACAGCATCGTCGACAGCTACTTCGAGGACAACCTGAAGGGCGTCTTCCTGGAGATCGGTCCCTCGCAGACCACCGTCGACGACAACGAGTTCGTCGAGAACCACGAGGTAGGCGTGAAGGTCTCGGGGGCGACCGAGACGACGCTCAGCAACAACACGCTCACCGGTCACGACGGCGAGAAGGCCGTTCACTTCACCGGTCGGTCGCCCGGGAACACCGTCGAGAACAACGTCATCGAGGACAGCACCGGGCCGGAGTACGCGCTCCAGATCGGCGGCGAGTCCGGCGACACCGTCGTCCGGCGCAACACCGTCCGGAACAACAGTCTCGGTGGCATCTCGATCGGGCCGACCAACGTCCAGGTCCAGGACAACGACGTCACCGGGAACGGCGACGTGGGGCTCTCCATCGGCGGGTCCGGCATCACCGCCTCCGGCAACGCGATAACGGGCAACGCGGTCGGCGTCCAGTTCGACGGTCGCCTCGCGACGGGCAACACGCTCGCCGCCGGCAACGTCGTGGCGAACAACGGGTGGGACATCACGTCCGTCGACGAGGCGACCGGCAACGTCGTCGAGGCGACGGAGGTCACGGACGGTGGCACCACCGTCCGGGTGACCTCCAGCTCGGCCGACTACGAACTCCGTGGCCGCACCAGCGTGCCCGCGGCGGTTCCGACCGGCTACACGGATCTGGGCAAGTACGTCGAAGTCGACGACCCGGACCCCGAGATAGCCAGCCGGCTCGCTCTCGGCGTCCACTACGGCACCCTTCCCGACGGCGTCGCCCCGTCCGACCTGACCCTGCTCCGGTACGACGGGGCCCAGTGGGTCGAGCTACAGGACGTCTCGGTCGATACGACTTCCGGGGTCGTCCAGACGACGCTCGACGTCGGCGAGTTCGGCACCCTCGCGCTGGTCGCGTCCTCATGACCGGCCCGTCGACTCCGGACCCGGGCGTTGCGCGACGGAGCGTGCTGAAAAGCGGCGTCGCGGGCGCTCTCGCGACCGGCGGGCTCCTCGCGACCGGCTCGGCGAGCGGCCGCCAGGGCGGGGTAGCGTACCTCAAGGAAGGCCAGCTCCGGGGGAAGAACAGCCCGGACGAACCGACGTTCCGGGTCATCGAGGCGTGCTGGACCGACGAGGTCGCGCTCCCGTGCGACGGAACCGGCGAGAGGAGGTACACGGCGTACAAGATCCGGTGTCCGAACTACCCCGGTGGGGGTGGTGGAAACAACGGCGGTCACGACGACGGTCACACCGAAGCCGGGAGCGAACGGTACGACACGGACCACGAAGGAGGGGACTGCCCCGGACGCGACAACGGGGAGGGAGGATGTGGGAGACAGATGCTCGTGAACCCGAATCGAGACCTCCGGACCGGTCACCTGCACGTGTTCACGGCGGTCCAGGACTGCGGCGACGGCTACGTGCGGGCGGCGTTCGGACCGGCCTGAGCGCGGATCCGCCCGTTCTCTTTTTTTTTCGGACCGGCGTCGCGTCCCCCGACGACCGGTCAGTCGGCCGCCCGCTCTCCCCGGCCCCGGTCGACCTCCAGCGGGTCCGCCGTCGGCGTCGCGGTGACCAGTCGCAGGAACCGCCCCGCGTTCGTGAGTAGCTTGTTCTCCGCCTTCCGGAGGTGTTCCTCGTACGTCGAGCGCGCCACGGCCGTCCGGTCGGCGAGCTCCCGGAGCGACGTCTCCCGGGGCTGTTCGTAGTAGCCGCTCTCCAGGGCCAGCCGGAGCGCCGCCAGCTGGCGCTCGGTCGCGTCCGCGAACAGCTGGTCGACCGGGGCGAGCATGCTGTGGGGGATCCGCCGCCCCGTGACCGCCGTCTTCGAGAGCACCTCGACGTCGCGGTCGGCCTCCAGGTCCCGCAGCAGTGCGCGGACGTCGCCCTCGTCGAACGCGACGACGGTGTAGTGCTCCCAGCCCTGACGGTGGACCGTCGGCGGCTGGTAGAGGCAGCTGTACTCCTCGAACCGACCGACGAGGGAGTCCTCCAGCGAACAGAGACAGGACTGCGTGACGACGTGGAGGCCGGCGTCGTTGATCGACTCGTGGAGGACCGTCCCCAGGTCCTCGATCTCGTCGAGGAGCTCGCCGGTCGGCGACCCCGGCGCGGTGATCTCGACCACCTGACAGTCGCGCAGGTACCACTCGCGGATCGTGAGGTCCGGGTGGCGTTCCGAGATCTCCCGGTACGGACACTCGTGTTTGACCCGGAACGAGGCCTCGTGGAGGCTCACGTCGCTCTCTTGGACTGCGACGAATTAACGATGCCGGTCATGTCCGGCAACACCTACATTCCTCCGCGTCGCGTACGGGCGGTCACAGATGGCGGCGATCGGCCCGGTGAGACCCGGCGACCGCGCACAGGCCGACGGCGACGAACTGACCGGCCAGGGCCAGGTCCAACCGACCGCACGGCGGCGTGACCGATGAGCGGGTCGACCGAACTCGAACAGGGCATCCGCGAGCACGTCGGGCAGTTCTCGCTGCACGTCCTGCTGGTGTTCGCCACCGGCCTGACGATCGGGTCCGAGCGCGCCGTCGTGCCCGTGCTGGGCCGGGACGTGCTCGGCGTCGAGTCGCTGCTCGTCGTCGGCTCGTTCGTCGTCTCGTTCGGCTTCGTCAAGGCACTGCTCAACCTCTACGCCGGCAAGTGGGGCGGCGAGTACGGCCGCAAGCCGGTGCTCGTCCTCGGCTGGGCGACCGCGCTGCCGCTCCCCGTCGTCCTCATCTTCGCGCCGAGCTGGGGGTGGATCACCGTCGGGAACGTCCTGCTCGGCATAAACCAGGCGCTGACCTGGAGCATGGCGATCAACGCCAAGATCGACCTGGCCGGTCCCGACCAGCGCGGGCTCGCGGTCGGGATCGACGAGGCGTTCGGCTACACCGGCGTCGCCGTCGGCGCCTGGGTCACGGGCGTCATCGCCGCCCGGACGAACCTCCGGCCCGAGCCCTTCTACTTCCTCGGCGCCGTCGTCGTGCTGGCGTTTCTCGGCTCCCTGTTCCTGGTCAGGGAGACCGTCCAGTTCGCTGAGGTCGAGGCCGACGGGGACGACCGCGACGCGAACCTGCCGTTCGTCGCGGTGCTGAAGCGCGCGACCTACGGCGACCGGACGCTGTTCGCCGCGGCGCAGGCGGGTCACGTCGAGAAGTTCGTCGACACGCTGTTCTGGCTCGCGGTCCCGCTGTATCTCACGAGCCAGGGACTCGGGATCGGGGCAGTCGGACTCGTCGTCGGCGTGCACAGCGCGATGTACCTCATCCAGGTCGCGACGGGTGGGCTGGCGGACCGCATCGGGCGCCGGCCGCCCGTCGTCGCCGGGATGTTCCTCGCCGGTGCGGGCGTCCTCGGGATGGTGCTCGTCGAGGGGTTTCTCGCGTGGGCCGTCATCTCGGGCGTGTCCGGTCTCGGGATGGCGTTGCTCTACCCGAACCTGATGACGGTCCCGGGCGACGCGGCCCACCCGACGTGGCGCGCGACCGGGATGGGCGTCTACCGGATGTGGCGCGACTCCGGCTACGGCGTCGGGGCGATCCTGATCGGTCTCGCGATGGAGCTGCTGACCGCCGAGGCCGCGTTCTACGCGACCGCCGCTCTGATGTTCCTCTCCGGGGCGATCGTGTACGTCTGGATGGAGGAGACCCACCCCGACTTCGGGACCCACGAGCCGCCCGCGCCGGCGCCTGACGGGCCGGCAGGGACGGCATCGCACGACTAGCCGCCAGGGGGCGCGCGAGCCCCCGCTCCCGCCGCCGTGGCGGCCGCGGGACGACGACGCGGGAGTCCGGTCGTTTCAAGGAACCGCCCGGCGTGGACGCGTTCATGTCGATCGTCGACGTCGCGATGGCGGCGACGCACCTGTTGTTCGCCGGTGCGTGGGTCGGGAGCGTCCTGTTCGTCACCGTCGGGCTGTTGCCGGCGGCGAAGGCCGGCGACCTGAACGCGGCGCCGCTCGGGACGGCGGCGGACCGCCTGCGGTGGATCTCCCGGGTGGCGGCGGTCGTCCTGTTCGTCACCGGCGGCCACATGGCCGCCCGGCAGTACACGGTCACGAGCCTGACCGGGTCGACGCCGGGCTACGGCGTGCTCGCGATGGTCGCCCTCTGGCTCGTCCTGGCGGGCCTCGTCGAGGTGGCGGGCGGCCGGATCGAGGCGGGCACCGACGTCGACAAGGTGCGCGACCCGGCGCGTGCCGCGTCGCCGCTGCTCGCGGCCGCGACGCTGGTGGGCGGGGTCCTGCTGCTCCTGGGTGGCGTTCTGACGGCCGCGTAGGCGGGGGCTACTCCCGGCGCGACAGCGCGACCTCCAGCCGCAGGTTCGAACGCGGCAGGCGGACCGCGGCGCGTCGCGGGAGCCCGACGGGTCGCGCGACGGCGACTCTGCGGGCGAGCGCGACGACCGCGGCGGCGGCGACGGCCGCCAGCGCGGC
>JBDGTB010000051.1:0-8284 GCA_042217235.1 Haloferacaceae archaeon | reverse complement strand
GGCGCTCGCGGACCTCCCCGGTCGGCCATCCGCCGCGGGCGCGCTGGTCGGCGCGGACGCGGTCCTGCCCGACGGCGCGGCGGTGAACCGGACGGGGTCGTACCCGCTCGCGCTCGCGGCCGCCGCCGCGGACCGACCCTTCCGCGTCGTCGCCGCGCGGGACAAGGTGCGCCCCGACGACGCCGCGCCGGACGAGCGGGAGGAGGTGTCGCCGTACGACGGCGACGCGCCCGTCGACGCGGCGTGTCCGCTCTTCGAGCGCGTGCCCGGCGACCTCGTGGACGCGGTGGTGACCGAGGCGGGCGTCCTCGACGCGGCGGGGGTGGCGGCCGTCGCCGACCGACACCGCGAGCACGCCGCGTGGGACGGGTAGGAGGCCGCTCCGGCGGGAACGCCGGGAGACGGCCGCTACGGCTCGTCGCCGACGTGACCGCGCAGGAGGTCGACGTCCTTGAACCCGGCCCCGGTGTTGAGCAGGACGACGGTGTCGTCGGCGTCGAACTCGCCGCGGTCGGCCAGCTCGAAGGCGCCGCTCGCCGCCGCGGCGCAGGTGCCGCCCATCTCGACGCCCTCGCGGCGCGCGACCTCGATCGCGGCGTCGAGGATCGCCTCGTCGTCGGTCGCCACCGCGCCGCCGCCGCTCTCGCGGACGGCGTCGAGGATCAGCGGGCTCGCACCGGGGTCGGGCACCTCGATCCCGTTGCACACCGTGTCGGGGTCTTCCCACGCCTCGTGGACGTCCTTGCCCTCCTCCCACGCCCGGACGACCGGCGCACAGCCGGTCGACTGGGCCGCGTACATCGCCGGCCGGCCGTCGGTCAGGCCGAACTCCTGGAACTCCGTCGCCGCCTTGTGCATCCCGACGAGGCCGACGCCGCCGCCGGTCGGGTAGACGACCGCGTCGGGGACCTCCCAGTCGAGCTGTTCGACCGTCTCGTACAGCATCGTCTTTTTCCCCTCGTGGCGGTAGGGGGTGACGAACGTCGTGAGCGGGTGCCACCCCTCGGCCTCGGCGGCCTCGTTGTGCGCCGCGCCCGCGCGGCTGAGCGACCCGGGGACCGTCGTCAGCTCCGACCCGTGCACCTCCACCATCGCCTTCTGGGTGTAGCCCGCCTGCTCCGGGAGGTACACGTGACCGGGGAGGCCCGCGCGGGCGGCGTAGGCCGACATCGAGTGGCCCGCGTTGCCCGCCGACGGGAGCGACACCTCGTCGGCCCCCGCCTGCACCGCGGCGGTCATCGCCATCGTCTGCCCGCGGTCCTTGAACGTCCCCGTCGGGTTGTCGCCCTCGTCTTTGATGAACACGCGGTCGACGCCCATGCGCTCGGCGAGCGACGGCGCGGGGGTCAGCGGCGTCCCGCCCTCGCCGAGCGTCACGGCCGCCTCGCGCGGGTACGGCAGCAGCTCGTGGTACCGCCACATCGAGTCGATCGGGCGGTCGCCGAACGTCTCCCGGGTCGGCGGCTCGTCGTGCTCGTACACCGGGTCCAGGATGCCGCCACACTCGTCACACCGGCCGAACCCCTCCTCGGGGGGCGTCCGGGCGCCACAGTCCACACAGTCGAGTCCGACGAACGCGTCTGATGTTCGCATGCCCCACCGCTCTCCCCCCTCCGTCATAAGGACCGGGGCGACGGCGAACGTGACCCCGTCTCACACGAGGGGCCGGCCGCGGCCGACGACCCCGCGAGGCTTTTGTGTCGGTGGTCGCTACGCCGACCCGGTGGCGATGACGACAGTTACCCCCACCGAGCCCCGTCTGACGAGACGCCCATCCCGAGCCACCACCTCACTTCCGACGACCCGGGGGGACGTCGTTCCCACACCGGTTTCACCGTAGCTACCCCCGGCTCGGCCGGTTCGCCCCGGCCGCCACGAACGGCGACCGTGGCGGGGGGAGTTCGAGCGTGTCGATGGCCAGCTACGTCCATCAGTCATTTGCCGCTCGGATAGCAACCTGCCGACCGATGAACGCGCTCGAACTCTGGCTCCGTCTCGTCGCCGGGGTCGCTCTCATCCTGACCAACGGCTTTTTCGTCGCCATCGAGTTCGCGCTGACGCGCGCCCGGCAGTTCTCCGAGGAGGAGTTCGTCGGCGACGGGCACGCGGCGCTCGAACGCGCCTGGGAGATGACCCAGAACCTGGAGCTGTATCTCACGACCTGCCAGGTCGGCATCACCGGCTCGAGCATCGCGGTCGGGATCGTCGCCGAGCCCGCCCTGGCGGCCGTCTTCGAGCCGCTGTTCGCGGGCTCCAGGCTCGCGGGCGTCGGGGCCGGAGCGATCATCGCGTTTCTCGTCATCAACCTCGTCCACCTGACCCACGGCGAGCAGACGCCGACGTACCTCGGCGTCGAGCGCTCCCGGATGGTCTGTCGCTACGGTGCGACGCCGCTGTACTGGTTCCACTACGCGATCACGCCCATCATCAGGCTCGGGGACTGGATCGCGAAGCTGACGCTCGAGGTGTTCGGCGTCGAGATGACCGGCGCGTGGCTCGAAACCGAGGAGGACGTCATCGAGTCGCGGGCGGACCTCCGGAACCGGCTCGGCTCGGTCCTCACCGAGGGGGACCTCTCCGACGAGCGGCGCGACGAGGTGATGAACGCCCTCACGATCGGCGAACAGCCGGTGCGCGACGTGATGGTTCCGGCCGAGGACGTCGTCACGCTGTCGACGGCGGTGGACGCCGAGGAGAACTTCCGGCGGATGGAAGAGCACCCCCACACCCGGTACCCGCTGGTCGGCGAGGAGTTGACCGACTTCGAGGGGATCGTCTACTCGCCCATCCTGGCGAGACATCGCGAGGAGTTCGCCACGGGCGCTCTCGACTTCGCCGACCTGGCCGCACCGCCGATGACGCTGTCCCCGGACGTCGACGTCAGCGACGCGGTCGACCAGTTCCAGGCGGAGAGCCAGGAGCTCGCGCTCGTCATCGAGGACGGGGACGTCGTCGGGATGGTGACCGTCACGGACCTGCTCGAATCGGTGATGGGCGACATCGAGGACCCGCTCGACGTCGAGTCCGTCACCCCGGAGTCCGCCTGAGAGTTCGGCGAGCGGAGCTCTCGCACACGCGCCGACTTCGGCGACGCGCTCGGCACCTACGCCGGCGTCGCCACGCGTCGCGAGGGCCGCTCCCGCCGTCGGACCCGGGGGACGAGGTCCGCCGTCGGACCTAGGAGACGAACTGCAGCAGGTCGTCGCGCTTCTGCGCGTGGAACTCCTCGCGCAGGCACTCCAGGAGCGGCTCGATCGACCCGCGCTTGGCGCTGATCGGGGCGACCGTGTCGCGCCACTGCTGCCACGGCGGGAGGAGCCCGAGGCGGTCACACAGCTCGTCCAGCCGCTCGTCCCGGTCGTCGACCTTGTCCATCTTGTTGACCGCGACGACGGTCGGCACGCCGACGTCCCGGAGGAAGTGGAACATCTCGACGTCGTAGGGCACCTCGTCCGGCCCGGAGTGGCGGTCGATGATGTCGACCGCGCTCTTGCCGTCGACGACGAGGACGCCGGCGAGGATCTCCTCGGCGTTCCCCTCGACGTACCGGACCACGTCGGTCTTTATCTGCTCGCGCTGCTCGGCGGGGACGCCCTCCATGAACCCGAACCCGGGGAGGTCGGTGAACATGAAGCCCGCGCTCGCCCAGTCGTAGTGGTTCGGCGAGCGCGTCACGCCGGGCTTGCGACCGACGGTGACGTCGTGACCCGTCAGCTCCCGCATCAGGGTCGACTTCCCGACGTTCGACCGGCCGACGAGGACGACCTCCTCGCGGTCCGGGCGGTCCTCGAACATGCCCGGACGTAGCCGCTCCGGTCGGTTAACCGGCGCGGTCCGGCGTCGGCGACCGGCGTCGCCGGTGGGCCGGCGTCGGCACGGAACGGCGTCGCGTCCGCGCGGAGCGGCGCCGGCGTCGGTCGGCCGACCGTCGCCCCGGAGCGACCGCCAGCGGGGTCGGTCCCGCGGGCGTTTAGGCCGCGGCGCTCCCGACTGGGGGCATGGACAAGCAGGCGCTCCGCGAGCGAGTCTGGGACGAACTGGAGGAAAGCGGCGAGGCCCGTTTTCCATTTCCGCCACACGGCCGGATCCCCAACTTCGCCGGAGCGGCGGACGCGGCCGACCGGCTCGCGGACCGCGCCGTCTGGGCGGACGCGGACGTCGTCAAGTCGAACCCCGACTCGCCCCAGCGACCCGTCCGGCGCCGTGCGCTGGAGGCCGGGAAGACCGTCTACGTGGCCGTCCCCCGCCTCCGGGACGAGCAGTGTTTCCTCCGGCTTGACCCGGCCGAGATCGACGACCTCGACCACGCGACGACGATCGGCGGCGCGGCCGATCTGGGCACACGGGTCGGTCCCGAGGGGATGGCGCCGGTCGACCTCGTCGTCTCGGGGAGCGTCGCGGTGAACGGGCGGGGCGCGCGGGTCGGCAAGGGCGAGGGGTACAGCGACCTGGAGTTCGCCGTCCTGCGGGAGTTCGGCCTCGTGGACGACGCGACGACCACGGTCACGACCGTCCACGAGCGACAGTTCGTCGACGAGGCGGTCCCGACGACGCCACACGACGTGCCGATCGAGCGGGTGGTCACGCCGGAGCGGAGCGTCGACACGGGGACGCCGGACGAGAAGCCGGCGGGGGTCGCGTGGGACGATCTCGCCGACGACCGGATCGACGCGATCCCGATCCTGAAGCGGCTGGCGCCGCGGTAGCGGCGGGGGCGACCGCGGGAGGTCACACCCCCTCGGAGGAGCGCCGCGGGCCGTCGCGGGGGTCCCGCTCAGTCCCCGTCCTCGCGGTCGTAGTACGGCGGGACCCAGATGTCCCGGTCGATCATCTCCTGGACGCGGGCCTCCGTCACCTCCTCGGCGTAGGTCTCGTGGTCGACCGGCTGGCGGTCGAGCCAGAGGTTCTTCGGGTAGAGGTCGCGGTCGTAGACGACGCGACAGTACTCCGTCCGGAGGTCCTTCAGCCAGTTGGTCAGCGGCGACTCCACGCGGTACTCCCGGAGCCCCTCGACGTCGACGACGCCGGCGGTGTAGGAGGAGCCGGCGCCGTAGGCGTGTTCGGAGATGACGTCGCCGGTGTGGTCGACGACCATCGACCCGCCGCCGAACGTGTCGACGGGCGTCTCGGCGTCGGGCGTCAGGTAGTAGGTCCCCAGGTTGGGCGCGACGACGTACATCGTGTTGTCGAGGGCGCGGGCGCGGTTCTGGATCTCCCAGGCCCCGTTGGCGACCAGCGGCTCCGGACAGGCGATTCGACACATCACCTCGGCGCCGTTCATCGCCAGCCCGCGGGCGTACTCGGGGTAGGCGCCCTCGATGGCCAGCGAGATGCCGAGCCGGCCGATCTCGGTGTCGACGACCGGAAACAGGTCGTCGAGGTCCGTCCCGTGGTGCTCCTTCCAGTCGTCCCAGACGTCGTGGGGCGTCACCGACCGCTCGACGGGCAACAGCGGCGTCAGCTTCCGGTGTTTGTGGATCACCTCGCCGTCCGGGTCGAGGACGAACGCCGTGTTGTAGAACTTCTCGGGGTACTCGGGCGCCTTCTCCTTGGCCGAGGCGACGACGTAGGTGTCGAACTCCCGTGCGTACTCCCCGAGGCGCTCGGTCTCGGGCCCCGGGATGTCCACGGCGATCTCCTCGCGGTACTCGGCGTGGTCCATGTCCATCACCTCGTCGGTGAACCCCTGCAGGGCCCCCTCGGGGATCACGACGAGCTTCACCGGGAGCTCCATCCCGCTCAGCCACGTCGCCGCCGACATGGCCTCGTGGATGTGGTCGAGGTTCTTCTCGATGTCCGCCCGCGTCTCCGCGCCCCACACCGTCGGGGAGAGCCCGACGGCCGCGTACTGCTCGATTCGCGTCATGCGTTCGGTCGCTCGCCCACCGGACACTTATGCGGTTTGCGACGCCCGCCGGCCGCGAGGCGTGCGTCGCGACCCCGCGCCGCTCGGTCCGGGGGCCGCCGGAACCGTCGTCGACGGCCGCGCTCCGGTGTGCGAGGGCCGCCCGCAGGCGGTCGGACCCCTCCGCGTTCGCGCCTGCTCGACGGGGGGACAGCGGCGACGGACGCTCGCACGCGTCGCGGAACGTCCGTGGCGGCCAGCGAGGGAGGGGCCGGAACCGACCCGGACCGGCGAGCCAAAAGTTATCGGGCGCTAGGTAGTTGCGGGCCGTACGAGTGCTGGGTTCGGGTCAACAGCTGTGGCGCTTGCCCGTGGAGGACCCCGTGTTGGTCGTCGCCGTCTCCCTTCTCGTCTTCCTCGTCGCGCCGCTCCTGTTGCGCCAGTTCGAGATCCCCGGGATCATCGGCATCCTCGTCATGGGAACGGTGGTCGGTCCGAACGGCGTCGGGCTTCTCCAGCGTGACGAGACGATCGTCCTGCTCGGGACCGTCGGAATCAACTACCTCATGTTCACGGCCGGGCTGGAGATCGACGTCAACGACTTCCTCGAATCGCCGGAGCGAAGCGTGTCGTACGCGGCGTTCTCGTTCGCGTTCCCCTTCGGTCTCGGGACGACCGTCGGCGTCGCCCTTCTCGGTTTTACGCTTCCCACAGCGATGCTCTTTGCGGCGGTCTTCGCGTCACATACGCTGCTCGCGTTGCCCGTGGTCGACAGGCTGGACCTCGGAACGAACGAGGCCGTCGCGACGACGATCAGCGGAACGATCGTGACGGACACGCTCGCGTTGCTCGTCCTCGCGGGCGTCACGCGGTCGGTCGCCGGGGCGACCGGCTGGCTCTTCTGGGCCCGGTTCGTGTTCGGGATCGTCCTGTTTTTCGCCGGCGTCTGGGCCGTCGTTCCCCGGATCGGCCGCTGGTACTTTCGATACGTCCGGGAGGAGAGCTACTTCGAGTTCCTCTTCGTGCTCGTCGTGTTGTTCGTGAGCGCGTTCCTCGGGGAGGTGGCCGGTGTCGAGCCGATCATCGGGTCCTTCCTGGCCGGCTTGGCGCTCAACCGCCTGATCCCGTCCACCGGCACCCTGATGAACCGGATCGAGTTCGTCGGGAACGCCCTGTTCGTCCCGTTTTTCCTGTTGTGGGTCGGGATGCTCGTGGACCCGTCGGTCTTCGTGAGCGGGTGGCGCGTCTGGACGATCGCGGCCGCCATCGTCGGCGTTTTGCTCGTGGCGAAGCTGCTCGCTGCGGCGGTGTCGGGCCGGGTCTTCGGTTTCTCGCGGACGGAGCAGCTGACGATGTTCGCGCTTTCGACGGGACAGGCCGCGGCGACGCTCGCGATCACGCTGGTCGGCTTCGAGCGCGGCTTCTTCGACCAGGCCGTCGTCAACGGGGTCGTGCTGACGATCCTCGTCGTCGGCGTGCTCAGTCCGTATCTCACCGAGCGGTTCGGTCGCGACCTCGTCGAGATCGAGGAACGGGAGGAGTACGAGCCACGCGAAGCGCCGGACCGAGTGCTGGTACCGATCGTCGGGGACTACTCCGAGGCCGTCGAACGGGTGCTCGACTTCGCGCTGGCGTGTCGCGACGCGGAGAGCGACGAGCCGCTGTACGCCCTCACGGTCGTTCGACGCACCGGCGGCTCGACGCCGGACGAGGCTGTCGCCGACGCCGAGGAGACACTCGAACGAGCGACGGAGTACGTCGCAGGGGCCGACGTCCCCCTCGAATCGTCGACGCGGGTCGAATACAACACCGTCTCGGGGATCGTTCACGCCGTCGACGACAGTCGGATCGCCACCGTCGTCCTCCCCCGCGAGGGACGGGCGGGGTTCGGACGCCGGATCTTCGGCGGTCGGATCGAACAGCTGCTCGACCGGACAGCCGTCGAGGTTCTCGTCACCGACCTCGACGAGCCGGTGAACACCGCCGACCGCCTCGTCGTCGTCATCCCCGGAGCGGTCGCGGCGAACCCCGGGTTCCTGGACGGCGTCCACACCGTCAAACGATTGGGCAAGCAGCTGGGGATCCCCATCACGGGGCTCCTCGTGCAGGGCGACGAGGAACGGTACACGGAGCTGATCGGGCTCGTCGAACCGGAGACGCCGTTCGAGCTCGAATCGACCTCGAACTGGAGTAGCGTGTATCGGAGCGAGACGGGCTACGTTCAGCCGACGGACCTGGTCGTGGCGCTGAGTCCGCGGGAGGATGCGCGGGGGTGGGAGCCGTCCCTGCGGTCGCTCCCTGCCGAGTTGGCACGGACCGAGGCTCGCAACCTGGTCACGGTCTACCTCCCGGAGGAGCGCACCCTCTCGGTTCGACAGCTCCGGTTTTAGCTGAATTGAGGCGCTAAGCCCCCTTCCTCAGCGAGCGCCGACCGAACGG
>JBDGTB010000027.1:0-8315 GCA_042217235.1 Haloferacaceae archaeon | reverse complement strand
GAGCCGACCATCAGCTGCTTGAACAGCTGGGGCGACTGGTTCATGAACGCCTCCTGGCCGAAGTAGGTGATCGGGAACAGCTCCGTGCCGCCCTCCGTCCCCGTGGCGACGATCTTCGGCGTGTTGATCTCGGTACAGCCCACCGAGCGGAAGTACTCGCGGACGGCCCGGAGCACCTCGCCGCGGATCTCGAAGACGGCTTTCACCTCCGGCTTGCGGAGGTCGAGCGTGCGGTTGTTCAGCCGGGTCGGCAGCTCCGCGTCGACCTTGCCGGAGGGGTCGAGGGGGAGCTCGGGGTCGGCCTCGGCGAGCACCTCGACGGACTCGGGGACGACCTCGACGCCGGTCGGGGCGCGCTCCTCCTCCTCGACGGCGCCCGTCACGACGAGGACGCTCTCGCGGTGGACCGACAGCGCCGTCTCGACGAGGTCGTCGGCCATCTCCTCCTTCTCGAATTTCACCTGGACCTTGCCGGTGCGGTCGCGGAGGATCAGGAAGGCGATCCCGCCGAGGTCGCGGATCTCGTGGACCCACCCGGCGACGGTGGCCGTCTCCCCGGCCGCCGCGTCGGCCGCGAACGTTCGGTTCTCCATACGCGCCGGGTCTCGCGCCGGTCATAAAACCGGACCGGTCCGCGCCGCGAGGGTCGAGCGGCACGGGAACGACGGGCGCGCCGCCCCGGCGAGCGGCGATCGGAGCCGCGGCGCCCCGCCTCCGGTTCGGCTACTCGGCGTCCACCTGGCGGGTGCTGCCGGCCTTCGCGCCCTCGACGGTCTCCCGGACGGCGTCACACCCCTCGTCGTGGAGCAGGTCGCCGACGACGACCACGTCGGCGCGGCTGCCCATCTCCCGGGCGGTGTCGTAGTCGTGGACCCCCCCGCCGTAGAACAGCGCCGCGTGGTCGAGCGCGTCGGCGGCCGCGGCGACCTTCTCCGGGTCGCCGTACGTGCCGGAGTACTCGACGTAGACGAGCTCCTGGCCGAACATCTTCTCGGCGACGGCGGCGTAGGCGGCCACGTCCTCGGCGGTCTGGTCGCAGTCGGCGTCGGTCAGCTGGGCGACGCTCGCCTCGGGGTTCATCACGATGTACGCCTCGGTGTGGGTCCGCGACCAGTCCACGCTGTCGATGCGCACCCACTCCTTGTGCGCCCCGGTGATCCACGACACCTCGCCGGCGTTGAGGACGATCGGCACGAGATAGCCCGACAGCGCCTCGTGGTCGACCACGACCGCCGGGTTCGACGGCTCCTGGTAGAGCGGGACGTCGTGTTTCCCGCAGGCCTCGATGACGCGCTGCATCTTGTCGCGGGTCATGTCGAGCGTTCCCCCGACCTCGATGGCGTCGGTCCCCGTCCGACAGACGTCGTCGAACGTCTCCGACCCGACCAGCTCCTTGTCCGGGTCCACCTTCAGCACGTGGTCCCAGTTCCTCCACGGGGGCGTCATTGACCCCGAATCTCTCGTCGGCGGGGAAAAATGACGCGGTCAGCGCGTCAGCGGCGGTTCGGGCCAGCGGACGTGACGGACCGGCCCCGCGGAGGCGAGGAACCGCCGACGGTTCCGCCCTCCCGTCGCACGGTCGGACGACAGCCGCGCCGACTTCGTGCGGTCGGTCGTGCCCGCCCCGCCGGTTTCGTTCGCGTCTCCGGCCCCGAGACAGTCGGGGAACGTTATCACGTACCGCACCGTGGGGAGCGCATGGAGATAACCGAGGTCGAGGTGCTCCCCTACGAGTTCCCGCTGGCGGAGGCCTGGGACGAACGACCCTCCTGGTACCGGGAGTGGCACAACGCGGTCACGGGCTGGGACGGCACCGTCGAGGGACGCCAGGAGTGCGTCGTCAAGGTCCACACCGACGCCGGCATCACGGGGGTCGGCAGCGCCGACACGTCACACCGCGACGCCCGCGTCGTCGCGTCCGTGATCGAGAACGTCCTCCGGCCCGTGGTCGTCGGCGAGGACCCGACGGACGTCGAGCGGCTGTGGGGGGAGATGTGGACGCGCTGTGGCTCCCGCATCGCGGGGGCGAGCGGCATCGGCTACGGCGCCATCGGCGGCATCGACATCGCCTGCTGGGACATCCTGGGCAAGAAGCTCGGCGCGCCGGTGTACGAGCTCCTCGGCGGCGACGAGGACATCCCCGTCAGGCCCTACATCGGGACGTACACGCTCGGGTGGCGGGAGCTCGACGACGTCGACTCGATCGTCGAGGAGGCCCGCCACTACGTCGACCAGGGGTACGAGGCGATCAAGATCCGGGGCGGGCGCGCCCTTCCCCACGAGGGCGACGTGGCGACCGTCCGGGCGCTCAGGGCGGAGTTCCCGCCCGACGAGCTGGAGATCATGATCGACGTGAACGGCGGCTACGACCGGCAGGAGGCCGTGCGGATGGCCGAGGAGCTCGAACCGTACGACATCTTCTGGCTGGAGGACCCGTTCGGCGCGTACTCCAGCTCGGGGCCGAACTTCGACGAGCTGGCGGCGTACCAGGACCGGATCGACATCGACGTGTTCCTCGGCGGCGGGCCGTCCTCGCGGGAGCTCACCCGCTTTCTCGGCTCCGGCGCGACGACCAACCTCGTCTCGCTGTCGACCGAGCACGGGGGCGGGATATCCGAGGCGATGAAGGCCGCGACCCTGCTGCACAGCTGGGGGATCACGGCGGCGGGCATCGCCCACGAGCCGCTGGCGTCGCTGCCGCTCTTTCACGTCTGGAAGGCCGTTCCGCCGGGGCTGGTCAAAGGGTCCTACGTCGAGTACGACCCCTCGAACTCCTGCTGGGACGAGCTGCTCACCGACCCGCCCGAGCTGGTGGACGGGGAGCTGGTGCTCTCGGACGAGCCGGGGCTCGGCACCGACGTGAACGACGAGTTCATCGAGAACCACCCGCTGCCGGAGGGGCCGAGCACGAACGCGATGTGAGCGTGGCGTAACCGCCGCTTGAGCCCGCCTAGTTCGCCTGTGCCTGCCAGTCCCGCACGGTGTCCTCGCCGACCCCGTCGATGCGCTCCGCGAGCGCGTCCGGTTCGACCTCCTTCAGCGCCGAGACGTCGTCGACGCCGGCGTCCTTGAGCTTCTCGGCGGTCGTCTCGCCGATCCCGTCGATGGTCTCCAGCTCCGACCCCTCCTGGCGGGCGCGGTACTCGCGGTAGTTGCAGATGGGACAGCCGAGCTCCCAGGGGTCGCGGTCGCCCTCGTAGACGACCCGGAGGTGCGGGAGGTCGTGCTCCTCGCAGGTCTCGTCGGTCACCTCGATGTCGCCCCGGCGGGGGAGGGGCAGCGAGTAGTCGCAGTCGGGGTAGCGCGTACAGCCGACGAGACGGGCGCCCGAGCGCAGGCGCTTGACGGCGAGCTCGCCGCCCTCGGTCTCGCCGCACTCGGGGCACGCCCCGATCACGAGGTCGTCGGTCTCGTCGGCCTCCTCGGCCTTGCAGCGCGGACAGCCGTGGACGAACGTCTTGCGCCCGGCGAGCATCTTGACGTGGTGCAGGTCGTGCTCCTCGCAGGTCGCGTCGAGGACGATCGGTCGGCCCGTCGAGGGGAGCGGGAGGGTGTACGTGCAGTCCGGATAGCCGTCACAGCCGACGAAGTGCGAGCCGTCCCGGGATCGCCGGAGCAGCAGGTCGGCGCCACACTCCGGGCACGGTCCCAGCCGCTTGTCGGCCTTCATCGACTCCCGGAGGTGGGCGCCGACCTCGTCGTGGGCGTCGGTCAGGCGCTCGAAGATCCCCGCGAGCATCTCGCGGGACTCCTCGGTCACGTCCTCCAGGTCCGTCTCGCCGCGGGCGATGGCGGCCATGTCGGCCTCCAGCTGGGCGGTCATCTCCTCGCTGACGATGGGGTCGGCGAACTCCTCGACGGCCTCGACGACCGCGCGGGCGAGCCGCGTCGGTCGCGGCGGGTCCCCCTCGACGTACCCCCGGTCGTACAGCTTCTCTAAGGTGGTGTGTCGCGTGGCCTTCGTCCCGATCCCGAGGTCCTCCATGGTCTCGATGAGCCGGGACTGGCCGTAGCGGCGCGGCGGCTGGGTCCGTTTGGCGTCGAGGTGGACGTCGCTCACGGCCAGCTCCTCGCCCTCGCGCACGTCGGGGACGGTCCGCTCGCTCGCGTCGGAGTAGGGGTAGACGTCGAGGTACCCCGGGGAGAGCAGGCGCTTGCCGTTGGCCTTCAGGCGCACCGGCTCGTCCTCGTCCCCGACGGTCGCGACGACGCGCAGGTGCTCCCACTCGGCGGGCTCGGCGAGCGTCGCCATGAACCGCCGGACGACGAGCTCGTACACCTCCCACTCGTCCTCGGAGAGGTCGCCCCGGCTCGGCAGCTCGCCGGTCGGGTGGATCGGCGGGTGGTCGGTCGACTCCGTGTCGCCCGCGGTGGGCTCGAGGTCGTCGCGCGCGAGCAGGGCGCTCGCGTCCTCGCCGAACGTCGCGTGGTCCGCGAACGCCTCGAGCAGCTCCGCGGGGTCCAGGTCCTCGGGGTACACCGTGTTGTCCGTCCGCGGGTAGGTGACGTAGCCGGCGGTGTACAGGTCCTCCGCGATGCTCATCGCGCGCTGGGCGGAGTAGCCGAGCGACCCCGCGGCGCTGATGAACGCCGTGGTGTTGAACGGCGCGGGCGGGCTGTCCGTCCGCGTCCGGCGGTCGACCTCGGTGACCGTCGCCGCGGCGGCGTCCGCGAGGCGTTCGCGGGCCCCGTCGGCGGCCGCCTCGTCCCACACCCGCTCCGCCTCGCGGCCCTCCTCGTCGTGGTAGAAGTACTGCGCCTCGAAGCCCCGCTCGCCGTCGGTCGCCGACGCGTCGGCGGACGCCGCCCGCGACAGCTGGGCGAACAGCTCCCAGTAGTCGTCGGGCTCGAACGCCTCGATCTCCCGCTCGCGGTCGACGATCAGCTTGAGCGTCGGCCCCTGGACGCGACCGACGGAGATGAAGTCGTCGCCGAGCTGCCCCGCCGACAGCGAGAGAAAGCGGGTGAGCGCGGCCCCCCAGACGAGGTCGACGACCTGTCGGGCCTCGCCGGCGGCCGCGAGGTCGAAGTCGAGCTCGTCGGGCGAGTCGAACGCCTCGCGCACCTCCCGGTCGGTGATCGACGAGAAGCGCACCCGGTCTATCGGCACGTCGTCGTCGACCTCGCGGACGAGCTCGTAGGCCTCCTTGCCGATCAGCTCCCCCTCGCGGTCGTAGTCGGTCGCGATGACCACCCGGTCGGCGCGGCGCGCGAGCCGCCGGAGCGCCCGGACGATGGACTCCTGGGTCGCGCGCTTCTCGACCGGCGCGTCGATGAGCTCGACCGGCTCGACGTCCCGCCACTCCTCGTACTCCGACGGGAAGTCGACGCCGACGACGTGGCCCGAGAGGCCGATGCAGCGGTGGCCGCCCCACCGGTAGACGTTCACGCCGTTGACCCGCTCGGTGTTCGCGCCGCCGTCGCTCAGGATCTCGGCGATCCGGCGGGCCGCGTTGTCCTTCTCGGTGACGATCAGCTCCACCGTATCACCCGACCGACGGACGTGTTCATTGGTGGGTGAAACGTCGACGACGCGCCTAAACCTTTCGTCAGTCGCCGACGGAGATCGACCGACTGCGCCCGCGTGCGGCCGAGCGCGGGCGAGTTCGCGCGGCGCGAGCGTGGCGTGGCGGGCGTGGCTCTCGGTCGACCGGCGGGTCGGGCGCCGACCGGTCGCTACGCCTCGGCCAGGCGCTCGCGCAGCAGTTCGTTCACGGTCCCGGGGTCGGCGCTCCCGCCCGTCTCGCTCATCACCTGTCCGACGAGGTAGTTGAGCGCGCCCGCCTCGCCGGCGTGGTAGTCCTCGACCGCGTCGGGGTTCTCCGCTATCGCCGCCTCGACGGCGGCCTCGACCTCGCCAGCGCCCGCGGTGCCGAGCCCCTCGCGCTCGATGACGGCGTCGGGGCCGACCCCCTCGTCGAGCATCGCCCGCAGCACGACCTCCTCGGCGTTTTTCGCCGTTATCTCGCCGGCGTCGACCAGCTCGATCAGCCGGGTGAACTCGTCGAGGCGGTCCGCGACGTCCGCGACCGCCATGTCGCGGTAGTTGAGCTCGCCGAGCAGGTTGTCCGCCACCCACGTCGCGGCGAGGTCGGGGTCGTACGCCTCCGCGACGGACTCGTAGAAGTCCGCGACGGCCTTCGAGGAGGTGAGCTTCGACGCCGCCTCGGCGTCGAGGCCGTACTCCGAGCGGAAGCGCTCGCGGCGGGCGTCGGGCAGCTCGGGGATCGAGATCCGCTCGCGCCAGTCCGCGACCCGGAGCGGGGGGATGTCCGCCTCGCGGAAGTAGCGGTAGTCCTTCTCGGCCTCCTTGGCCCGCATCGACACCGTGATCCCCCGGGACTCGTCCCAGTGACGGGTCTCCTGGGCGACGGCGCGTCCCCGCTCGATGGCGTTGCGCTGGCGGGTCACCTCGTAGGCGAGGGCCTTCTCCGCGCCCCGGTGGCTGGAGATGTTTTTCACCTCGGTCCGGTTGGCGGCGTCGAGGGCCTCGTCGGTGAGGCTCCCGTCGTCGGCCATCTCCGCCTCGGGCACGAGCGAGACGTTCGCGTCGACGCGGAGGGAGCCGTCGCGGGTGCCGTCGAACACGCCGAGATACTCCAGTACCTCCTCCAGTTTCGAGAGGAACGCCCGCGTCTCGGCGGGCGAGCGGAAGTCCGGCTCGGTGACGATCTCCATCAGCGGCGTCCCGGCGCGGTTGTAGTCGACGAGCGTGTACTCGGCGGCGTCGATGCTCCCGCCCTCGTGGACGATGCTCCCGGGGTCTTCCTCCAGGTGGGCGCGCCGGACGCCGACCTCGCGGCGGTCGCCCTCGACGGTGATCTCCAGGCGGCCGTCCCGGCAGATCGGGGCGTCGTACTGGGTGATCTGGAAGTTCTTCGGCAGGTCCGGGTAGTAGTAGTTCTTCCGGTGGAAGCGGGTCTCCTCGGCCACCTCGGCGTCGAGCGCCTTGCCGATCTTGACGGCGGCCTCGACGGCCCCCTCGTTGGGTACGGGGAGGGCACCCGGGAGCCCGAGACAGACGGGACAGGTGCGGGTGTTCGGCTCCTCGTCCGGGTCGCCCCGGGTCGAGCAGCCACAGAAGATCTTCGTCGCCGTCTCGAGCTGGACGTGGACCTCCAGGCCGATGACGACGACGAGATCGCTCCGTTCGAGCGCCTGCGCGGTCATCGTCGACACGTCGGCGGCCCCGCGCTAAAGGCTAACGGGATGGGGCAACCGTCCGCGCGACCGGCGGGTCGACCGGAACGGGGCGACGCCGCTCGCCGTCGCGGCTCCGGAGTCGCCGGCGCCGAATTCCGGCACGCTCCGGGTCGAGACGGTCCCAGGACGGCCGTGCGCCCGGACGGTTGCGCCCGTCTGACGCACATTTATGAGCGCGGGGCCGCGGTGTGTTGGCATGAGCAACCGGGTGGAGGAGCTCGAGTCGACGGTTCGCGAGCTACAGGCCGCTGTCGACGGGCTGACCGAGGAGCTCGTCGAGACCCGCGAGCGGCTCCGTCAGCTCGAGGAGGCGGCGAGCGAGACGGCCGACGGGTCCGCGTCGGGCGGGTCGAGCGACCCCGCCGCGTCCGCGACCGACGCACACGCCGAACGGGTCGACGCCGACGAGGGCGTCGAGACGTCCGCGGAGGCGGACGCCGAGCCCGCCCCCGACGCACACGCCGCGGAACCACCGACCGAGACGGCCGCGGAGGACGCCGACGAGGGCGAGCCCGCCGAGGCGGACGCCGAGGCCGAGTCGGACTCCGACTCCGGGTCGGACGACGACGGTATCATCGTCGCCTGACGCGGGGTCCCGCCCCCCATGCACATCAAGGAACTCGTCCTGGACGACTTCAAGAGCTTCGGCCGCAAGACGCGGATCCCCTTCTACGAGGACTTCACCGTCGTCACCGGGCCGAACGGCTCCGGGAAGTCGAACATCATCGACGGCGTCCTCTTCGCGCTCGGCCTCGCCCGCACCCGGGGCATCCGCGCCGAGAAGCTGACCGACCTGATCTACAACCCCGGTCACGGCGAGGGGGCGGCCGACGCCGGGCCGAGCGAGGCGGCCGTGACGGTCGTCCTCGACAACGCCGACCGGACGCTGGAGCGGAGCCAGGTGGTCAACGCCGCCGGGACGGAGGACGTCGGCGACGTCGACGAGATCACCGTCCGCCGGCGCGTCAAGGAGACCGACGAGAACTACTACTCCTACTACTACCTCAACGGCCGCTCGGTCAACCTCTCGGACATCCAGGACCTGCTCGCGCAGGCGGGGGTCACGCCCGAGGGGTACAACGTCGTGATGCAGGGCGACGTCACCGAGATCA
>JBDGTB010000048.1:0-8342 GCA_042217235.1 Haloferacaceae archaeon | reverse complement strand
GAGGTGCGCGACGTCATCTGTCCCGGGAAGATCGACACCGGGGAGTGGGTCGCGACGATGGAGGGTGCGGCGGCCGCCGGCCTCGACCTCACCGCGACGATCATGTACGGGCACGTGGAAAACGAGATGCACCGCGCGATGCACCTCGACGTGGTCCGGGACCTCCAGGACCGCACCGGCGCGATCACGGAGTTCGTCCCGCTCTCCTTCGTCCACCCGAACACCCCCCTCTACGAGAAGGGCCTCGTCGACGGCGGCGCGAGCGACGCCGAGGACGAGCTGCTCGTCGCCGTCTCCCGGCTCTTCCTCGACAACGTCGACCACGTCCAGTCGTCGTGGGTGAAGTTCGGCGACGAGAAGGCGCTCAAACTGCTCTCCTGTGGGGCCGACGACCTCATGGGGACGATCCTCTCCGAGGAGATCACCACCCGCGCCGGCGGCGAGCACGGGGAGTTCCGGTCGTTCGACGACTACGCCCGGATGATCCGGTCGATCGGCCGCACGCCCGTCGAGCGGTCGACCGACTACCGGAAGCGCCGGCCGCTGACCGGCGACGGCCCCCACGGGCCGACGCTCGGTCCCCGCGCCGACGGGACGCCGCTGCTCGCCGACGACGCCGCGTCGCGCCCGGCCGACGACTGAGGGCGGCGACTCTCGTTCTCCCTCGATCTCCGTGGTGCAGCTTTTCCGTCCCGACGGCGTAGTCGGTTCCCCGTCGCCCGGGTCGCGGCGTCGACCGCGGGCGGACGCACATCATGATGGTGACGACTCACGTCGCGACGGGCCTGCTGCTCGCCACGCCGGTGGCGCTCGTCGCCCCCGAGCTCGCCCTCCCGGCCGCTCTCGGCGGCGCCGCCGGTGGCCTCCTCCCCGACCTCGACCTGCTCGCCGGGACCCACCGGAAGACGCTCCACTTCCCCGACTACTACTGGGTGCCCGCGGTCGCGGGCGGCGCCGTCGCCGCCCTCCACCCGACGCCCCTCCCGGTCGCGGCCGCCCTCCTGTTTCTCGCGGCCGCGGTCCACTCCGCGTCGGACTGGTTCGGCGCCGGCACCGAGCTCCGGCCCTGGGAGCGCACCTCCGACGAGGCGGTGTACCTCCGCGTCCGGGACCGGTGGCTCGCGCCGCGGTACCTGGTCCGCTACGACGGCGCGCCCGAGGACTTCGCCCTGACGCTCGTCCTCGCGGCGCCCGGGCTGGTCGCGTTCGGCCCCCTCGTCCGCCGGCTCGCGCTCGGGCTGGTCGCCGTCGCCGCCGGCTACGCCCTCGTCCGCAAGCGGTTGCCCGACGTCGGCGAGCGGCTGTTCGAGGAGCCCTGACGCCGCGGCGGCGAGCGGCCGTCCGAGGCCACCCGACGCCGCCACGGCGACTGTCAGAGGACTCCTGATGCCCGCGGTGGGCCGTTCGACACCCAGACGTGCCCGGCGTCGGGCCTCGCGACCGGGCGTCACTCGGCCGCGGCGTCCACGCCCGTCCCGTTCCCTCGCTCGACCCGTCCGGCCCGCATCGCGACCGTCCGGTAGCGCTCGCCGTGCGGGTCGTCGGCGTCGAGGGCGTCCGCGACCGGCGCCCGGACCCACTCGCCGGGCGCCGGGTCGACGCCGGGCCGTCGGTGGGCGTCGGGGAGGTACCGGTCGTAGACTGGCAGGCGCTCGTACAGCGGCACGCCGGCCTCGGCGGCGAGGTCGACGAGCTCGTCGAGCCCCGGCCAGGCGTAGTCGGGGTTGACGTGGTCGACGGTGACCGGCGAGACGCCGCCGAGGTCGTCGACCCCGCAGTCGAGCAGCTCCCGCGTCGGCGAGAGGTTCGGGGGCACCTGCACCGACACCGTCTCGGGGAGCGCGGCCCGCGCCATCGCCACGGTGCGACGCATCGTCCCGACGGACGGCCGGTCGAACGACGAGCGCTCGTTTGGCACGACGTTCTGGACTATCACCTCCTGGACGTGGCCGTAGCGCTCGTGGAGCTCGCGGACCGCGAGCAGGCTCTCGGCGCGGTCGCGGACCGACTCGCCGATGCCGACGAGGATGCCCGTGGTGAAGGGGACCGACGCCTCGCCGGCGGCCCGGATGGTCGCCAGCCGCTGGCCCGGCGTCTTGCGCCGGCCGCCCGCGTGGGCCGCCACGTCGGCCGTCGTCTCCAGCATCGTCCCCATCGACGCGGTGACGGGCGCGAGCGCCTCGACGGTCTCGAGGGTCATGTCGCCGGGGTTGGCGTGCGGGAGCAGCCCCTCCTCAAGCGCCGCCTCGCAGCACGCCCGCAGGTAGCCGTGGACGTCCTCGTACCCGAGGTCGGCGAGCTGCTCGTGGATCGCGACGTAGCGGTCGTCCGGCTCGTCGCCGAGGGTGAAAAGCGCCTCCGTACAGCCCGCGTCGGCGCCCAGTCGGCACGTCTCGCGCACCTCCTCGGGCGACATGAGCGACGCCTCGCCGGGCACGTCGTAGAACGCGCAGTACGTGCAGGTGTACCGACAGGCGGTGGTGAGCGGCAGGAAGACGTTCCGTGCGAACGTGAGCGCGTCGGCGGGCTCGACGTCGGCGGGCTCGACGTCGAGCAGCTCTTCGACGCGGTCGGGGTCGACCTCGACGTCGACGCCGTACTCCTCGCAGCCGGGGAACACGCGATGGGGTCGCCGGTGGACCGGCAAAAAACTCCCGGGGCGCGCGTCGCTACCCGCGCGCCCGGACGACGTCGACCCGGCCGTCCCCGGCGTCGAGTCGGAACCCGGCGTCGCGCAGCCACTCGACGGCCGCGCCGTCCCCGTGGACGAGCACCTCCACCAGGTCGGCGGGCTCGTCGACGTCCGTGGCGAACCGCCGGGAGTCGAGTTCGCGGACGCTCGCACCCGCCGAACGGGCGGCCCGAAGGTGGTCGAGGTAGGACGCGCCGTGGTAGTCGACCCGGAAGTCGGGGTGGCGAACGACGAGGGCGTTCGTGCCGCCGCCGCGCCCGGCCGCGACCACGACGTCGCCCGTCGCGGCGCGGGCCCGCTCGACCCCGGCCGGCGTGAGAAGCGGGAGGTCGGCCATCACGACCCCGAGCGGTCGGCCGGCGTCGTCGAGCGCCGCGTTCACGGCCGCGGTGAGGGGCCGGTCGTCGACCGTGACGGGGGCGTCCGGGGGCTCGCCGGCCCACTCGACCGGTGCGGTGGCGAGCACGTCGGGGTCCTCCCCGGCACCCCGAACGGCCGCGAGCACGTCGCGCAGCATCGCGCGGGCGAACGCCCGCCGCTCGGCGCCGTCGAGCACCTCCGCGAGGCGGGTCTTCGGTCGGTCGGCGTCGAACGGAACGAGCACGCGCATCGGCGAGCGGGGGTCAGCCCAGCTTGTCGTAGGTGTCGCGCTGGGAGCGCCAGTAGAGGACCCCGCCGACGACCAGCGCGACGAGGAGCAACACGCCGCCCGCCATGAGCGCCAGCCGCCGGGTCTCGGCGGACTGCTTCGCCGAGTTGGCCTCGCGCTGGGCCCGCTCGGCGAGACGCTGGGCGAGGTCGAACTCGCCGCTCTCGTAGGCGTCGACGGCGCTCGCGAACGTCTCCTCGGCCTGGCTGGGGTTCGCGCCGGCGGACTCGGCGTCGCCGATGGCCTCCTGTGCGTCGTCGAGCGCCGTCCGCGCCCGCTCGCTCGCGGCCGTGTAGTAGTGGGCCCGCCACGTGTCGACGGTGTTCGAGGCCCCGCCCTGCTGGCCCTGGGTCAGCTCCATCAGCAGGAACTCCTGGGGCGGGTCGTAGCTGAACTCGTCGACCCGCGGGACCGTCCCGGTCACCCGGACCCGGACCTCGCTGGTGCCGTCGGCGGCGCGGATCGACGCGCCGGAGAACCGCTGGCCGTTGAACTCCTGCTGGCCGACCTTCGCGCCGGTCTGGTCGTAGTACTCGACCACCCACGTCACGTTCGTCAGCTCGGTCCGCCCGGACAGCTGCCACTGCTCGTAGGACGGGTCCTGGTAGAGCGTCGTCAGCGTCACCGTCGCCGTGACCTGGGTGCCGACCTGCCCCTCGTCGGGGACGGTCGTGTCCCCGACGCTGACCGCCGCTGCGGGGGCGGCGAGCGTCGCGACGAGGAGGGCGGCCAGGACGACGCTAGAACAGCGACTCAAGCTCGTCCTCGTCATCCTCGACCAGCTCCTGGAGGTTCTCCTCGGACTCCGACTGGATCTCCTCGATGTTGTCCTGTGCCTCGATGGCGACCTGCTGGAGCTCCTTGATCCGGGGGACGTTCGTCACGCCCGACAGGAGGATCGCGCTGGCGACGAAGTCGGAGTCGTTGACGGGGTAGTCGCCGCCGCGGACCTCCATGCTCCCGGTCTGCTCCTCCAGCCACTTGCGCCCGCGCTCTATCCCCTTCCGGTTGAGGTAGGCCTGCGGCCCGGCCATCACGAGCAGGGCCCGCTCGGCGCCCTCCAGCTCGCAGGGGAGCGTCAGGCGGCCGAGCGCCGCCTTGCGGACGAGGCTGGTGATCCGGTTGGTCGTCTGGGCGGTGTCGAGCCCGTCCTCCAGCGAGTCCTCGTTGCCGGTCAGCCGCGAGAGCAGGCCGCCGGACCTGTCCTTGCGCTCGACGGTCTCGGAGGCGTAGCCGACGGTCGACACGCCGCCGCCCGAGAGCGTGTTGATGATCTCCGAGGAGTCGACGACCGACTCGGCGACCTCGTCGCCGCTGCCGACCTCGCCGGCGCCGAAGAGGATGCCGAACCGCTTGACGATCTCGTCGTTGATCTCCGCGTAGCCGCTCTGGACCGACTCCCCCGTCTGGCGCCAGGCGTCGTTGTCGAACACGAGGAGGTTGTCCACCTCGCGGACGAACGTCTGGAACGACCGGGCGGCGTTGAGCGTGTAGATGCCTCCCTCGTCGCTCCCCGGGAGGATTCCGAGCCCGTAGACGGGCTCGGTGTAGATCCGCTTGAGATGCTTGGCGAGCACGGGGGCGCCGCCGCTGCCGGTGCCGCCACCCAGCCCGGCGATGATGAGGAAGGCGTCGACCTCGTGGACCGGGATGCTGTCGACCGCGCTCTGGATCTCGTCGATGTCCTCCTCGGCGATCTCGGCGCCGAGTTCGTTGTCGGCGCCGACGCCGTGCCCCTTGACGCGGGACTGGCCGATCAGCACGCGGTTCTCCTCCGGGATGCGCTCTAGCCCGAGCAGGTCGGCTTTCGCCGTGTTCACCGCCACCGACGCGCGGACGATCTCCGTGCCCGTCCGCTCGTCGTACTCGATGAACTTGTCGAGGATCTTCCCGCCCGCCTGACCGAACCCGATCATCGCGAGCTTCATGGTGTTGGTCCCCTCGCCATTTGGCCGAACGAGGGTCAAAACGGCTATAAGCCTTGTGATGGGTCAGACGGGCGTCTTCCGTCCGTCCGGCGATACGGTCCCTCTCGGCGGAATTCGGCACTCCGAGGACGAGCGACGAGATCCACGCCTGATAACGCGGCGGGCGCGGCGCGAGCGGCCGGCGGGCGAACGGGGCGTCGCACCGGCGGTCCGGGTCCGGAGACGGCTGTGGGGGAACCGCCGGGTCTGTCGGGGAACAGGACGGGGACGGCCGTCCCCCCCGCGACGGCTCTCACTCGGCGTCCGCGGTCCCGAGGTAGTCGGCGAGCGTCCGCAGGTCAGACGGCGTCAGCCCGAACGCGTCGACGTCGTTGTCGTCGGTCGTGTTGTCGAACTTGAGCGACCGGTACTGGTCACGCCCCATCGGCGCGCCGGGGATCGCGTCGAGCACCGAGAGGCCGACCCCCGCGAGGGACATCGGGACCGGGATGACGCTCACCGACCGCCCCTCGGCGCCGTGGACCAGGCGCGCCACGTCCGCCAGCGTCAGCGTCTCCGGCCCGCCGATCTCGTACACCTTCCCGACGTGGTCGTCGTCCGCCAGCGCGTCGGCCACCATCGAGACGAAGTCGCCGACCCAGACCGGCTGGAACCGGGTCTCGCCGCCGCCCGGCAGGGGCGTGACGTACGGCGGCGCGAGCTTCTTCGTGAAGGGGACGAACTCCCCGCCGTCGCCGAACACGACGGAGGGACGGAAGACCGTCCAGTCGAGGCCGGACTCGCGGACCACGGCCTCCGCGCGCCCCTTCGCGCGGACGTACGCCGTCGGCCCGTCGGGGTCGGCGCCGAGCGCGCTCAGCTGGACGAACCGGTCGACGCCGTGTTCCTCGGCCGCCCGGACGCAGTTCTCGGTCCCCTGTCGGTGGACCCGGTCGTGCATCTCGTCGCCGCCCTTCGGCTTGAACAGCGGCGAGAGCGCGACGAGGTTGACGACGGCGTCCTGGCCCTCGAAGGCGCTCTCGACGGAGTCGTAGGCCGTCACGTCCCCGACCACCGTCGCCACGTCCTCCGGCAGGTCGTCGGTCTCGGGCGTGCGCGAGAGCGCCGTCACCGCGTGCCCCCGCTCCCTGAGTTCACGACACAGATGCGTCCCGACGAACCCGGTCCCGCCGGTTACCAGCACGCGCATACGGTCTCCTCTCGGCGCCGTGATGTAAATTTAGTGCAGCGTCGGGCGTGGTCGGGGACCACAGCCGGTCGGTCGTCCAGACCACTCTTTAGGCCGCCCGCCGACCGCTCACCATGCTCGTCACGCTGGAGGGGCTCGACGGGAGCGGGAAGTCGACGCTCGCCGCGGGGCTGCGCGAGGCGTTTCCCGACGCGACGTTCACCCGCGAGCCGACCGACTCGTGGTACGGGGACGCGGTGTACCGGTCGTTGCGCGACGAGGACGCGGACCCCGTCGCCGAGCTGTTCCTGTACGCCGCCGACCACGCCGACCACCTCTCGCGGGTCGTCCGTCCCGCGCTCGCCCGCGGCGACCTGGTGGTGTCGGACCGCTACAGCGACTCCCGGGTCGCCTACCAGGGCGCGACCCTCGCCGCCGCCGACGCCGTCCCCGACCCGGTCGCGTACGTCCGGGACCTCCACGAGCCGTTCTCGCGGCCTCCCGACCTCACCGTCTACCTCGACGTCGACGCCGCGACCGCCGCGGCCCGGAGCGACGCGGCGAACAAGTTCGAGCGCGAGAGCTACCTCGCCGAGGTCCGGGCGAACTACGAGCGCCTGATCGACGCCGCCCCCGACCGGTTCGTCCGGATCGACGCCACGGAGTCCCCGGAGCGGGTGCGCGAGCGGGCGACGGCCGCGATCCAGCGCCGGCTGTCGGCCGACCGCTGACGGCACGCCGGCCGGGGCCCGGCCGTCGGCCGACCGCCGACCGCGCGCCGGTCGGCCCGCCTACTGCGTGTCGGGCAGGTCGTACTCCTCCGGCGCCGGCACGTACAGCACGTCGACGGTGAACCCGAGCACGAGCGGCATCCCCACCATCACGGCGAGCGCGTTCGTCGCGCTGCCGAGGTACACACCGATCCCGAGCGCGCCGGAGAACGCGAGCGTCGTCACGACGAGCACGACGGGGACCAGCAGGAACGTGTACAGCAAGGCCCCCCAGCGCGTGTGCATCCGGATGCGGAAGTACCGGGTCATCACCGCCGCGATCAGGGTGTGGACGGCGAGGACGACGCCGGTCAGGACCAGCTCGACGACCATGCCCGGCCTACGGGTCGGGGCGACTTCCGCGTTTCCGTCCGTCGGCGTCGGCCGACGAGGCCGTTCGTCCGCGCGTCGCCGCTGGGCCGGTCGTCGCCGGTCCGGCTCCCGACGTCGCCGCTGGGCCGGTCTCCCGACCTGATCCTCGCGACGCCGCCGGCGTCAGTCCATCGCCACGTACGTCCGGGTGTCGGTCACCCCGTCGAGCGCCCGGACGTCCGAGGCGAGCGCGAGGACCGCCTGGACGTCCGGCGCGTCCACCTCGGCGATCACGTCGTGCTCCCCCGCGACGACGTGCGCTTCCTCGACGTGGTCGAGGACCCGGACCCCCTCGACCACGCGCTCGGCCGTGCCGGCCGCCACGTCGACCATGACGAACGCGTGAACCATGGTGGCGATAGACACTCCCCGCACAAACGTGTTGCGAGCAACCCTTTTGCCCCGTGGTGGCGTAGCGTCCCGTATGCGGTTCGTTATCATTGGTGCCGGTCGAGTCGGCCTCCGGACGGCGCGGGTGCTCCGGGAGGAGGGCCACGAGGTGGTCGTCGTCGAGCGCGACCCCACCGTCGCCGAGCGGGCCCGCAACGCCGGCTTCGAGGTCGTCGAGGGCGACGGGTCCCGCGAGGAGGTGCTGGAGGAGGCGGGCGTCGACGACGCCGGCGCCGTCGGCGCGCTCACCAGCGACCTCACCGCCAACTTCGCCGCCTGCATGATCGGCAACGTCCACGGCTGTCGCACCGTGTTGCGGATCGACGAGGACTACCGCGAGGAGATCTACCGGAAGTACGCCGACGAGGTCGAC
>JBDGTB010000089.1:0-8348 GCA_042217235.1 Haloferacaceae archaeon | reverse complement strand
CGCGGTCTTGAGCATGTGCTCGGCCGCGCCGTCCGAGAGGACGACGTCCTGGACCTTCAGCTCGACGAGCTGGTCGTCGAACCGAAGGGGGTCGCCGTCGACGTCGGTCTCGTAGCCGAGCTCGCGGAGGTCGTCGGCGGTCACGTCGAGCTCCGTCGGCCGGACGGCGGTGACGGGCAGGTCGGTCATGTCGTAGCGCACCGTGCCGTCCTTGAACGCGGTGACGCCGTGTTTGGCCCGGAGCACCCCCTTCTCCATCGGCTCGGGGGTCTTGTCCGCGGAGGTGAGCCCCTGGACGCCCTTCAGGATCTCGAAGGCCGCCTCGCGCTCGCCGACGGCGTCGAGCGCCTCGCGGTAGCGCTCCGAGAGGTCGACCGCCCACTCCCGCGGGCTGGTCACGTCGCGGTCGCACCGGTCGCAGTGGACGCGTCCGGACTCGTCGGGGGCGACGACCTCGCCGCAGTCGTCACACTCGTAGTGAGGTTCGGTGTGGGCGCCACAGTCCGGGCAGGTCGTGCGGTAGGTGTGGGCGTCACAGTCGGGACAGACCCGGTCGCCGAGGTCGACCGCGAGCGCCTCGCCCGCGGGTCCCGTCGTCGAGGCGGCGGCCTCGGAGACGTCACGCTGGCTCCCGCCGGCGGTCCCGATGGGGAAAAGCGTGTGGACCGCGGGCGAGAGGTCGCGGCTCTCCGATTTCTCCGGGCGACCCATCCGGCAGCCGATCCGGGTGGGGGCGCGCTCGCGGACGGCGAAGGGCGCGACGGCGTCGACGGCCTCCGTCGCGTTCTCGCCGTCGGCCCACTCGCGGGCCGCGGTGGGGAGGTCCGTCCACGTCCGCTCGAGGTCCGTCGTGAGCCCGAGCGAGCGGACGAGGGGTCGCCAGACCGGGACGCGAACGGCGTCCTCGGTCGCCCGGTGCTCGACGAGCAGGCGCTCCAGGGTCTCCCGGACCGACTCGCTGCGCTCGAGCACGAGCTCCCCGGTCGCGCCCTCGGCGTCGCTCCCCGGCGGCGCGACCGCCCGCCCCCCGTCGGTGCCGACGGCCGCCCCGGCGTCGGCGCCGACGACCCGGCCCGCCGCCGCGGCGTCCGCGAGCTCCTCGAACGCCGCGACGCTCACGTCGTGCCAGCAGTAGGTGTACGTCGGGTGCAGCGGCGCGTCGTACTCGGTCGCCCACGCGAGCGCCTCGTCGGGGGCCGGATCGCGGAGGTCGACGTGGGGGTCGTCCCGCAGCGCCTGCACGTCGGCGTCGGTCCGCTCGAACTCCTTGACCCACCACTCGTAGGTGTAGGAGGCGGGCGCGAGCGGGTGGTTGTTCTCGACGAACTCGCCGTAGTTGACGAGGTACTCGCCGAGGTCGAGCACCTTCTCGACGCCGTTCTGGAGCTCCCGCGCCTCCTCGGGGTCGTCGATCCGCCGGACCTCGCCGTTGGCGAGCCGGACCGTCGGCCCCTCGATGCTGTCGACGGGGACGACGCCGGCGGCCTTCCCCGGGCGCTCGGTCTTGATCTGGGTGCCGGTCGCGAGGAAGTCGTCGACGAGATGCATCGTCGCGGGGTGGACGCCCGCGGTGGCGAAGCCGTGGTTTCGGGCGCGACCGTACCGCAGGCGAAACCCCCCGGCCTCGCTCGGGTGGCCGAACACCGGTCGGCCCGCGATCAGGTCCCGCAGGAACTTCGCCTTCGGCTTGACCCGCGGCGGGCCGGCCGGCTTCGCGTCTGCCTCCGCCCCGGGATCTTCGGCCCCGGCGTCGTCGGGATCCGCCGCCGCCTCGTCCTCGTCCCCGTGGCCGACCGTCCCGTCGATGAGATCCTGGAGCCACGGCCAGTCGACCTCGTCGAGGTCCCGGGTGTAGCGCTGGATCTTCGGCGCCTTGAGGGCGATCCCCTCGGCGAGCACGAGACACATCCCGCCGCGGGGGTTGTTGGTGTCGACCCGTTCGAGGTCGCGGTAGCCGGACACCTCCTCGTCGCCGGTCGCCTCGCCGTCCAGCATCACGGGCATGTGCTCGGCGATGAACGTCGTCTCCGCGTCGGAGGGGGAGTACTGGAGGCCGGTGTCCTTGTCGTAGAGGGTGACCTCCTCGGCGTAGCGCTCGATCTCCTCCTCGCGGGCGTCGTACTCCGAGATGCCGAGCAGCGCGCGGGTGTAGTCGGCGACGAGCACCGACAGCGCCTGTCCCGTCCCCCCGGCCGAGCGGATCGGTCCCGCGTAGTGGACGTTGACGAACTCGCTGCCGTCGTCGTTCTCCAGGATCTCGACCCGGTCTATCCCCTCGATCGGCGCCGCGACGACCCCCTCGGTCAGGAGCGCGACGGCGGTCCGGACCGCGCCCTCGACTTTCCCCTCGCGGGTGTCGTAGTCGCCGACGCGGCCCTCGGCGAAGTCCTCGGCGAGGACGAGCGCCGCCTCCTCGCGGGAGTGCTCGTCCTCGAGCTCACGAACCCGCTCGGCGACTCCCTCGATCCCGAGGATGTTCTCGACCCGGTCGGCCATGTCCGCCGCGACCGGGATCTCGACCTCGGTCTCGGGGTCGCGGCCCTGCGACCGGGCGGCGCGAGCGCGGTCGAACGCCTCCCCGAGCCGGTCCTCGATCGCCGCGAAGTAGCGTTCGTCGTCGGGACGCACGTCAGAGGGGAAGGTCGAGCCCGGTGGTTTCGTCGTACTCGCGCTCCAGGGGCTCCTCGAACGCCCGGACGTGCGCCTCGCCGGCGAACACCGTTCCGGCGTTCAGGTGGCCCGCGAGCGACTGCCCGCTGCGGCGGGCGAGGACCGCGTGGGTGTGCGCGAAGACCTCGCCGTCGGCGTCGCGGGCGACGTTGCCGACGCAGGCGGCGACATCCAGGGGCTCGTCGAACTCGACGGCGCGAAACTCGCGGTCGTCCTGGTCGTAGAACCACACCTCGGCGTCCTGGACCGCGCCCAGCGCCTGGAACCACGCGGCCTCGATCTCCCGGCGCTCGGCGAACGCCTCGATCTCCTCGCGCCAGTCGGCGCCGTGCTCCAGCCGCGCGAAGTACTCCCCCGTGACGGTCAGCTCCCGGGCGTTCATCGGTACGGACGCGGCGAGGGTATCCAGGGTGAAAACGTTTCAGGTCGGCGGACGGCAGACGGCGAGAGCGGACCGGCACCGGGGCCGACTCGTGGCGCTGCCGGTCACGTCAGTCGTCGGCGTCGTCTTCCTCGGAGCCGTCGTCTTCCTCGGAGTCGTCAGCGTCGTCGCCGTCGTCTTCCTCGGAGTCGTCAGCGTCGTCGCCGTCGGGCGTCTCGCCGTTCGGCTCGGGCGTTTCGACCTCCTCGTCCTCGACCCCGTACTCGTAGGACTCCTCGACCAGCGTGAGGGAGCCGTTCCGAACGAGGTACTCCAGCTCCCCGGCGAACCCGCCTTTCTCCAGTTCGACCTCCAGTTCGCCGCTCGCGTTCGTCTCGACGATAGCGGTGCCGTTCGCGCCGGTCGTCGCCCGCCGGTCGTCGACCGCGACGGTCACGTTCTCGACGGGGCCGCCGTCGCCGGCCACCGTCACCGTCACGGTCCCGCCGTCGTAGGTCGCGTCCGCGTCGACGTCGGTCGGTCCGGCCGTCGGGCCGTCGCCGGTCACGTCGGCCGCCACTGCCGGGACGCCGCCCGTCCCGGCGGCGGCGCCGACGGCGGCGAGCAGGACGACCAGCACGGCCGCGATCGTCGTCGTGGCGTTCATTCCACCCGGCCAGTGACGCTACACTCACTTCAATCGGCAGGACGTTCGGGCCGATTTTTCGGCGGGTTAACCCGGATTAAGCCGGCGACCGGGCGTCTCGTTTCGACGGCGGCAACGAGGCGCGGCCGACAGGCGCGACTGACGACCCTCCGGACTACCGAGCAGCGACCGCGGCGGGGACGGTGGGCGGGGAGAGGGGGTCGGGGACCGGGCTACCGATAGTCGGCGACCGCGAGGGCGGCGTCGACGGGGATCGAGATCCAGGCGTCGTCGCGCGAGAGGTCGGCGATCACGAGACACTCCCCGGAGGGGCCCTCGTCGACCGACGCCATCACCTCGTGGTCCGCACCGGACGTCGTGGCAACATCTGCCATGGTTGGCACTGTATACCAATACTCCTAAACCTGTCGATTCCGGCCGACGGGGAGCGACCGGCCGCACAACGGGGGTTCGCAGGGTACAAGGGGGGGCGGGCTGTAGCGGGGGAGCATGAGAGTCGCCGACGCGATGACGCCCCGCTCGGAGGTCGTCACCGTCGAGCTTCCGGGGACGCGGGACGACGCGCTGGAGTACATCCAGCAGCGTGGCTTCTCGTCCGTCCCGGTAGTGAAGCCGACGGCGGACGGCGAGGAGTACCGCGGGCTCGTCTCGCGGAAGGACCTGATCGAGCGCCCCGACGAGGACCAGCTCGCGTTGCTGATGTGCGACGTGCCGACGACCACCGCCGACGCCGACATCCACGAGGTCGCGAAGCTGATGCGCGAGACGGGCAGTCGGCGGGTCCCGGTCGTCGACGGGCGCCTCGAGGGGATCGTCACCGTGACCGACGTGGTCCGGGCGATCGCCCACGGCGACGTCGGCGGCGACCGGGCGGTGGGCGAGCTGGCGAGCCACGACGTCAACACCACCTACGCCGGCGCGCCGCTACCGGTCGCCGAGCGGGAGATCCACTACGCGAACGTCCCCTACGCGGTCGTGCTGGACGACGAGGCCGAGATGACCGGCATCCTCACCGAGGTCGACGTGCTGGAGGTGGCCCGCGTCGTCGAGGGGGAGACCGGCACCGGCGACTCGATCGCCGGCCAGGACGACGACTGGATGTGGGAGGGGATCAAGGGGACGGGGAACCGCTACCTCCCGACCCGGAACGTGGAGATCCCCGCCGAGCCGGTCGAGGAGTTCATGAGCGCCGACGTACGGACCGTCTCGAAGCGCAAGACCGCCCGGGAGGCCGCCCAGCTGATGCGCAGCGAGGACGTCGAGCAGCTCCCGCTGGTCAGCGGCGGCCGCCTCGTCGGCGTCGTCCGCGACATCGACCTGCTCGCCGCGCTATGAGCGCCGAGGCGATCACGGAGCTGGCCAAGCGCCGGGGCTTTTTCTTCGGCTCCGCGGCCGCGTACGGCGGCGCCGCCGGCTTCTACACCTTCGGCCCGCAGGGCGCGGCGCTCAAGCGCAACGTCGAGGAGGCGTGGCGCTCGACGTTCACCGTCCGGCTCGGCAACCAGGAGATCGAGGGGCCGACGGTGATGCCCGAGCCCGTCTTCGAGGCCTCGGGCCACCTCGACGGGTTCGACGACCTGCTCGTCGAGTGTCCCGAGTGTGGCGCGTCCCACCGCGCCGACCACCTGATCGAGGACGCGACGGAGATCGAGGAGGCGGAGTCGCTGCCGATAGCGCGGATCCAGGGGCTCATCTCCGAGCACGACATCGCCTGTCCCGCCTGCGGGACGCCGCTCGCGGGCGAGCCGGTCGAGGAGTTCAACCTGATGTTCGAGACGACGATCGGGCCGGGGTCGGGCAAGCCGGGGTACCTGCGTCCCGAGACCGCACAGGGCATCTTCGTCGAGTTCCCCCGCCTGAAGGAGTACGCGCGCAACCAGCTCCCCTTCGGCGTCACGCAGATCGGCCCCGCGTACCGCAACGAGATCAGCCCGCGGAGGGGGATCGTCCGGACGCGGGAGTTCACCCAGGCCGAGCTGGAGCAGTTCGTCCACCCGGAAGACGAGGACCCGCCGCTGGAGACGGTTGCGGACGTGTCGGTCCGGCTGTACCCGGCGAGCGAGCAGGAGGCCGAGGGCGGGAGCTACGTCGAGACGACCGTCGCGGAGGCCGTCGAAAGCGGGACGATAGGCTCCGCGTGGGTCGGCTACTTCCTCGGCGTGGCGCGGCGGTGGTACGACCGGGTCGGCGTCGACGGCGGCCGGTTCCGCTTCCGCCAGCACCTCCCCGGCGAGCGCGCCCACTACGCGAGCGACTGCTGGGACGCCGAGGCCGAGATCGGCGGCGCCCACGACGCCGCGGCGCTCGACGACGACCCGGCGGCGGGCGACTGGATCGAGATCGCCGGCTTCGCGGACCGCGGCGCCTACGACCTCACGAAACACGGCGAGCACGGCGACGACGACTTCACCGTCTTCCGGCAGTACGACGAGCCGAAGGAGGTCGAGCGGGCGACGGTCGACCCCGACATGAGCGTCCTCGGCCCGGAGTACGGAGGCGCCGCCGCCGACGTGGCCGACGCGCTCGCGGACCTGGCCGAGCGCGACCCGGACGCCTTCGCGGGCGACGAGGTGACGGTGACCGTCGACGGCGAGACCCACGCGGTGCCGACCGACGTGGCGAACTTCTCGGTCGAGACGGTGACGGAGACCGGCGAGCACGTCACCCCGCACGTCGTCGAGCCCTCCTTCGGCGTCGACCGGACGGTGTACACCCTCCTCGCGCACGCCTACTGCGAGGACGAGGTGAGCGGCGAGGCGCGGACGTACCTCGACCTCGCGGCGGAGATCGCGCCGACCGCCGTCGGCGTGTTCCCGCTCGTGAGCAACGACGACGACCTCGTCGCCGTCGCCGAGGCGGTCGTCGACGACCTGCGCGCGGCGGACCTCGCGGTCACGTACGACGAGTCGGGCAACATCGGCCGGCGCTACCGCCGCCAGGACGAGATCGGCACGCCGGTCTGTGTCACCGTCGACCACGAGGGGCTGGAGTCGCCGGGGCCGACCACCGCGACCGTCCGCGACCGGGACTCGACCGCGCAGGTCCGGGTGCCGGTCGAGGACCTCGCCGACGAGCTCGCGGCCGTGGTCGACGGCGACCGGACGTTCGGGGACCTGCGCCGGGCGTACGACGTGGCGGCCGAGGGCGCCGACGGCGCGTGAGCGAGCTCCGCCGGCGGCTGGTGCACGCGAGCGGCGCGGGGCTCCCGCTCTGTTACCTGCTCGGCGCCGTGACCTGGCGGACGTTCGGCCGCCTGCTCGTCGCGCTCGCCGCCGTCGCCGTCGCGCTCGAGGGCCTCCGGCTCACCGTCGGCCTCGACTGGGCGATATACGACCACCTCACCCGCGAGTACGAGCAGGACAACCCGGCGGGCTACGCCCTGTACGCGGTCAGCACGACCGCGGTCGCGCTCGCGTTCGACCCCGCGGTGGCGGTGCCCGGCATGCTGATGCTCATGGTCGGGGACCCGATCAGCGGCCTCCTCTCCTCGGCCGGCGCCGCGACGGAGGGCAAGCGCCCGGGCGTGCTCGCGGCGATGTTCTCCGTCTGCTTTGCCCTGGCCGCGCCCTTCGCCCTCGACGTCGCATCGCCGCCGGTCGCCGTGGCCGCGGCCGCGGTCGGCGCCGCCGGCGCCACCGCCGCCGACGGGCTGAAGCCCGTCGTCGCGGGGTACGTCGTCGACGACAACCTCTCGATCCCGCCCGCGGCGTGCGCGGGGATGTGGCTCGTGCTCCGGCTGTTCGGGTGACGGCGGCGACGAGGCGGCCGTTCGGGTGACGGCGACGACGAGGCGGCCGTTCGGGTGACGGCGACGACGAGGCGGCCGTTCGGGTGACGGCGACGACTGCTCGCGCCCCGACGACTCCCGACGGTCCCGGTCTAGCCAGCGCGTCTCACGGAAATCTTAAAGGCGAGGCGTCCGATACCTCCGGCAATGACGCGGACTCGCGCCCCCGCCCTTCTCCTCCCGGTCCGAGTCCCGCGACCGCGACCGGGCCGTTAGGCCCGAGTCACCACATCCCCCCGTTCTCGCCGTTCGTCCACAGGCCGTGGATACGGTCGTCTCCGCCATTTTGTTGTGAACCCAATTCCGTTGAATTTAATACCCAGAGGCGTTCAGAAGCCGATACATGACACGCGTGGCACTCGCGTTCTCGGGCGGGCTCGACACGACGGTGTGCGTCCCGCTGCTCGAGGAGGAGTACGGCTACGACGAGGTGGTCGGCGTGACGGTCGACGTCGGCCAGCCCGCGGAGGAGTTCGCGGAGGCCGAGGAGACCGCCGAGGCGCTGGGACTCGAACACCACGTCGTCGACGCCCAGGCGGAGTTCGCCGACCTCTGTTTCGACGCGGTGCGGGCCAACGCGACCTACCAGGGCTACCCCCTCGGGACGGCGCTCGCCCGGCCCGTCATCGCCGAGGCGATCCTCGACGTCGCCCGGGAACACGACTGCGACGCGCTCGCGCACGGCTGCACCGGGAAGGGCAACGACCAGCTCCGATTCGAGGCCGTCTGGCGCGCCTCGGACCTGGAGGTCGTGGCGCCGGTTCGCGAGCTCGGGCTGACCCGCGAGTGGGAGCAGGAGTACGCCGCCGAGCGCGACCTGCCCGTCGAGGGCGGCAACGAGGGCGTCTGGTCGATCGACACGA
>JBDGTB010000096.1:0-8354 GCA_042217235.1 Haloferacaceae archaeon | reverse complement strand
TCGTCTCGGCGCCCTCGATCTCGATGATGTCGCCGGGCGAGAGCTTCAGATGGAGGAGCGTGTCGGGGTCGAGTCGGGCGATGCCGCGCCCCGAGTCGTTGGGGTACGCCTTCGCCACTTCGAGTTGGACTTCGTTCATGATGCCTTCGCGGAGATGGTCCACCCTCGGCCCGCTCGCCGGTTAAGTTTGTTGACCCGGACGGTCGAAGGCGCCGGGTCGCCGTTCCGTGCCATAGATTGGCATACTCGGTGCGGACATAAAGCGGCACCGACCGCGGCACGGGACGTGAGGCTTATTCGCCTCCGCGCGAGCCGACTCGTATGGACCTCCTCGCGTTCGACGGGCGGGCGGGCGCCGCGGGCGACATGGTGTGTGCCGCGCTGCTCGACGCCGGCGCGGACCGCGACGCCCTCGACCCGGTCGAGGCCGCGCTCGACGTCAGCTACGCGGTGGACCGGACGACCCGCCACGGCATCGCCGCGACGACGGTCGACGTGCGGCTCGACCACGCTCACGCCCACGGGGAGGGGGGCGACCACGCCGAGGGACACGGGCCGCACCGCTCGTTCGCCGAGGTGGTCGAGCTGGTCGAGTCGATGGACCTGCCCGCGGGCGTCCGGGCGGACGCGGTCGCGACGTTCGAACTGCTCGGGGAGGCCGAGGCCGCGGTCCACGGCACGGAGCTCGACGGGGTCCACTTCCACGAGGTGGGCGCCGACGACGCCGTCGCCGACGTGGTCGGGGCCGCGCTCCTGCTCGACGACCTCGACCCGGACCGGGTGGTGACGACGCCGCTCGCGACGGGCACGGGCGAGCTGACGGCCAGCCACGGCACCTACCCGATCCCCCCGCCGGCCGTCGTCGAGGTGGCCGCGCGAGCCGACTGGACGCTCCGCGGCGGCCCCGAGGAGGTCGAGCTGCTCACCCCCACGGGCGCGGCGATCCTCGCGCAGTTCGCGACGGGGGTCGAGACGCTCCCGGCCCTGCGCGTCGAGGGGCAGGGACACGGCGCCGGCGACCGCGAGCTCGACGACCGGCCGAACGTGCTCCGCGTGCTCGCGGGCGACGGCGCGGGGCGGCTGCGACGCGACGAGATCACCGTCCTGGAGACGAACCTCGACGACGCCAGCCCGGAGGTGCTCGGCGACCTCCAGGCGTCGCTCGCCGAGGCGGGCGCCCGCGACGTGTCCGTGCTCCCGGCGACGATGAAGAAGTCCCGCCCGGGCCACCTCGTGAAGGTGGTCGCCGACCCCGAGGACGCCGAGCGCCTCGCCCGGCGACTCGCCACGGAGACGGGGACCCTCGGCGTCCGCGAGCACGGCGCCGGACACCGCTGGGTCGCGAACCGCCGGGTCGAGACGGTGACCGTCGAGGTGGCGGGCGAGGAACACGCGGTAGACGTGAAGGTGGCGACGGACGCGGACGGCGAGGTGTACGACGTGAGCGCCGAGTACGAGGACGCCGCGGCGGTGGCGCGGGCGACCGACCGCCCGGTGCGGGAGGTTCTTCGACTGGCGGAGAGCGTGGCCCGAACGGAGTGAGGGCCTCGACACGGAGCGCGAGACGCTCTCGATGGTCACGTCTCGAAGCGACGCGAAACGCGCTACGCCCCCGACCGTCAACGTTACACCGATACGTCAAACTGATCGGACATGGCCCTCCGACCCGTCGCTCGTCACCCACTCTACCGGCAGAACCCGGCGTCAGTCGGCCTCGGGGCGCTGTTCGTCGTGGTCGCCGCCGTTCAGGTGTGGACGCGGCTGGTCGGTCTCGCGTTCGTCGCCGTCGAACCGGCTCTCCCCGCCTTCGCGGGGTCGCCCATCGCCCTCGGCTCCGTGGCGACGTACGGCCTCGGGATGTCGCTCGGCGCACTGGCGTACGTCCGACTGCGTGGCATCGACCTCCGGGTCGCGCTCCCGTCCCGCGAGCACCTCCCGACGGTCGCCGCGACGACGCTCGCGCCGGCCGGCCTCGTCCTCGGCACGGCGGCCGTCGCGGCGGCCGTCGACACGACGTACAGCGCGATAGCACAGCGGTACATCTCCCCCGACGCGCCGACGGCGTTCGTCCTCTCGACGCTCCTCGTCCCGGCGCTGGCCGGGGCCGTCGGGCACGCCCTGCTGTACCACGGCGTCGTCCAGGAGCGGGTGCGGGCGCTCACCGACCCCGAACACGCGGTCGGGCTGACAACGGTACTCGTCGGGGTCGTGGTCGCCGTCCCGCTCACGTCGCCGAACCCGCTCTCGCTCGACCCCGCGAACCTCGCCATCTTCGGGGTGACGCTCCTCGTCACCGTCGCCGTCGGGGCGAGCGTCGGGCTCCTCTATCGCGGGACGGTCCGGGAGTCCGTCGACAGCGTCCGCGACGTGCGCTACCTCCCGGTCGTCGCGGTCGGCCTGTTCGGCCTCGTCGCCGCGGCGCTCGAACTCGCCGAGTTCTCGACGGCGGCGTTCGACCTCCTCCGTCTCGCGACGGTCGCGGTCGCCGCCTACGGCTACGAGCGGACGCGAACCCTCCTCGCACCGACGCTCGCCGTCGCCGCGTTCCGCGTCACGAGCGCGTTCGTCCCCTACGCCGAGGCCGTGTTCGGCCTCGCGTCGTCGCCGGTCTGACGGGGCTCTTTCCCTCCGCGTCGAGGCCTTCGGTCGCTTTCCCTCTCGGGCCTCGTGCCTTCCCTCCGCGGCTCCGCGGGTCGCTCGCGCTCCCCGCTCCGCGTCGAGGCCTTCGGTCGCTTCGCTCCCTCAGGCCTCGCGGTCCTCGTGTTCCGAGAGCGCCTCCTCGACGGTGAGTTCCCCGGCGGCGACCCGCCGAGCGAGCCCCTCGTCGATGGTGCGGTCGCCGGCCGAGCGCCGCCGCGACTCGTCTTTGATCCGCTGGAGCTCGCCCGCGGTCGGGTCGACGTCGCGCGCGTCGACGCGCTCGCCCGCCAGCCGCGCGATGTTGACCGCCGCGAGCACGTCGCCCATCCCGCGCGCGCCGACGCCGAGATAGGGAGTCGTCCCGGTCTCGTCGACGAGTTCGACGGGTACCTCGTCGAGCTCGTTGACGATCTGGCTGCCCTGCAGGCGCGCGCCGTCGCCGACGCGGACGATCGGGTCGTCGGCGTCGGCCACCTCGGCGCGGATCGTCTCGACGGCGTCGGCGAGCGGGACGTGGAAGGCGGCGACGACCACGTCCCCCGACAGGACGGCGACCCCCGGCCGCTCGCCGGGGTCGACGCCGACGACGGTCCGTCCCTCGCCGCCACGGAGGTGGGCGAGCGCCTCGTCCACCGCCCGGCGGGGTGCGTCGGGCGCCGCCACGACCCGCTCGACCCCGGCGTCGTCGTCCGGTACGGCGTCGTCGGGCGCCTGCACGACGACCCGGGTCCCCTCCGGGAGCGGGGCGCCGGGCTCGACGGTGGTGAAGGGGACGCCACGGTCGCGCAGGGCGCCGACGACGCCGTGGTAGAGCTCGAAGTCGTCCGTGGCGACGACGATCACGAACGGCGTTCGTCGTGTCGGGAGGTAAAGGGTGGGGACCGCCGGCGGTCGCGGCGCCGACCCCGGGCTCCGAGTCCTCCCCGTACCGGGGTTCTTATGTCCGGACCGACCCAGGCACTGCCGTGAGCGAACCGCTCTCGACGGGCTGTGCCCCCCTCGACGACCTGCTCGGTGGCGGCTTCGAGCGGGGAACCGTCACCCAGCTGTACGGCCCGCCCGCGGCCGGCAAGACCAACGTCGCGCTCGCGGCCGTGGCGCGGGTCGCCGCCGCCGGGGACCGCGCGCTCTATCTCGACACCGAGGGGCTGTCGGTCGAGCGGTTCCGCCAGCTCGCACGCGGGGTGGACGGCGACCCAGACCGGCTGGCCTCGCGGGTCGTCATCACCGACGCGTACGACTTCGCGGCCCAGGAGGAGGCGGTGCGCGACGCCGAGGAGTTCGCCGCCGAGGTCGAACTGGTCGTGCTCGACAGCGCGACGGGCCACTACCGGCTGGAGCGCACCGACGACGACGGGGGCGAGACGCTCCGCCGGGTCGGCAAGCAGGTGCGACACCTGCTCTCGCTCGCCCGCAAGCACGACCTGGCGGTCGTCGTCACGAACCAGGTGTTCACCGACCCCGACTCGAACCGGCCGCGGGCGCTCGGCGGGCACACACTCGACCACTGGACCGGCGTCGTGGTCCGTCTCGACCGCTTTCGCGGCGGCAAGCGACGGGCGACGCTCGAGAAACACCACGCCCGCGAGGCCGGCGGGACCGTCCCCTTCCGGATCACGGCGGACGGCGTCGAGGGCGTCGACCGGCCGGACGGCTGAGAACGGCCGGCACGGACGAACCGCTGCAAACGCTTGGTCGGATCACCGGAAACACCGGCCCGGATAGGTCTCCGAGAAGACCGTCGTCGTGGTCGTTCGCGGCCGCTACAGCTCGCCGAGCTTCCGCAGGAGCTGGCCCTCGTACTCTTCGTCGGCGTTCAGCCCCTTCAGCTCGAGGACGTTGCGCTCCAGCTTGTCGAGCGCGACGTGGAAGGCGTGTTCGGCGCCGTACCCTTCGCCGGACCCGGCGAGCTGGCCGTGGGACGTCCGCAGGCGGATCTGACACTGGATGAGCGGCGTGCCGCGGAGCTTCTCCTTGTGCTCGTGGAGGCGGACGTGGGCGTGGTGGACGTTCATCTGCTGGTACTTGCTCACCACGTTCGTGATGTTCTCGACGATGCTGTCCCGCGAGACCGAGTCGAGCAGGTCGACGTTCGTGATCTGGACGTCCATGCGCTGTTCCTCCGTGAACGTGAGCGCGCGGAGCACGTCCGTCTTGGTGACGACGCCGGCGACCCGCCCGTCGTCGTCCTCGGGCGTGACGACGAGGCCGGCGACGTCGTTCGAGAGCATCCGGTCGACGGCGTCGCGGACCGACTCGCCGGGCGTCGCCGTGAGGACCGGCGAGGACATCATGTCGTAGACGGGCAGATCGAGCATCCGGTCGAGGTCGCCCCGGCGGTCGCCTCGCCCCTGGCGCTCGTCGTTACGGACGGCGAAATCGACGAGGTCGTGGGTCGTCAGCACGCCCGTCAGGCGGCCGTCGTCGACCACCGGCAGCCGGGAGATGCCGTGCTCGCGCAGCCGGTTTATCGCCTGCCCGACGTGGGCGTCCTCCTCGATGGTGACCACGTCGGCGGTCAGGATCTGCTCGACGGTCAGCGCGTCCAGGTTCTCCAGCACCGCGTCCAGGATGGCGTCCGCGGTGACGACGCCGTACAGCGTCTCCCCCTCGTAGACGGGGGCGATCTTCACGCCGCCCTCGACCAGCATCCGGGCGACCTCGCGGACGTCCTCGTGGCGGTCGACGCGCGGCGCCGAGCGGACGAGCGCGCGCGCCTTGGTGTCGTCCTCGATGTGCGACCGGACCAGCTGCTTCTCCCCGATGACGCCGACGTACCCGCCGTCGTCGGTGACGATGAGCCCCTTGGGGTTCTCCCGGTCGAAGACGGACCGGATCTTCCCGAGCCGGGTGTCGGCGTCGACCTCCACGAACTCGGAGTCCGCGATGTTGGAGATGTCCATACCGGGGTAGTGGAACCAGCGCGTTCTTCAAACTTGTTTTCCGTCGCTTGCGTCGTCGACGCGGGTGCTTTTTGTGCCGGGCGCCGTCGCGGACGACGAGCGCGATGGCCGAACCGATACTGAAGTGGGCCGGCGGGAAGCGCCAGCTGCTCGACGAGCTGTACGCCCGGTTCCCGGCCGAGTTCGGGGCGTACCACGAGCCGTTCCTCGGCGGCGGCGCCGTCCTGTTCGACCGCGAGCCCGCGACCGGCACCGCGAACGACGCGAACGAGCGGCTCGTGAACTTCTACGAGCAGGTGAGGGACCGCCCAGAGGAGCTCATCGCCCGGTGTCGGGCGTTCGACGCCCCGGAGAGCGACCCGGACCCCGACCGGCCCCACGACGACGTGGACGACTACTACTACCAGCAGCGCGCCGTCTTCAACCGCCGGCCCCGCGGCGAGCCGTTCGACCCGCTGGAGGAGGCGGCGCTGCTCCTGTATCTCAACCGGACGGGGTTCAACGGCCTCTACCGCGAGAACGCCGACGGCGAGTTCAACGTCCCGATCGGCCGGTACGCCGACCCCGACTGGGTGCGCGCCGAGCAGGTCCGGGCCGCGAGCGACGTGCTCGCCGCGGTCGACCTGCGGAGCGGCGACTTCGCGTACGTCCGCGACGCGGCCGAGCCGGGCGACCTCGTCTACTTCGACCCGCCCTACGAGCCGGTCAGCAGGACGGCCGACTTCACCGACTACGCCGCGGCGGGGTTCGACCGCGACGACCAGGAGCGGCTGCTCGACGTCGCGACCGACCTGGACCGGCGCGGGGTGTCCGTCGTCCTCTCGAACTCCGGCGTCCTCTTCGACCTGTACGACGACGCGGGCTTTCACGTCGGCGTGGAGGGCGCCCGGCGGGCGATCAACAGCGACGCCACGGCCCGCGGTGAGGTCGAGGAGATCGTCGCGACGAACGTCGACCCGGCCGAGCGGGCACGCGGACAGGAGCGGCTGTCGGCGTTCGCGGGCGACGACGCGGGCGACGACGCCTGACGCGGACGACGCCCCTCCCGGGCGAGAACCCCCCCCTCGCAGTCCGGGGACTGCTGGTCCGTCCCCCGCGGCAGTCGACCGGTTGTCGTCCACCCGGGCTGCGCACGACTCCGCTCTCGGAACACCGAGCGGGCGACGGGGGCAGGTCCCCGCGGCGTCCCACGACGCTCCGGTTCCACGCCGTGACGAGCCGCGCCCGTTGAGCTTTCGATTCCTGCTCGAACTGCGAACGTTGGCTCGGGAACGAAATCCGAGGGGCGCCAGCGTTTTGGATCGTCGCTCCCTATCCGGCGTATGCGGGACCTCGACGAAACCGACGTGGAGATCCTGACGCTGCTCGGCGAGGACGCGAGACGGCCGTTCAGCGCGATCGCCGACGAGGTCGGCCTCTCGGGGCCGGCCGTCTCCGACCGCGTGACGCGCCTCCGGGAGGCGGGCGTGATCAACCGGTTCACCGTCGACGTCGACCGGTCACAGCTCCGGGCCGGCGTGCCGGTGTTCGTTCAGGCGTCGGTCGCCGCGGGCGACGCCGACGACCTCCGGGCGCGGGTCGGCGACGACGACGCGGTCGAGCACGTGTTCGTGACCGCGGACGGCGACGTCTGGTTCTACGCCCGCGCCCAGGTCCAGAACGTCCGCCGGTGGCTCGAGGGGCTGTTCGACGACGCCGACGCCGAGTACACGGTGACGCTGATGGACGACGTCGAGTGGCGGCCGTCGCTCGACGGCGTCGAGTTCGCGCTCACCTGCGCGGAGTGTGACAACACCGTCGACAGCGAGGGGGAGTCCGCCCGGATCGACGGGGAGGTGTATCACTTCTGCTGTCCGTCCTGCCGGAGCCGGTTCACCGAGCGGTACGACCGCCTCGAGGAGGGCGCCTGACGGGCGGCAGTCCGCGACTGGGCCCTCGGAGGGCGGACGCGTCGGGCTCGAGCGGGGCGGCCCGGACCTCAGGTCAGGTCGCCGGGGAGTTCGTCCGCGTGGTCGGCCAGGACGGCGAGCAGCGGCTCGACCGCCTCGAACCGCTCCCCCCGTCGCACCACCCCCGTCTCCCGGTCCCAGCGGACGAGCCCCGCCGTCGACAGGTGGGGTAGATGCGTGTGGTACAGCTCCGCGCGGAGCGCCTCCGTCGACCGCTCCCCCGCGTGAACGTCCTCCGGCACGCGCACGTCCGCGTCGGGACCGTCGAGTAACGCGACGAGCACCCGGCGACGGTACACGTTCGCCAGGGCCTCGCAGAACTGGTCCATCGTAGCGCCCCACGTCGGCGCTGGAGTAGATAAACGGACTGACCGAGTATCACGTTCGATAGTGCGCGATGGGGACACGGCCGCGCTCGATTCCCGGTCGGCCGCGTAGCCGTCCGTCCGGTTTCGCGGACGGAGTCTACGCGGTCGCGTTAACTTTGGCGTGAGTTGTGACGGACGGCGAGGGCTTGGAGCCACGATTCTGCTGTCTGCGGTTCGACATGGCTGAAACTAGTTGCAAATGAGGAGGTTCGTCGTTCTATTTCCCAAAAGACACGTTCGATGGCATTCCGATTCCCGTGTGAAATCATCTGGAATCGGTATCCGTCTTCGTCGAGGACGTTCACTAGATAATCGGCGTCATCGACGAGAAATTCGACGCCATCTAGCCGATATTGCCGATGCAGCTCGGTCAGAAACCATCGCGTCGTCTGTTTCGTTGTCGCTGGAAACAGCCTGAACTGCAGGATTTCATTCGTTTGGGGATCGATGGCACCGTACAGCCAGTAGTCGTCGCCGTTGATGCGGATCACTTT
>JBDGTB010000016.1:0-8440 GCA_042217235.1 Haloferacaceae archaeon | reverse complement strand
CCGACCGGACGGTCGTCGTCGCGCGCGACGGCGCCGTGGTCGGCGGGCCGCTCCACCGGCTCGGGGAGCTCCTGCGCCGGTGACGCGACGCCGCCGGCCGACGGACGACGGCGCCGCACCCCGCCGCGGCGCTAGTCGGTCGCGCGCTCGTCGGCCCCGGCGTCTACGGCGCCGCCCGTCGCCTCTGGACCCGGCCCGGTGTCGCCCTCGGCGTCGGTCGGTGGACGGAGTGCGAGCGCGCCGAGGCCCGCGAGGATGGCCAGGCCGCCGCCGACGAGGAACGCGGTCGGCCAGTCGGTGCGCGCCACGATCCAGCCCGCGACGGCGCCGCCGAAGACGCCCCCCCACATCTTCCCCGAGTAGAGCAGCGCGTAGTTGGCCGAGGAGTGCTGGCTGCCGTAGTACTCGCCGACGACGCTCGGGAAGAGGGTGTACTGGGGGCTCCAGAAGAACGTCGTGACGACGACGGCGCCGAGGAAGCCGAGCGCGAGCCCCCGTCGGGCGAAGTAGACGACGGCCACGAGGCCGAGGCCACAGAGCGTGAAGGAGGCGGCCATCGCCCGCTCGCGGGGGACCCGGTCCGAGAGGTCGCCGAGGACGAGCCGTCCCACCCCGCCCGCGACCGGCAGCACGGTCGCGGACGCGGTCGCCGTCAGCGCCGTGAGGCCGAGCGCGTCGGCGAACGACACCACCTTGGCCGTGAGCATGAGGCCGGCGCCGCTGACCGCGACGAACATGCCGTACATCAACCAGAACTGCCAGGTCCGGAGCACCTCCCGCCACGCGTACTGCCGGCCGGTCGTGTCCGGCGCCTCGCCGTCGCCGTCGGTCGTCCACTCCTCGGGCGGGTCCCGCAGGACGAACGCGCCGACGAAGATGCCGAGGCCGATGACGACCCCGAGCGTCCGGAGGACGAAGGGGTACGAGGCGGCCGTCGCGTTCGCCCGGACGAACGGGACGACGAGCGCGCTCCCGCCCGCGAACGCCATCGTCCCGACGCCGGTCGTGAGTCCGCGCCGGTCCGGGAACCACTTCAGCGCCGTGTTGACGGCGACGGTGTAGACGATGCCGACGCCGATCGCACCGAGCGAGTAGAGGACGTAGATCTGCCAGACGGCGGTCGCGTAGGCGAGGCCGACGTACCCCCCGCCCGCGAGCACCGCCGCGAGCATCGAGAGGCGGCGCGGCCCGTGTCGGTCGCGCCACCACCCGACCGGGAACTGCGACCCGGCCTGGAAGATGACGAACAGCGTGAACACCGCGCCGAGCGCCGGCAGCGGGATGCCGAACCGGGCGGCCAGCGGCCCCTCGATGGAGGACCAGACGTACTGGTAGGGACTGACGAGCGCCATGCTCACCGCGGCGGCGACGACCAGCCACCACCGCGAGAACCCGAGGTGCTCCCGTGCCCGCGCCGCGTAGTCGACGTCCCCGTTCGCGTCGGTCCCGTGACTCATCGGTCCTACCCCCGACCGCACGGGGTTTCAAGACTGCGGTGCACGCCGTCAACGGGGGTACGACGAGGCGCACGGGGTCGCTCGTTGGCTCACTGCGTTCGCACGAAGAGCGGGCCGGGAGGGATTTGAACCCCAGTCGCACGATCCCCTCGCTTCGCTCGGCGCTGCGCGCTCCCTGCTTCACACCCTCGTAACCGCTCCGCTCCTCACTATCGTTCCGAGACGGAGCGGGCCGGGAGGGATTTGAACCCCAGTCGCACGATCCCCTCGCTTCGCTCGGCGCTGCGCGCTCCCTGCTTCACACCCTCGTAACCGCTCCGCTCCTCACTATCGTTCCGAGACGGAGCGGGCCGGGAGGGATTTGAACCCCCGACCGTCTGGTTAAAAGCCAGACGCTCTGCCGGACTGAGCTACCGGCCCGACGTCCCGCGCTACGGATGCCGACCCATAAGCGTTTACGCTCCGCGACGGCGTCACTCCGCCGTCCGGTCGAACTGCGCCGCCAGCGCCTCGCCGACGACCGTCGCCGGGCTCACGTCGCGCATCGAGGCCCGGCGCCGGAGTTCGACGTAGTCGTCGACGGGGAGCGAGAGCGTCAGCGTCCCGAGGTCGACCCCGACGTCGACGAGCGCGTCCGCGACGGTCGCCCCGTCGTTGACCGCGCTCGCGACCCGACGCACCTCGCGGACGGTGAGGTCGCCGTCGATCGTCGCCCACGCGAGCGCGAGGCGGGCCTCGCCGCGGACCCGCGCGATGTGTTTCGCGGCCGTCGGGGCGATGTTCCCGCGGGCGACGTGCCGGCGGACGGACTGCGGGAGGTCGTGGACCCGCGCCCACTTGCGGATGAACCCGACGGTGGCCTCGCCGCCGGCGCGCTCGGCCGCCGCCTTGTAGGAGCCGACGCCGCGCACCAGCGCCGCACACGCCGCGGCGCCGCGAAGCAGGTAGACGTTCTCGGTGCCGAGCCCGCCCGCGGCGAACTTCCGGACCGTCTCCGCGGCGCGGTCGAGGCTCTCGGGGTCGTCGGGGTCGAACTCGACCGCGCGCTCGGCGTGGGCGCCCGTGACGGCCGGGTCGGCCCGGACGACGGGCTCGCCGACCGGCTCGGCGCGCTCGGCGTCGCGCCACTCGCGCTCGTCGGTCATCGGGTGTCGTTCCGGTCCAGTCGGGGAAAAGCCTCGCGGGGCCGGGCGACCGCCGCGCGCGTCCACCTACGAGTCGTCCGCACGGCCCTCCGAGAGGTGCGCCCAGATCTCCGTGCAGCCGGCGCCGTCCGGCACGTCCTCGAGGTGGTCGTCCCGGCCCTCGTCGGCGACGCGCGCGCCCGTCGAGGCCTCGTCGTCACGCGTCGCGGGCGCGTCCGCGCTCGCCGCGCCGTCGCCCCTCGCTCCTCCGGACCGGTCCGCGGACGCCTCGTCGCCCGTCGCGCCGGACGACCGGCTCACGCCGACCCACCCCGCTGCCGGTCGGAGCGCTCGGTGGCCGGGGCCAGTTCCGGGGCGACGTCACCGGCCGCCTGTGGCGGGCGCACGTCGTCAGTCGCGTCGTCGGTCATCGATCCGTCGAACGGCCGGGGACCGGTTAAGGCCGTCCTCCCCCGCAACGCCGTGCGGTGCTCCCGGATCCCGGAAACGGTTGCCCCGATCCCTGACGCCGGGGCGTGCCCGAGACCGACCGACTGCGGCCCGATCGGGACGGAAGCGGGCGTCACCGTCCCCCGCCGGCCCTGCGGGAACCGACGGAGGGAGGTGGGCGCGACCCGTACCGGGCGGCGTGACCGTCAGCGTCCGAACCCTCGACGACGGCGCGTGGGTGTCCGTGAACGACGGGCGACGAGCGGGAGCGAGCGAGGTCTGGGTCGTCGAGTGGGACTGCCCGTGCGCCCTCGCGGAGCTGCTCGTCGAGGGGGTCGTCGGGACCGCCGTCGACGGCCGCACCGTCGCCGCCCGCGTCTACGGCCGCTGCATCCGGTGTGGCACCTCGGGAACGACGGGCTGGACGCCGGTGGGCCGGGTCGTGGACGGGACGTTCCACGAGCTCGCGGCCGGCGCCGTCCGGTCGTAGAAGGGGCAAAAACCTCCCCTTCGGTGGAGCACCGGGGAGATTCGACGCGGCGCACGGGCGTTTATGCACGGGGCCTGTAGCGGACGCCATGCCGACCGACGTCGAGCGCTGGAAGTCCGAAGCGTACGGGGAGGAGATACGCGAGCACGTCCTGCGGTTCGCCGAGGAGGGGTGGGAGTCGATCCCGGAGGACGAACACGACGCGTGGTTCGAGCGCTTCAAGTGGTGGGGGCTGTACCACCAGCGGAGCGGACAGGAGAGCTACTTCATGCTGCGGATCGGGACGCCCAACGGGGTGCTGGAGCCGGGACAGACCGAGGTGGTCGCCGAGGTGGCGCGGGAGTACGCCACCGGCCCGGCGACGAACCCCGAGTTCGGGGACGCGTACGTCGACTGGACGACGCGCCAGTCCATCCAGCTCCACTGGATCAACCTCGAGGACGTCCCGGAGATCTTCGAGAAGCTGGAGTCGGTCGGGCTCTCCACCCGGCAGGCGTGTGGCGACTCCTGGCGGAACGTCGTCGGCTGTCCGGTCGCCGGCAAGGACAGAAACGAGTACGTCGACGCCCTGCCCCTCGCCGAAGGCCTCCACGAGACGTACAAGGGCCACGAGGGCCACGCGAACCTGCCGCGCAAGTGGAAAGTGAGCGTCACGGGCTGCCGCGAAGGCTGTGGTCAGGGCGACATCAACGACCTCGCGTTCGAGCCGGCGCGCAGGGAGCGCGACGGCGAGGTCGTCAGGGGGTTCAACGTCCGGGTCGGCGGCGGGCTGTCCCGCAACGAGCCGCGCCTCGCCCGCGACCTCGACGTGTTCGTCACCCCCGACGAGGCCGTCGAGGTCGGCGGCGCCCTCGCCGAGCTCTTCCGGGACCACGGCGACCGCGAGGACCGCTTCAGCGCCCGGATGAAGTTCCTCGTCGACGAGTGGGGCGTCGAGGAGGTCCGACGCGTCCTCCAGGCGGAGTACGTCGACTTCGAGCTCGACGCGGCGGGCGAGGACCTGCGCGGGGAGTACTCGTACAACGCCGGCTACGCGAACGGCGGCCACTCCGACCACGTCGGCGTCCACGAGCAGCCCGACGGCAGCTACTACGTCGGCCTGAACGTCCTCGTCGGGCGGATGGGCGCGGACGACGCGGCCGAACTCGCCCGTCTCGCCGACGAGTACGGCTCCGGCGAGGTGCGCGTCACCCAGCGACAGAACGTCGTCGTCACCGACGTGCCGGAGGGCGACCTCGACGCCCTGCTCGACGAGGACCTCCTCGACCGCTACTCGCCGGACCCGCACCCGTTCATGCGCGGCTCCGTCGCCTGCACGGGGACGGAGTTCTGCTCGCTCTCCATCGTGGAGACGAAGAACCGGCAGGTGCGCTACGCGCGGTGGCTGAAGGAGAACGTCGAGCTCCCCGACGGCGTCGAGGACTTCCACGTCCACCTCTCGGGCTGCACGGCGTCGTGTGCCCAGCCCCAGATCGCCGACGTCTCCCTGCGCGGGATGAAAACGCGCAAGGACGGCGAGGCGGTCGAGGCGCTCGACGTCGGCCTCGGCGGCGGACTCGGCGAGGACCCCGCCTTCGCGGACTGGGTCGCCCAGCGCGTCCCCGCCGACGAGGTTCCCGGCGCCATCGCCAACCTGATCGAGAACTACGCCGAGCGTCGCGAGGACGGCGAGACGTTCCGGACGTTCGTCGAGCGGACCGACGAGGAGACGCTGGCCGAACTGGTCGAACCCGAGGAGACCGACTACGAGGACCCGTACATGCACAACACGAAGCTGACGTGGTACCCCTACGCGGAGGACGCAGAGGGCGACGGCCCGGCACCGACCTACCCCGACGACACGCCGATGCCGGCGGACGACTAGCGGCAAGCGACGTGCCCGTCCGGCCCGCCGAACGGGCACGACCGGGAACGGCGGCCCGCGCGACGAACCGACCGACGCGAACCGACGCGAACCGATGCGAACCGACCACTGATGCCCGACAGACTGCTGCGGATCAACGCGTTCACGACGCTCGATACGATCGAGGGCGAGGCCGAGGGCCACGACTTCCGGGAGGCGGCGTACGCGGTGGCGAACGTCGCCGCGCCGCGCCGGAACCCGGACCGCGTGACGCTCGAACTCGAACTCGACAACGCCGACCTGGGGACGCTGCCCGCCCACGCCGACCGGGTGTTCCTCTCCCCCGACGAGGCCCGGACGCTCGCGGCGGCGCTGACCGAGCACGCCGACCGGGTCGAGGACGCGAGCGGGGGCGGGGCGTAGCGCCGGCCCTAGCGCTCGGCCCGCTCGCGCCAGCGCCGCTGCTGGGCCCGCTCGGCGGCGTGTCGACGGCCGTCGGTCACCTCCCGGCGGACCCGCCGCTCGAAGTCGTCGACGTCGGCGAGAAAGCCCGACTCGAACGCCTCGACCAGCTCGTAGCTCCAGCAGCCCTCGAAGACCCCCGCGGGGAGGTGGTCGGTGCGGAGCTCGTCGGCGAACTGCTCCCGGCCGCTCGCCCGGAGGTCGTCCTCGACGCCGTCGAGCCGGTCCATCGCGTGGCCGACCGAGTGGTGGAACGCGAGCAGGTGGCCGTACGCCCGGTGGAGATGTTCCCGCGCCAGTTCGACTCGGTGGAGCGCCTCGACCTCGGAGCCCGATGGGGACATGAGTTAACGTACACCATCGAGACGCAAGCGTCTGTCGCCGCGTGCGACGGCCCGGGGGAGACGCGAACGGGACTGTGGCTGCTCGAACGGCCCGACGACCCACCGACGTCACCCCCGGAGCACGAGTGTCGACACCGTCGGCACCGCGGTGGCCCCGGGCGTGCCGTCAGCGGGGCTCGCGGTTGGCCCGCCCGACCGCCCGTTCCCGACGCGACCCGCCCTACGCCAGCCGCCGGACGTCGGCGTCGGTCAGGTCGACGTCGGCCGCGGCGACGTTGCGCTCCAGGTGTTCGACGCGCGACGTGCCCGGGATGGGGAGGACGACGGGCGAGCGGTGCAGCAGCCACGCGAGCGCGACCTGGTAGCGGCTCGCGTCGTGGTCCGCGGCGACGGCGTCGAGGTCCTCGCCGCGCTCGTCGAGGTCGCCGGCGCCGAGCGGGAAGTACGGGATGAACCCGATGTCGTGGCGCTCGCAGGCGTCGAGCACGTCCTCGTTCTCGCGGTCGACCACGTTGAACTGGTTCTGGACCGTCGCGATCTCGACGACCTCGCGCGCCCGGTCGAGCTGCTCGGCGGTCACGTTGCTCACGCCGACGTGGCGGACGACCCCGGCGTCGCGCAGCTCCGCGATGGCGTGGACCGACTCCTCGATCGGCGTGTCGCTCCGCGGCGTGTGGAGCTGGTAGAGGTCGACCGTCTCGACGCCCAGCCGGTCACACGAGCAGAGGTGGGCGTTCCGCAGGTGGTCGGGGTCGCCACGCGGGAGCCAGTCGCCGTCCCGGTTGCGCAGCAGGCCGCCCTTCGTCGCCACCAGGAGGTCCTCGCGCGTCGGGTCGAGCGTCTCGCCGATCAGCCGCTCGCTCGTCCCCGGCCCGTAGGCGTCCGCGGTGTCGATGAAGTCGACGCCGAGATCGACGGCGCGTTCGAGCACCCGCCGCGCCCGGCCGACGTCGGCCGGTTCGCCGAGGATGTCCTCGCCGCAGATCCGCATCGCGCCGAAGCCGAGTCGGTTCACCGTGTCCTCGCCGCCGATGTCGAACGTCTCCGGTGCTGCCATACCCGACCGACGACCGGGACGCACAAAGCTTCGGGGGCGACGCGGTCCGCGAGCGGGGCGGCCGGCGACGGTGTCGACGGCGGCGGGCGCGCCCCGCGGACGGCCGACGGGTTTCTGCCCGTCGAGACGCTACCGGGGGACATGACCGAGTGGACCGCCGACGACCTGCCGCGGATGGACGACCGGACTGTCGTCGTGACGGGGGCGAACAGCGGCATCGGCCTCGCGGCGACGCGCGCGTTCGCCCGGGCCGGCGCGACGGTCGTCATGGCCTGCCGGGACGTCGGCCGGGGGGACGACGCCGCGGGCGACGTGCGCGCGGACGTGCCGGACGCGGACCTCGACGTGCGCGCCTGTGACCTCGCCGACCTCGGCGGCGTGGCGACGTTCGCCGACGGCGTGTGCCGGGACTACGAGGCGCTCGACGTGCTCTGTAACAACGCCGGCGTGATGGCGGTCCCGTACCGCGAGACGGCCGACGGGTTCGAGTACCAGTTCGGGGTGAACCACCTCGGTCACTTCGCCCTGACGGGCCGCCTCCTCGACCGGCTCGTCGCCGCCCCGGACGCCCGCGTCGTCACCCAGTCCTCGGGGATGCACGAGCGGGGCGACCTCGACCCCGACGCGGTCGCCGGCCACGGGGGGAGCGGGCCGGAGGCGAGCTACGACCGCTGGGACGCCTACGCCCGGTCGAAGCTGGCGAACGTCCTGTTCGCCTACGAGCTGGACCGCCGCGTCGCGGGCGTGACGAGCGTCGCCTGTCACCCGGGGTACGCGGCGACGGAGCTCCAGTATCGCGGGCCGCGGGCGACGGGGTCGCGGCTCCGCCTGCTGGCGATGCGGGCGGCCAACGCCCTGTTCGCCCAGTCCCCCGAGCGCGGGGCGCTCCCGATGCTCCGCGCGGCGACGGACCCGGCCGTCGCGGGCGCCACCTACTGGGGGCCGTCGGGCCCCCTCGGCATGCGCGGCCCGCCGGCGGAGGGGCGCTCCAGCGACCGCTCGTACGACCAGGGCCTCGCCCGGCGGCTGTGGGAGGTGTCCGCGGACCTGACCGGCGTCGCGTACGGGGACGCCGGGACGGCCGCGGGCGGGACGCCCGGCGCGGACGCGAAACGGGCGGACGCGGACGCGACGTAGGTCGGGCGGACGCGGCGGGGGTGTGCTGTCCGGTAAAGATTTCGTCGGTCACTCATCGGTACTCACCTCGGTTGCG
>JBDGTB010000007.1:0-8733 GCA_042217235.1 Haloferacaceae archaeon | reverse complement strand
CCGCGCGGGTGGCGAGGGTCGCGGCCGCCCCGGTCGCGAGCCGGTCGGCCGCGCCCGCCGTCCCCCGGAGGGGCTCGACCGCGGCCACGAGGGCGAGGTGACGACGGGCGACCGCGGGGTCGTCGGCCGCGAGGGCGCGGTCGGTCGCCGCCGACTGGACCGCGGCGACGTTGTCGGTCACGGCTCGCCGCCGGGGGCGTCCAGCGAGCACTCGACGACGGTGCCGTCCGGGTCGAGGGTGACGGTGCCGAGGGTCACCGTCTCGCCCGTCGGCCGGTCCGCGAGCGCGCGCAGCGTCGACTCGCGGTCGAGGCGCTCCCACACCACCTCGGCGACGAGCCGCTGGAACGCCTCCGGGTCGGTCCACCCCGCGTCGATCTCCGAGGGAACGCGAACGACCAGCCGGAGCTCCTCCGCGGCGACGTGGACGCCCACGCCGAACGTGTCCGCCATGCGTTCCGGTCCGTGCCCGGCGGTGAAAGGCGCACCGCTCGCGGCGCTCACCGCTCGCACACCTCGCGGACGGCCTCGCGGAGGTCCGCGAGCGCGCGCCGGGCGCTCGCCGCCTTGATTTCGCCGCGCGGGCCGTCGAACTCGTAGCGGGTCGCGCGGGCGAACGAGGCGTTCGTCCCCCACTCGCCCGCGTACGCGACGCCGACGTAGACGAGGCCGACCGGCTTCGTCTCCGTTCCGCCGGTCGGCCCCGCGATGCCGGTCGTCGAGACGCCCCACGTCGTCCCCGCGCGGTCCCGCACCCCGCGAGCCATCTCGACGGCGACGGGCTCGGAGACGGCGCCGTGCTCGTCGAGCGCCTCCCGCGAGACGGCCAGGTCGGTCAGCTTCGCGTCGTTGGAGTAGGTCACCGCCGCGCGGTCGAAGTAGTCGCTCGACCCCGGGACGTCGGTCAGGCGCGAGCCGACCAGCCCGCCCGTGAGCGACTCCGCGACGGCGACCGTCTGGCCGGCCTCGCGGAGCGCCTCGCCGACGGTCCGCTCGACCGGCGTCTCGCTGTCCTCGGCCATGCTCGTCCCGTGGCCGGGCGACCGGATGAACCCACCGGCGGCGCTCCCGGGCTCTCCGCTACCCCGCCAGCGTCGACTCGACCGCCGCGGCCGCCCCCAGCAGGCCCGCCTCGCCGAACGCCGGCCCCATCAGCTGGAACCCGACGGGTAGCCCGCCGACGGACCCGTTCGGCACCGTCACCGCGGGCGTCCGGGTCACGTCGGCCGGGCGCGTGTTGCGACCGTAGGAGAACCCGGGGTCGTCGGCGTCGGCGAGCGGCGGCGCGACGTCGGGCATCGTCGGGAGGGCGAGCGCGTCGGCGTCGCCGAGCGCGTCCGCGAACGACTCGGCGAGCGCCTCGCGGGCGGCCTGCGCGCGGGTGTAGCGCCGCCCGCCGCGGTCGAGCAGGTGCGCCCCGGCGAGCAGCTTGCTCCGGTAGTACGCCGACAGCTCGCGTCCGCCCGCCTCGGTGCGCGCGGCGAGCGCCGCCTGGAACCCGTCGTCGACGACCCCGCCGCGACGGTACGGCGCCCCGCCGGCCCGCCAGTGGGCGGCGAGCTCGCTCAGGCTGAGCAGGTTCTTCACCGACGACGTGTGGCCGTACCCGTCGACCGACACGCGACGGACGGTGCCGCCGGCGTCCTCGACGGCCGCGAGGGCGGCCTCGGTGCGCTCCGCGACGGCGTCCGCCACGCCGTCGCCGACGCTCTCCTCGACGAACGCGAGCGTCAGGTCGCCGGCGTCGGGCGCCGACGCGACGGCGTCGGCGTAGCCGCCGACCCGGTACCCCTCGCGCCCGGCCGCGACCAGGCTCGCCGGGTCGTCCGGGTCCGTTCCGGCGACGGCGTCGAGCACGCGCGCGCACGCCCCGACGGAGTCCGCGAGCGGCCCGACGTGGTCCTGCGTGTACGTGTTCTCGACCACGCCCGAGAGCGGGACGAGCCCGTGGGTCGGCTTCACCCCGACGACGCCGCAGAAGGCCGCGGGCATCCGCACGGACCCGCCGGTGTCGGTCCCGAGCGCCGCGTCGACGTCGCCGGTGGCGACCGCGACCGCGCTCCCGCCCGAGGAGCCGCCGGCCGTCCGCTCGGGGTCGTGGGGGTTTCGGATCGGTCCGCCGACGCCGGTCGTCCCGCGGGCGCTCCCCGCGAACTCGTCGCAGGCCAGCTTCGCCGTGATCCGGGCGCCGGCCTCGCGGAGCCGGCGGGTCACCGCCGCGTCCGTCCGCGGGACGAACCCCCGCATCACCTCGGAGCCACACTCCATGGGCACTCCGGCCACCGCGATGTTGTCCTTCAGCCCGACGTCGAGGCCGGCGAGGCGCCCGTCAGCGCCCGCGGGCGGGACGTCACAGCGGTGGGCGACGGCGTCGTGCGGGTCGTCGACCGGCTCGCGCCACGTCCGGTCGCCGCCGGCGTCGGCGCGCTCGACCGGCAGTTTGTCCACCGCCTCGAGCGGGCGGAGGAAGTCGTTCACCTGCTCGTGGACCGCCTCGACCTGCGCGTCGGGGAGTCCGACGCCGAACGAGTCGGCGAGCGTCCGGAGCTCGTCGACCGAGAGCTCGTCCATGGGGCCGGCCTCGCCCCCCGGTCGCTTAGTCTTTCGTCCGGCCGCGGAGGTCGAACATTGATGCGCGTGGCCGCCGAACGCGCTCGACATGCGCCGAAACCGGGCGGACGAACGGGCGGTCGACGGGACGGAGAGCTGATGCCCGCGGGCGTGGTCGTCGCGGGCGGTCGCTCGACCCGCTTCGGCGACGAGGACAAGGCGCTCGCGGTGCTCGCCGGAACGCCCATGGTCCGCCGGGTTGCCGACCGGCTCGCGCCCGCCGTCGACGCCCTGGTGGTCAACTGTCGCGCGGACCAGCGGGCCGGCGTCGAGGCGGCCATGGCGGGCTACCCCCACCCCGTCGCCGTCGCGGTCGACCGCGAGCCCGACCGCGGACCGGTCGCCGGCCTCGCCCGCGGGCTCGACGCCGTCGACGCGGCGTACGCGATGGTCGCAGCCTGTGACGTGCCGTTTCTCGACCCCGACCTCGCCGACTATCTGCTCGACGCCGCCGCCGGTCGCGACGCCGCCGTCCCCCGACCGGCCGAGTGGTACGAGCCGCTCCACGCGGCGTACCGCGCCGCGCCGGCCGCCGCCGCCTGCGAGGACGCGCTGGCCGCGGGCGACGGCCGCGCCGTCGCCCCGCTCGACCGCCTCGACTGGGTCGAGGTCGGGGCGGACGAGCTCGCGCGCTTCGACGACCGCTCCTTCGAGAGCGTCGACACCCGGGCGGCGTTCGCGGCCGCCGAGCGGGAGCTCAGCTGAGCACGGCCAGGACCGTCGGCTCGTCCATCCGGGCGACGACGACCTGCTCGACCGGCGCCCGGTCGAGCACCCCGCGGGCCACCTCGCGGGCGGTCGCGGCGAGGGCGTCGTCGTCGGCCATGTTCACCAGGGGCACGACGGCCGCGCCCGACGGGACGCCCTTCAGCGCGCCCGCGGGGCTGGCGAGCACCTCGACGAGGTCGCCGACGGCCAGCGGCTCGCCCGGGGCGCGTCCCGTCACGGCCGCGACGCGCTCGGGCCGGTGGACGACCTCGCCGTCGAGCGGCTCGCCGACGGCCCGGACGCTGGCGACGGGGACGACGGTGTCGACGGTTGCCGGAATCTGTGGCTCGTTCTCGCCGGGGGCCTTCAGCAGCCGGGTGCGCGCGCCGTCGGCCTTCACGAGCACCGGACCGTCGTGGGCGGCGACCAGGTCGTCGACCGCCGGCGGGTCGTACCCCTGCAGCCGGTCGCCCTCGTCGACCGCGGCGAGGCCGAGCGGGTAGGGCGGGCCGAGCGAGCCGACGGGGTCGTCGGTCACGACGCCCCGCACGCCGTCCGGAAAGGGCGGGATGCGGACGGTGCTGGTGACGACCGCGCGGTCGCGCGCCGCGGCGAGCGCGTAGAGCGTCGTCTTCTTGCCGCCGGCGCCGACCACCGCGACCGAGCGGCCGGGGAACGCCTCGCGGAGAGCCACACGACCACGACGGCGCCGGGCGGCAAAAAGTGCGTGGCGGGAGTGACGGGCCTGCGACCGACGGATCGGCAGATTGTTCCACCACCTCCAGCTACCCCGGTCCAGTGCTGGCGAAGTCGCTGCTCGGTTCGGACGCCGACCTCCTCCGGGAGCGCGACTTCCGGGCGCTCCTGGCGGCGAACCTGCTCGCACCGCTCGGCATCCCGCTCGTCTCGCCGCTGCTGGAGTCGCTGTCCGGCCCGTTCGGCGTGTCGACCGCGCGACTCGGGCTCCTGATCTCCGCGTACACCGCGCCGCCGATCCTCCTGATCCCCGTCGCGGGCGTGCTGGCCGACCGCTACGGCCGCAAGCCGGTCCTCCTCGCGGGGATCCTCCTGTTCGGCGCCGCGGGGACGGCGATCGCCTTCACGACCGACTTCCGCGTGGCGGTCGCGCTCCGGTTCGTCCAGGGCGTCGCGTACGCGGGACTCACGCCCGTCATCGTCACGAGCCTCGGCGATCTGTACGCCGGGTCCCGCGAGGCCTCCGCACAGGGGCTCCGGTTCACCACCTCCGGCCTCTACCAGTCGGTGTTCCCGCCGGCCGCCGGCGTCCTCGTCGCCGTCGCCTGGCAGTACCCGTTCCTGATCTACGCGCTCGCGTTCCCGGTCGCGGGCGCCGTCTACCTGTGGTTCGACGAGCCGCTGGACCGAGACGGGGAGCGGACCGACGGCGGGTCGACCGCCGACGATCCCGACGGGGCGACGGACGCGCCGCCCGACGCTGACGCCGACGACGGGCTGTGGGCGCTCGCCCGACTGGCGACCCGCCGACGGGTCGTCGCGCTCGTCGTCGCCCGGGGGCTGCCGAGCCTGGCCTGGACCGGATTCCTCACGTACAACTCGTTTTTCGTCGTGCGAGCAATCGGCGGGTCGCCCGCGGCGGCCGGCGTCCTCGTGACGGTCAACAGCGCGATGTTGGCGGTCGGCGGCAGTCAGGCCGGCCGGATCACAAGCGCGTGGGACTCCCGCTTTCTCCCGCTGGTCGTCACCACGACCGGCCTCGGCTGTGGGCTGGCGCTGATCGCGGTCGCGCCGTCGCTCCCCGTCGCGGCCGCTGGCGCGGCGCTGCTCGGCGTCAGCTTCGGCGTCTCCCTGTCCCTGTACCGGAGCGTCGTCACCGGCATCGCGCCGCAGGCGCTCCGGGGCGGGCTCGTCAGCGTCTCGGAGTCCGTCGGCCGGGCCGGGTCGACGCTCACGCCGGTCGGGATGGGCGCGGTCGTCGCCGTCCTCGCACCGACCTACGGCGTCGTCGCGGCGGTCCGGTGGACGGCGGTCGGCGTCGGCGCGCTCGTCGCCGCGGTCGGCTGTCTCTGTCTCGTCGTCGCGCGGCTCTCGCCGCCAACGCCGGCCGAAGCGTCGTGAGCGACCGCCCCTGCGCCATCTTGACGTGGCACCCGGCCCAACTCCGGACGGCATGACCGAAGTCGAGATCGAGTACTGCGTTCCGTGTGGGTTCCTGCCCCGGGCCGAGGATGTCCAGCACCGCCTGCTCGACGAGTTCGGCGGGCGTATCGACCGGGTCGCCCTCGTGACCGGCGACCACGGCGTGTTCACCGTCGCGGTCGACGGCGAGCGGGTGTTCGACAAGGAGAAAGACGAGTACGACCTCGACGCCGTCGTCGACCGGGTCGCCGACCGCATCGACGAGACCGCGTGACGGGCCGACGCCGCTCGCGAGGGACACTGACGGCGCCCGCGAGGGAGGGAACCCCGCGCCCGCGCCGTCAGCCGTGCTGACCTGACGCGGCGAGCGCCCGCCGCGTCGCGGCGACGCCGGCGTCGGGGTCGACGGCCGCCCCCTCGTCGTCGAGCACCGAGCCGAACGCCGACACGAACGCGGTGACGGTCGCCGGCCGGGCGGAGTGGCCCATGCAGCCGACGCGGAAGATGTCGCCCTCGAGCGCCCCGAGGCCGCCGACGATCTCCGTGCCGTGCTCGGACATGAGCCGGTCGATCACGGCGTCCGGGTCGACGCCGTCGGGCACCCGGACGGGGTTGAGCGTCGGCAGCCAGTGCTCGTCGTCGACGTTCAGCGACAGCCCCATCGCCTCGACCCCGTCGACGAGCGCGCCGGCGACGCGGCGGTGGCGGTCCCACATCGCGTCGACGCCCTCCTCGGCGACGAGGCGGAGCGCCTCGCGGAGCGCGTACGTCGTCGACACCGGTCCCGTGTGGTGGTAGGAGGGGTCGTCGCCCCAGTACTCCCAGACGCCGTCGAAGTCGAGGTACCACGACCGGACCGGCGCGTCGCGGGCGCGCACCTTCCGGACGGCGCGGTCGGAGAACGTGATCGGGCTCGCACCCGGCGGCGCCGAGAGGCACTTCTGGGCGCCCGAGTAGGCCACGTCGACGTTCCAGTCGTCGACCCGGAACTCCGCGCCGCCGAGCGACGCGACCGTGTCGGCGACGACGTAGGCGTCGCGTTCGTGGGCGATCCGCGTCAGCTCCGACACGTCGGTCTGCCGGACGCCCGTGCTCGTCTCGCCGTGGACGAAGCCCACCACCGTCGGCCGGTGCTCCTCGACGGCCGCCTCGACATCGGCCGGGTCGAGGGGCTCTCCCCACGGGGCGTCGACGGTGACGAGGTCGCCGCCCGCCCGCGCTGCGACCTGACCCATCCGGTCGCCGAAGTAGCCGTTCGAGGGCACGAGAACGGTCTCGCCCGGCTCGACGAGGTTCGCGAACGCCGTCTCCATCGCCGCCGACCCCGTCCCGCTGACCGCGAAGGTGTACTCGTTGTCGGTCCGGAACAGGTACCGGAGCCCCCGCTGGACGTCGTCCATCACGTCGACGTAGTAGTCGTCGAGGTAGCCGACCATGGGCGCGACCATCGCCCGGTAGACGCGCGGGTGGACGTTGCTCGGCCCGGGGCCCAGCAGCGTTCGGTCGGGGGGTGAGAGCTCGTCGATGTCGGGCGCGTGCTCCATACGGCGCACCTCGACCGAGAACGGTAAAAGTAGATCCCCTCGACGGTCGGTCGCGGGCGGGGGTGGCGCCCGCGTTCCGCACGCCGGCCGAGCGGGGGCGCCACCCCGCCGGCGGTGACCCGCGGTCCCCGGGCGGAGGAACACCCGTCGCCAGCGGCGGGATCCGGTCGTCGTAACGACAGATTACCCGCGCTACGCGCTAAATAACTAATCCGCCAACAGGCCGCCCATTCCTGTACTGCGATGACCGACGATGCGGTCACCCACGTCGACGACGACACCGACGGTCGGCAGGACGTGCTCCAGGTGCTCGCCGACCCGACCAGCCGGGCGATCCTCCAGCTGCTCTCGGAACAGATGCTGACCGCGGCGGAGGTGTCCGACGCGATGGAGGTCCCCCTGTCGACCGTGTACCGGAAGCTCGACCAGCTGACCGAAACGCCGCTCGTCGAGTCGGCGTACCGGTTCAAGTCGGACGGCAAACACCCCCGGCAGTACACGTGTGCGTTCGACCGGGTCCGGATCCGGATGTCCGAGGAGAACGGCGGGACCATCGAGGTCCGCATCCCCTGACTTCCCCCTCGCAACTTCCGGCGACGGCGCCGTCCGCACGGGGGCGTTCTTTCGCTGTTACCAAATGACGATGCAATTGAGATGTGTCTCGTCGGATTGCCGATCTCGTTCCGGTGGAGACTCGCCCTGTATCCTGCACTTCCCAAACCAACCTCTCCAGGAGGCGTCAGAACCGGCGTGCAAGCTACAGAGGGCATCTGCAGCACCGCGGCTTCCTTTTGTACTGGAGACGCTGAACCAGCCGCTCAGCCGCCGCGGAGTTCGCGAGAGGTGTCGTCAGGACTCGCGCCACTTGTGGCCGCACTCGACGCAGGTGAACAGCCGAACCTCGTAGGAGCCACCCGGCTTCGGCATCATCTCGTAGTAGGCTCGGTCGCTGTCGCAGTCCTCGGCCGGACAGGGCTCCGCCATCGTCTCGGTGGCGTCCTGGTTCGTGTCGGCGACGGCGGGCGCCCCGTCGTCCCGCTGTCCATCCCGGGTCGTCATCGCCGCTTCTGCTTGCGAGTCTCGCGGCTCCTCGTTCTCACAGGAGCGACACACCCACGTGTCGCCCTCCGTGTGCATCAGCGAACCACACTCGTCACAGAATCGCATATAACGAAGGAATACACGGCTGTCGGGTTTATGTGTTAACTTCCGATCCGTCGTGGAGTTCAGGCAACTGCTCATGCTGACTGTCCTGCTCCGGTTCTCGGTGTGCGACGTGCTGTATACGTGCCCCGCATGCAGCACGCCCGCTGAAAAACATCACCGCTTGAAAAGTTCAACGTGGCTAGAGAGTCCAAAATGGGCAAAGCCGCAGGTAGGACTCCTCAGCGCACCTGTTCGGACGTCATTAGCTTGCCCGTTCGGACGTCAAAGACACCTGCGGGGTGGCCTCGTGTCCGAGTGTCATCAGATTGTGAACGGGTGGGCTTTCGCCTCGCTACCGCTGTAATTGCCCCGATGCGACGTCGTGACTCTCCAGTCGCGACGGACAAGATCGCCAGAATGCGTCGGGAAGGATGCTCCGACGGGGATTCGAACCGAAACCGGACGTGCTCGCTCACTCCGTTCGCTGCGCGCGACTTGTAGGGTTCGAATCGCCCTCGTGCGCTTCTCGTTCGCTCGTAAAACTCGCTGCGATGCTCCGACGGGGATTCGAACCCCGGTCATTGCCTCGAGAGGCCTACCCAACTCG
>JBDGTB010000035.1:0-8885 GCA_042217235.1 Haloferacaceae archaeon | reverse complement strand
ACTGGACGAGGGGGTAGGACTTGTCGTCTTTCAGCCGGACGTTGTACGGCGGCTGGTGGCGCTTGATCAGGTTCGCCTCCAGCAACAGCGCCTGGGTCTCGGTGTCCGTGACCGCGAACTCGACGGCGTCGGCGCGGTCGCGCATGCGGCGGATCCGGTCGCTCCGCGGGTCGGCGTAGGACCGGACGCGGTCCCGCAGGTCGACGGCCTTGCCGACGTACAGCACCGTCTCCCCCTCGTGGAACTGGTACACCCCCGGCTCGCGTGGCAGGTCGGTCGCGCGCTCGCGGACGCCGTCCGCGTCCATCTCGGTCCGTCTCAGGGGGTCGTCGGGCTTGAGGCTGGCGTTCGCCCGGGGGACGGCGTTCGCGACGGGCCGGTCCCCGGCGTCGTCACGCCCCGCGTGGCGGGCCGTCAGTCCCTGCGTCGTTCGGGTCCCACGACCCGAGGTCCGGCGACGCGGGGTCGACGTCGGCGACGAACCGCGTCGTGGCGACGTTCGCGGCGAGGCCGAGCACCCCGCCCGCGATGACGCCGACCGGGAGCCCGACGACCGGCACGTCGACCACGACGACGCTCGCGACCGGGGAGACGACGAGGACGAACAGCGCGAACCCGACGAAGTAAGCGAAGTACGCACCCCCCTCGACGGCGAGTTCGTACGACCCGCGCGCCGCCGCGACGACCCCCGTCCCCCGGAGCACGACGAGGTACGGCGTCGCGTAGAACAGGTACGCGGCGACGACGAAGCCGACGAGCGCGACGGCGAACAGGAGACCCGCCGCGGGGAGGCCGCCCGCCGCGCCGAGGCCGAACAGGCCGAGCGCGAGCGGCAGGAGTGCCAGCACGGGGACGGCCGTCAGCACCAGGAACGCCGGGAAGTGCTCCACGACGTTGCCGAGGAAGTCGTACTCGCCGGTCCTCAGCCCCGCCGCGATGGACCCGAAGTAGCCCGCGGTCAGTCCGGCCTGCACGAGGAGGAGGAGGGGCACGGTGACGACCGCGAGCGGGAGCGTCTCGACGGGTACGCCGGCGTCGACGGTCACCCCCTCGTTCGGGACGCTGACGAACTGCCAGACCGTGACGACCGACACCGGCGCGCCGACCTTGAACCCGACGTGGACGCCGTCGAAGGTCAGCACCGACGCCACCTTGTTCGTGTTCGCCGCCGCGAGGAGCATCGGCACGAGCGCGAGCGGGAGGAGGTCCTCGAGCGCGCGCCGCCAGCCGTCGGCCAGCCGGGCGAGAAAGCCCGGCATCAGGCGGTCCCGCCGCGGTCGGTCCACACACCCGGCCGGGCCGGTCGACGTGGGGGGCGGTCCGGGCGGCCGCGCCGGCGACGGGGCCGCGTGGCTGGGCGGGCGGGCGGTCGGGTGGAGGGCATCGGTCGTGGGCACTCCCCGGGCGGGCAAACCCGTTTCGGTCGCGTCCGGTCCGACGGTCGGGTGCGCCGACGACCGTCGGGCCGACCGACCGCCGTCCCCCCGAAACGCCCCCTTTCGTCGCGGTCGACTCGAACTACGGGCGAGCGCCCGTGGACCTCCCGGTCCGGATCTCGAACCGAACGCCGTCCAGCCGCGTCGCGTCCGCGACGTCGATGCGCCACCCGTGTGCTAGCACGATCTGACGCACGGACGCCATCCCCAGCCCCGTTCTGCCGTCGTCCTCCTTCGTGGAGAACCCCTGTTCGAAGACCTTCTCGCGGTCCTCGTCGGGTATCCCCGGACCGTCGTCCTCGACGTAGAAGCCGTCCTCGATCGCACCCACCCGCACCGTCACCGGCGTCTCGCCGTGCTCCATCGAGTTGCCGAGCAGGTTGTCGAACATCCGCCGCACGGCGTCCTCGTCGCCTCTCACCGTGGGCGGGTCCTCGATCTCGATGGCGTCGTCCTCGCCACACCGGTCCAGCGCCTCCCAGACGCTCCCGGCGACGCGTTCCACGTCGACCCCCTCGCGCTCCCCGACGATCGTCCCCGACTGCAACACGCCGGCAACGTCGTCGACCAGCTGCTCCGCTCGCTCCAGCGACGACATCGCCGCCTTGACGTGATCCATCTCGCCGTCCGCGACGGCCAGCTCCAGCCGCCCACGGACGGTCTGCAGCGGATTCCGCATGTCGTGGGCCATCACGCTCCCGAGGGACCCGAACTCCCCGAGCAGTTCGCGGTGTGCCGTCACGTCCTCCTGGAAGCCGGCGAAGTGTTCCACATCGCCGTCCTCGCCGCACAGCGGCGTGATCGTCACGCGGTTCCAGAACATCTCGCCGTCCTTCCGGTAGTTCCGCAACTCGACGCTCACCGGTTCCTCGTTTTCGACCGCCCGCCGCATCTCCGCGACGGGCTCCTCCCGAGTTTCCTCGCCCTGCAGGACCCGGCAGTTCCGACCGACGATCCCCGCTCGGTCGTACCCGGTCAGCTCGACGAACTCGTCGTTGACGTAGACGATCGGGTTGTCGTCTCGTGACGGATCGCTGATCGTGATCCCGACCGGCGCCGCGTCCATCGCTCGCTCCTTCAACGACAGCTCCTCGCGCACCTCGTCGGCCTCGTCCGTCGTCGAGATGCTACAGATCATCGCGCCCTCCGACGTTAACGAGATCAGGTGATCGACGACGATCGGCTCGTCGTCCTTCGTCAGATACCGGGTTTCACCCTTCCACTCCCCGGTTTCGTGTGCCGTCGGGAGGATCTCGTCGTACGCGACGTGGACCTCGTCGTCGGGGAACAGCACCTCGAAGTGTTCGCCGACCAACTCGCCGCGCTCGTATCCCGTGATGTCGGCGTAGGAGTCGTTGACGTAGATGAACTCGCCGTCCTCGCTGAGGAGACTGATGCCGTCGTGGGCCGTTTCGATCGCACGGAACCCCCGCTCGACCTGTTTCTCCGCACGCCGCCTCGCAACGGCCTGTTCGATGCGGTTGGCAAGCACCTTGTACTGGTGGGTCCCGCCCCGCTTTTGCAGATACTCGGTGACGCCCGCAGTGATGGCCTCGCTCGCTATCTCCTCGCTGCCCTTCCCGGTGAAGAGGACGAACGGCAGGTTCGGACGCTCCTCCCTGACCCGCTCCAGCACGTCGAGCCCGGTCGCCCCGGACATGTCGTAATCGCTGACGACACAGTCGACGTCGCCTTCGACGGCGGTCTCCAGCCCGTCCGTCGGATCGGTCGCGGTGATGACCTCGAACTGCTCCCGTTCGCGCTGGAGGAACGTGGCGACGAGATCGGCAAAGTCCGGCTCGTCCTCGATGTGGAGGATCGTGACGCTGCCGCCGACGTCGGAGAGGAGCGCTCGCTCGTCGAGCACGTTTTCGACGCCTGTCCCGGCACGGGCCATGCGAAACTACGTGCCCGGCGTACGCCAAAATAACTGCGTTCGATCGATCCGGTGGTACCGCGGCGTTGAGCGCCGAACGCGTCACTTTCCGGGCGACCCCGTGCCAACGTGATCGACCTCGGACGCGGGTTCGAGGACGTCGACCACGAGACGCCGCCGGAGACGGAACCTGGCCACCGCGGGAGCGGTGTGGGCGTCCACGGATTCGGACGGGACGGAGCCGACATCCGGGCGCCACAACGCGGGAGCGTGGACGTCCCGGGACGTGGGTGTGGGTCGCCGAGCGGACGGCTGTCGCGACCGCGTTCGACCACCGAGGTAAAGCCCCCGCGGTCGCAAGGCGACGCCATGGCAGACGACTCGGCCGACGACGGGGGCGTCCGGTGCTGGCTGGTCGAGCGCACCTACACCGACAAGGGGCTCGTGTCGCTGGTGTACGCGACGGCGGACGGCGAGCGGGTCCTCCGCCGGGAGCGGTCGCCGGAGATCCTCCAGCGGACGGGTGGGGTCACCGCGGCGACGACCGTCGACCCGGACGGCCTCGAACCGGTCGCGGACGCGGACGACCGCGAGCGGTACGCGACGGAGGCGGCGCGGATGGCCGACCGGCACGACCCCGACGAGACGGTCTGAGCGCGGGCGCGACACCGGCGGGCCCCTGTCGGATCCATGGTAAAGCCATTTAGGGGGTCACGCGCAACCGGGTGGCATGGCCGCCATCGAACTGGACGGGGTGACGAAGCGCTTCGGCGACGTCCTCGCCGTCGACGACCTCGACCTCACGGTCCCCGAGGGGGAGGTCTTCGGCTTCCTCGGCCCGAACGGCGCCGGGAAGTCGACGACGATCAACCTCCTGCTGGACTTCGTCCGGCCCTCCGCCGGGAGCGTCCGCGTCCTCGGCCGCGACGCGCAGGCCGAGTCGGTCGCCGTCCGGCAGCGCACCGGCGTCCTCCCCGAGGGGTTCGGGGTGTACTCGCGGCTCACCGGCCGCAAGCACGTCGAGTTCGCCATGGACTCGAAGGGCGTCGACGGCGACCCGGTCGAGATACTGGAGCGGGTCGGCATCGCCGACGCCGCCGACCGCAAGGCCGGCGGGTACTCGAAGGGGATGCGCCAGCGCCTCGCCCTCGGGATGGGCCTCGTCGGGCGACCGCAGCTTCTGGTCCTCGACGAGCCCTCCTCGGGGCTCGACCCCGCCGGGGCGAAGGAGATGCGCGAGATCGTCCGGGCGGAGGCCGACCGCGGCGCGACGGTGTTTTTCTCCTCGCACGTGCTCGGCCAGGTCGAGGCCGTCTGTGACCGGGTCGGCATCATGCGGGACGGGGAGCTGATCGCCGAGGACAGCATCGAGGGGCTCCGCGAGGCGGTCGGCGAGGGCGAGCGGGTCGTCGCCACGGTGCGCGACGGCGCCGCCGACCTCGACCTCTCGGGCGTCCGCGCGCTCGACGGCGTCTCGAGCGTCGAGGCCGCCGACGGCGCGGTGACGATCACCTGCGACCCCGACGTGAAGACGGCGGCCGTCTCGGCGCTGGAGGAGGCGGGCGCGACCGTCGAGAACTTCCGCACCGAGGAGGCCTCCCTGGAGGACCTGTTTCTCGCGTACACCGAGGGCGAGGTCGCGGAGGTGGAGGCATGAGCTGGCGGGTCGTCGCCCGGAAGGACTTCGAGGACGCGGCCCGCTCGGGTTGGCTGCTCGGGCTCGCGGCGCTGTTCGTCGTCCTCGTGTCGCTCGGCGTCTACGTCACCTCGCTGCTCTCCGGCGGCGGCGGGGTCGACTCGACCGCCGTCCTCCGCTCGGGGTTCGTCCAGGACGGCGTGGTGACGGCCTTCATCCCGCTGGTCTCGCTCGTCGTCGCGTACAACGCCGTCGTCGGCGAGCGCGAGTCCGGGTCGCTGAAGCTCCTGCTCGCGCTCCCGCACTCGCGGGCCGACGTGGTGTTCGGGAAGGTGGTCGGTCGGGCCGCCGCGGTCGCGACCGCGATCGCGGCCGGGTTCCTGCTGCCGGCGGTCGTGCTCCTCGTCCTCGACTCGGTGACGTTCGCCGCGGTCGCGTACGTCCAGTACACCTTCTTCGCGGCGCTGCTCGGCGTCGCCTTCGTCGCCATCGCCGTCGGCTTCTCGGCCGCGACCGCCTCCCACCGGCTCGCGATGGCCGGCGCCGTCGGGATCTACTTCCTGTTCGTCGGCCTGCTCGGCGCGATCCAGTTCCCGCTCTCCCTGTACCTCCAGGTCAGCGGCACGCCCGGGTGGCTGCCGCTCTCGGGCCAGGAGCTCATCCGGATGATCCGGCTGATCAACCCGACCGGCGCGTTCAAGATCGTCACCAACGGCTTCCTCGGCGGCCGGCTGTTCAGCGGGCAGGGCGCCCGGCTCCAGGCCGCGGCCGTCGTGATGCTCGTCGCGTGGACGGTCGTCCCGCCGCTGTTCGGCCTGCTCCGGTTCGAGAAGGCCGACCTCTGAGCGCTCAGGGCGGGTAGTCGATCCCCCGCTCGGCGAGCAGGTCGGCGAACCCCCCCTCGTCGAGTTCGGGCACGCCGTTCGCGTCGGCGTCCTCGCGCTTTCGCGACCCCGGGCTCTCGCCGACGACGAGGTAGTCAGTCGCCCCGGAGACGCTCGACGTCGCCGACCCGCCGTGGCGCTCGACCAGCTCCTGGGCGGCCGCCCGCGACACCGACAGCGACCCCGTGAACACGAACGTCAGGCCGTCGAGCGCGGTCGCGTCCGCCCCGGCGTCGACCGGCTGCGGGGCGACGCCGGCGTCGAGGAGCTCCTCGATCGCGGCGCGGTTCTCCGGCGTCGCCAGGAAGTCACGCACCTGCCGGGCGACGGTCGGCCCCACGTCCTCGACCGTCCGCAGGCGCGCGAGGAAGGGGTCCGACTCCTCGTTCACGTCGGCGTCACTGTCGACCTCGTCGTCGGCGTCGGCCCCCTCATCGGCGTCCCCTCCGGCGAACTGGTCGAGCGTAGCGTGGCCGTTCGGCGCGCCGTCGGCCGCGTCCGGTCCCGGGCCGTCGCGCTCCTCGGCCCCGGTGGCCCCGTCGCCCCGCCCGGGGTCGCTGGCGGCGAGGAGCTCCTCGACCGTCCCGAACTCCCGCGCGAGGTTCCGGGCGGTCGCCGCGCCCACCTCCGGGATCGACAGGCCGGTGAGGAAGTCGTCGAGCGGCGGCTCGCGCGCGTCGTCGATCTCGGCGACCAGCTTCGTCGCGCTCCGCTCGCCCCAGCCCTCCAGGTCCGCGAGCTCGTCGGCGTCCAGCCGGTAGAGGTCGGCGAGCGACGTCACGAGCCCCGCCTCGACGAGCTGGGTCACGCCCTCCTCGCCCAGCCCCTCGACGTCGAGCGCCTCGCGCGCGGCGTAGTGGCCGACAGTCCGCTCCAGCTGCGCCTCGCAGGCGAGCCCCCCGGAGCAGTACGCGACCGGCCCGTCGCGCTCGACCGGGCTCGCGCAGGCGGGACACTCCTCGGGGAACGCGAAGTGACCGGGCGTCGCCTTCTCGACCACCTCGGCGACCTGCGGGATCACGTCGCCCGCCCGCTCGACCCGGACGCGGTCGCCGACGTTCACGTCGAGCCGGGCGATCTCCTCGGGGTTGTGGAGGCTCGCCCGCGAGACGGTGACGCCGCCGACGTCGACCGGGTCGAGCAGGGCGACCGGCGTCAGGCGCCCGGTGCGGCCGACCTGCACCACCACGTCGCGAACCGTCGTCTCCTCGGTCCGCGCGGGGAACTTGTAGGCGAACGCCCACCGGACCGCCCGGGCGGTGGTGCCGAGCTCGGCACACCGCGCGCGGTCGTTCACCTTCACCACCGCACCGTCGATCTCGTAGTTCAGGTCGTCGCGGTCGGCGAGCAGGCGGTCGCGGTGGTCGACGGCGGCCTCGACGTCGTCGACGCGCTCGACCCGGTCGCTCGTCGGGAGCCCCCACGCGGCGAGGGCGTCGAGCTCCGCCCACTGGGTGTCCGGCGCGGCGTCGGCCGCGAGCCCGCCCGAGCCCACCTCGTGGTCGGTCGGCTCGCTCGCCCCGGCGGCGAGCACGTCGTAGAAGAAACACGCGAGCGGCCGCTCGGCGGCGACGCTCGGGTCGAGCTGGCGGAGGGTGCCCGCGGCGGCGTTGCGCGGGTTGGCGAACGGCTCCTCGCCGCGCTCGACCCGCTCGCGGTTGTGCGCCTCGAACCCGTCGCGGGGCATGTACACCTCGCCGCGGACGGCGAGGAAGTCCGGCGGGTCGCCCCGGAGGCGCGCCGGGACGGCCGCGATGGTGCGCACCTGTTCGGTGACGTCGTCGCCGCGCTCGCCGTCGCCGCGCGTCGACGCCCGCGCGTAGACGCCGTCCTCGTACACCACCTCGACGGAGAGGCCGTCGAACTTCGGCTCGCAGACGTAGCTCACGTCGCCGACGGCCGCCCGGACGCGCTCGTCGAACTCCCGCAGGTCGTCGGCGTCGTCGCCCTGGTCGATCGAGAGCATCGGCACGACGTGCTCGACCGTCTCCAGCTCGTCGAGCGGCTCCCCGCCGACCCGGCGGGTCGGGCTGTCCTCGGTGGCGAGGTCGAACGCCGACTCCAGCTCCCGGAGCCGCTCGAACAGCGCGTCGTAGGTCCGGTCGGCGACGACCGGGTCGGCCGCCACGTAGTAGCGGTAGTCGTGCTCCCGGACGGCCTCCCGGAGCAGCGCCGCCTGCTCGGCCGCCGCCTCGCGGTCGAGCTCCTCGACCGGCTCGAACGTCGTCGGCGGGTCACGGAGGTAGGGGTTCCCCGTCCCGTCGCCCTCTGCCTCGGCCATGCCCACACTCGGTCGCCGGTCGCCCATAAAGACCGCGAGGGCGGAGCGCCCCGTCGCCGGCGGGAGAGCGGACGGACGCCCGTTCGAGCGCGGGTCGGCGGCGCGGCGCGAACGCGGGGCTATTTTACCGCCCGACCGCGCATGGCGTGGTATGGACTACGAGCCGCAGGAACTGGAGGAGCGCTGGCGCGAGCGCTGGGCCGAGTCCGGCCGATACGAGGTCGACCCCGCGGAGGGGGACGAGGACCCGACCTTCCTCACGGTTCCGTACCCGTACCCGAGCGGCGGGATGCACATCGGGCACGCCCGCACCTACACGGTGCCGGACGTGTACGCCCGCTACCGCCGCCAGCAGGGCGACAACGTCCTCTTTCCGATCGCGTGGCACGTCACCGGCACGCCGATCATCGGCGCCGTCGAGCGGCTGAAGAAAGGCGAGGCCGACCAGCTGCGCGTCCTGCGTGACACGTACGGCGTCCCCGAGGACACGCTGCAGGACCTGGAGACGCCGATGGGCTTCGCCCGCTACTTCATCGAGGAGCACTACAAGCGCGGGATGCGCCAGCTGGGGCTCTCGATCGACTGGCGCCGCGAGTTCACGACCAACGACGAGCGCTACTCGAAGTTCATCACCTGGCAGTACGACACCCTGCGCGAGCGCGGACTGCTGGAGAAGGGGCTCCACCCCGTCAAGTACTGCACGAACGAGGCACAGCCGGTCACGACCCACGACCTGCTGGAGGGCGAGGAGGCCGAGTTCCAGGAGTACACG
>JBDGTB010000123.1:0-8895 GCA_042217235.1 Haloferacaceae archaeon | reverse complement strand
GGCTTCGCCGGGGCCGTCCGCGGCGCGCTGCTGGCCGTCGCCGCCGCCGGGTTCGTCGCCGGCGCCGCATGCGTCGTCCTCGCCGCGCGCCTGCCCGCGCCGTCCGCGTCCCCGGCGGCGAGGGACTGACTTGATGGTCGTCCCGCCGCGACGTCCGGCACCGATGTCCGCTCCGCCCGCCGCGTCTCCGGTCCCGTTCCCGTCCCTCCGCCCGCCCGCCCACACAGCGCCGACCGACGTGCTCGTCGAGTCCGCCACGCGCGTCGCCGGTCGTCCGGCGGCCGCGGACCCGGAGAGTCGAGTCCACGAATCGGCCACACCACCGGAGGGTCGGACGTGACCGACGACGAACCTCCCTCCGAGGCCACGGACGACGCACCCTCCGTATCGTCGGGCGACGCGTCCCCCGACGAGGCCGAGGACACGCCCCCGGACGGGACCGACGACGCGCCGCGGCTCGGCAAGGTCGAACCGGGGCTGCTCCGCGAGCGGGTGTACCCGAACCTCGGCGCGGAGCGAGAGGACGTGGCGCTCGGGCCGGCAGACGGCGTCGACTTCGGCGTCGTCCGGGTGGGGGAGAGCGCCGTCGCGGTCGCGGCCGACCCGGTCTCGGTCCTCCCCGCGCTCGGCTTCCCCCGCGCCGGCCGATTCGGGCTGGAGGTCGTCCTCGCCGACGTGGCGGTGAGCGGCCTCGACCCCGCCCACCTCGCCGTCTCGCTGACGCTCCCGCCGGGGATGTCCGACGACCAGTTCGGCGCGTTCTGGGACGGCCTCGCCGCCGGTGCGCGCGAGCTCGGCGTGCGCGTCGTGACCGGCCACACCGCCCGCTACGCGGGCTGTTCGTACCCCTGGGTCGGTGGCGCGACGGCGACCGCCGTCGGCGACCCCGACCGGCTCGTCCGGCCGGACGGCGCCCGCCCGGGCGACGACGTGGTCGTCACCCGCGGGCCGGCCGTCGAGACGACCGGGCTGCTCGCCACGCTGTTCCCGGACGCTGTCCCGCTCGCCGGGGACGACCTCGCGACCGCGCGGGCGCGACTGGACGACGTGCGCTGTGTCCGCGACGCGACGGCCGCCGCGGCCGCCGGCCCCGTCACCGCCATGCACGACGCGACGGAGGGTGGCCTCGCCGCCGCGCTGAACGAGGTCGCGGGGAGCGCGGGAGTCCGGATCGACCTCGCGCGCGAGGCCGTCCCGCGCGCCCCGGGCGTCGACGCCTTCTGCGACGCCGTCGGGGTCGACCCCTGGGCGGCCACGTCCTCGGGGACGCTCGTCGTCGCCGTCGACTCCTCCGGGACCGACGCCGTGCTCGCGGCGCTCGACGACCGGGGGACGCCGGCGGCGCGGGTGGGCCGCGTGCGCGCCGGGTCGGGCGTGTACGCCGACGGGGAGCGCCTGCCGCGCCCCGGGCGGGACCCCTCGTGGGCGGCGTTCGAGGCGCTCGCCGCCGCGAGCGACCGCGACCCGACGGCGCCGCCGGCCGCCGACCCCTGACCGCTACCAGTCGACGACGTCTTCGTCGCGCCAGAACAGCCCCGACGGGCTCCCCGGCCGGAAGCGCGCGAGGTAGACGGGCGTCGCCGCCCCCTCGGCCGGCGAGCGCGGCGCCTCGGGGCCGCCCATGTCGGTGTTGACCCAGCCCGGACAGGCCGCGTTGGCGAGCAGCCCCTCGTCGCCGTACTCGCCGTCGAGGTAGACCGTCAGCCCGTTGAGGCCGGTCTTGGTCACGCGGTAGGCCGGCGACCCGCCGGACTGCCCCTCCGCGAGCGCGCCCATCCGGGAGGAGACGTTGACGACCCGGCCGCCGTCGGCGTCGAGCAGGAGCGGGAGCGCGTGCTTGCAGGCGAGCAGCGGGCCGCGGAGGTTGGTCGCGAGCGTGCGGTCGATCCGGGGCGTCGGCGCCTCGTGGAGCGGCTCCTCCGGCCCGGCGACCCCCGCGTTGTTGACGAGCACGTCGAGGCGCCCGGACTCCTCCCCGATGCCGGCGACGGCCTGCTCGACGTCGCCCTCCTGGGTCACGTCGAGGAGGACGTGCCGACACCCGTCGGGCACCTCGGCGGTCCGGGACCTGGCGCCGGCGTAGACGGTGGCGCCGAGGTCGTCGAGCTGTCGGGCGATCGCGGCGCCGATGCCGCGGTTCGCGCCCGTCACGAGCGCGACCTGCCCGTCGAGCGCGTCGTGGAGGTCCGGGTCGGGAGCGTCAGTCACGGTCGGCGCGGACGCGGTCAGTCACCGTCGGCGAAGTCACGCCGCATCGCGATCTCGAACCACGGACAGAGCCGGAGCTGGCGGTACCACTCCGGGTGCTCGTGGAGGTGCTCGTAGTCGACCCACAGGAGCCCGGCGATCTCGTCCTCGTCGGGCGCGATCGCCCCGTCCGCGAGCGTCGCGTCGTCGAGAGTGACCTGCAGGACGGCACACACCTCCCACTCCAGCCCCGCGTTCTCGTAGTGGCGCTTGTACTCGAAGCGGTCGGTCACGCGGAGGTCGTCGTACTGTGCGGGCGTGATCCCCAGTTCCTCCTCCAGGCGCTCGCTGGCGGCCTCGACCTGTGACTGTCCCTCGACCGGGTGGGAGGCGACCGTGCCGTCCCAGCAGGTGTCCCACAGGCGCTTGTCGGGGGCGCGCTGGCCGAGCAGGATGCGGCCGTCGCCGTCGAAGACGAGACAGGTGAACGCCCGGTGACGGACCCCCTCGCCGGTGTGGGCCTCCAGTCGGTTGACGACTCCCTGCGGGTCGTCGTCGGCGTCGACGGCCACGACCTCCTGGCCGGCGTTGTCGTGGACGTCCTCCGGGGCCGCGTCGCGGGTGCTGCTCATGGGGTCGTCGTCGAGCACCGGCGTCAAGGCCTCTTCGATCCCCCGTCGCACGTTCGCCCGAGCGTCGGCGTGTCGGCGCCGCCCCAACGGCGGTCCGGTCAGCCGATGCGCTCGTCGAGGATGAGCCGGGTCTTGGTGCTTTTGACCTCGTCGCGGCCACGCGCCCGGGAGATGAGGTCGTTGACCGCCTCGGTGTCGACCGCGTCGACGACGAGCACCACGTCCTGCTCGCCCGACACCTGCCAGACGTAGTCGACCTCGTCCCACTCGGCCATCGACGCGGAGACGTCGTCCGTGTCGACGTCGACGGCGACGGTGATCTCGACCATCGCCTGCACGTTGCCCGTGCGCGTGTCGACGGTGAACCGCTCGATGACGCCCTCCTCGGTCAGTCGCTCGACGCGGTTGCGCACCGTCCCCTCCGAGGTGCCGACCCGGTCCGCGATCTCGGTGTACGGCGTCCGGGCGTCTCGACGGAGGATCGCGAGGATCCGGCGGTCGAGGTCGTCCATGTCGGCTCTCGTCGGGCGAGCGGTTTACCCGTTGCGAATTTCGAAACGTCGCTACGAAAGCAAGGATTAATGTCCGGCGGGAGTTGTGTATCTCGTAATGTCGGACGCCTATCTGGCCATCGAGGGCGAACGGGTCGTGTCGGCGCGCGGACGCGCTCCGGGCCGCGCGCGCGGCGAACTGGTGTTCACCACCGCCTACACCGGCTACGAGGAGAGCCTGACGGACCCCTCCTACGAGGAGCAGGTGCTCACGTTCTCCTACCCCCTGATCGGCAACTACGGCGTCCGAGAGGAGCGCTTCGAGTCCGACCGCGTCCACCCCCGCGCGGCGGTCGCCCACGAGTTCACCGACGACGTGGTCGAGTGGCTCGCCGACGAGGGCGTCCCGGCCGTCGACCACCTCGACACCCGCGACCTGGTCACCTCGATCCGCGAGGAGGGCGCGATGCGCTGTGGGGTCGCCGTCGGCGAGGACGTCACGCCGGACGACGCCCGCGCCGAACTCGAGGCCTGCGAGCCGATGTCCGACCACACCGACATCGGCGCGCAGGTGAGCGTCCCCGAGCCCGTCACCTACCGCGGCGACGGGGTGGCCGACGTGGCCCTGGTCGACTGCGGCGCGAAGGACTCGATCACCGAGTCGCTGCTCGACCGCGGCGCCGACGTCCACGTCCTGCCGTACGACGCGACGACGGCCGACGTGGCCGACCTCGACCCGGACGTGCTCTTCGTCTCGAACGGCCCCGGCGACCCCGAGAACTTCGAGGCCGCCGAGGCGCTCGTCGACGAGTGCGTCGGCGACCTCCCGATCGCGGGCATCTGCCTCGGCCAGCAGGTCGTCGCGAACGCGCTCGGGGGGGCGACGGACAAGATGGAGTTCGGCCACCGGGGGGTCAACCAGCCCGTCCGCGACCTGGAGACCGGTCGGGTCGTGATGACCACCCAGAACCACGGCTACACCGTCGTCGACCCCGGCGAGCTCGACGTGACGCAGGTGAACGTCAACGACGACACCGCCGAGGGGATGGAGAGCGCCGACCTCGGCGTCCTCACCCGGCAGTACCACCCCGAGGCCCACCCCGGCCCGCACGACTCGCTGGACTTCTTCGACGACGTGCTGGCGCTGGCCGAGCAGCCCTCGCGGGAAGTGCTGGCCGGGGAGTAAGGCGAGACGGTCGGCGGGGTCGGGACCCCGCTCGCGTCCCCCCGACACCCGCGGGTGCGCGTGCCGCTCGGTGTGCCACGGCCGTCGCCGGTCGGGCCGCTCCCGTCCGACGCGTCGAGTCCCCCCTTCGGCAGCTTTTTCCCCCGACTGCCGGTACGGACGCCCATGGTAACGGTGCGGGCGCCGGCCACGAGCGCCAACCTCGGCAGCGGGTTCGACGTGTTCGGGGCCGCGCTGGAGCGTCCGGCCGACGTGGTCCGCGTCGAGCGGGCCGATCGCACCACGATCGAGGTGACGGGCGTCGGGAGCGATTACATCCCCGAGGACCCCGCGGACAACACCGTCGGCGCGGTGGCCGAGGAGCTCGACGCCCCCGCTCACATCCGGATCGACAAGGGCGTTCGACCCTCCTCCGGGCTGGGGTCGTCGGCCGCGAGCGCCGCGGCCGCGGCCGTCGCGCTCAACGAGCTGTACGACCGCGGCTACACCCGCCGCGAACTCGTTCCCGTCGCGGCCGAGGGGGAGGCCGTCGTCTCCGGAGAGCCTCACGCCGACAACGTGACGCCGGCGCTGCTCGGCGGGTTCACCATCGCCGCCGACCGCGTGACGAGCGTCGACGCCCGGGTCCCCCTCGTCGCCTGCCTCCCCGAGATCGCGGTCTCGACGCGCGACGCCCGCGGGGTCGTCCCCGACGAGGCCCCGATGGACGACCTCGTCCACACGGTCGGCGCCGCGGCGACGCTCACGGCGGGGATGTGCCGGAGCGACCCGTCCCTCGTCGGCGCGGGGATGCACGACCGGGTGGTGACCCCGAAGCGGGCGGAGCTCATCACGGGCTACGAGGCGGTCCGCGAGGCGGCCCTCGACGCGGGCGCGACCGGCGTGACCGTCAGCGGCGCGGGGCCGTCCGTGATCGCCGTCTGTCGCCGCGGCGACCGTCGCGGCGTCGCCGCGGCGATGGTCGACGCGTTCCTCGACGCGGGCGTCGAGGCGCGGGCCTACCAGACCGCGATCGGCCGCGGCGCCGAGCTGTTCTGACCGCCGGCCGTCGCGACCCCCCGTCCGCCGGGACGGGCCCGGCGTCAGTCCGTGTCCAGCGCCCGCTCGGCGAACCGCTCTCTGATCTCGGGTGGGGGGACCTGGCACTCGTCCGTGCGGCCGAACAGCCGGTAGCGGTACCGCGCGACGAGGTCGTAGACGGGGTCGCGCAGCGTCGACGGGACGGCGAGCAGGGGCGCGAGCAGCGGCCACGGCCAGTCGATCCGTCGACAGACCCGCAGCGCGGCCGTCGACCGAGTGTACGTCTCGCCGTCCTCGACGAGGACGACGCTGTCGAACTCGTCGGTCGGGTGACCGTGCCGCCGGAGCAGCTCCCGCCCGACGGGCGACTGGAGCGGCGCGAACCGGAACGTCCCGGACTCGTCGAAGCGGACGACGAACCGGACGAACGCGTTACAGAGGTTGCAGACGCCGTCGAACAGGAGCACCGGGGCTTTCAGGTCGTCGACGACCGCGGCGGCGTCCCGCTCGCCGGTCCCGGCGTCCGCGTCCGGTTCGACCATGCGTGCCGGTACGCCCCGCGCGTCAAAAAGGCTGACCGGACGGCGTCGCCGGCAGGTGTATCACTCCGGCCCGCGTCGATCCTCCCGTGAGCGACCGCGACGACGCGTCCCGGGCCGAGCCGGGGGCGTCCGGCGACGCGCACGACGCGGACTCCGGGACGACCGTGTCCGAGCTCGTGGTGCCCCCCGAGTCGGCCGACGGGAGCGTCGAGCTCTCCCGCCGGGCGGTGTTCCTCCCGGCGCTCGTCGGCGCGACGGTGACGTTTCTCGTCGTGTTCGTGCCGTTCGCGCCCGCGCTCGGGGGCGCCGTCGCGGGCTACCTCCGGGACGGCATGCGGCGCGAGGGGGCGTCCGTGGGCGGTCTCTCGGGTCTCCTCGTCGCCCTGCCGGTCGGGCTGGTCGGTCCGTTCGTGCTCGCGCTCGTCGCGCCGGTCCCGCCGGGGGCGGCGCCCGTCCGGGGGGTCGTCGCCGTCCTCGGCCTCGCGCTGGTCGTCCTGCTCGTCGCCGTCGTCTACTTCGTGGGACTCGGCGCCGCCGGCGGGGTGGTCGGCGTCGCGCTGCGGGAGCGGAACCGATAAGCGCCCGCCGCCGCTCTCGACCACCATGACCCCGGAGACGGTCGAGCGCGCCCTCGACCGGCTGACCGCGGGCGACGGGCTGCCACCGAGAGAGCGGCTCCCGGGGTACGTCGCCCCCCTCCCCGCGTGGCTGGAGAACGTCGGGCTCTCGCTCGCGCCGCTGGTTGTCGCGACCAACCTCGTCGGCACCGCCTTCGGCTTCTGGTACTACCGCTTCCAGTTCGCCGGCGCGCCGCCGGCCGTCTGGCCGCTCGTCCCCGACAGCCCCCTGGCGACGCTTTTCGCCGCGCTCGCGTTCGGCCTCTGGTGGCTCGACCGCGGGAACGACTACGTCGCCGCGCTCGCCTTCCTCGGCTGCTGGAAGCTCGGACTCTGGACGCCGTTCGTCCTCGCGGTCTTCGCCGACGCCTTCCTCGCGGTCAACTCGGCGCCGATGTACGCGTTCCTGTTCTGTAGCCACCTCGCGATGGTCGTCCAGGCGTTCGTCCTCCACCGCGTCGCCGACTTCCGGCCGTCCGCCGTCGCCGTCGCCGCCGCGTGGTACGGCCTCAACGACGTGGTGGACTACGCCGTCCCGGTCGTCGGGACGCCCCACCACACGCTCCTGCCGGCGCAGACGCTCGGCCCGGTCGGGTACACGCACCCGTCGCCGACCCACGAGATCGCCGCCGCGGGGGCCGTCGCGCTGACGCTCTCCGGTACGGCCCTCGCGCTCGCGACCCGCGCGGCGAAGCGACGGGCCGGGGAGCAGTAGCCGCCGGCTCGCGCTGGTGACGGCGGCCGGCGGTCGCGGCGGGCTGACGGACGAGTCGGCCGACGCGCCCGTCGACCGGACGACGGCCGGTGGCTGTCGTAGCGTTGGGAAGTCACCTGACAGCTGATCGCACGCTGTCCCGCGATCAGGTGTGCGAACGGTTCCAAACGCTACGATACTTACGCCGGGGGCCCGACGGTCCGGCCGTGACCCTCTACGACCGCCTCGCGGACCTGCCGCTCGTCGTCGAGTCCGAGTCCCGGACCCGGCGCGAGCGCGACACGTCGAGTGGCTTCAGCCGCGTGACGACCGTCGTCTCGCTGTCCGGCGCCGGGGAGACCGGACGCGGCGAGGACGTGACCTACGACGCGGCCGACCACGAGGCGCTCGCCGGCGCGCCCGCGCTCGCGCCGACCGGCGACGGCTTCGACGGCGACACCTTCGACGAGTTCTCCGCGCACCTCGACGACGTCGACCTGTTCCCGGCCGGCCCGCCGGAGCGCGAGTCGTCGCGCCACTACCGCCGCTGGGCCTACGAGAGCGCGGCGCTCGACCTCGCGCTCCGGCAGGCCGACACGGACCTGGCCGCGGCGCTCGGGCGCGAGCGCGACCCGGTTCGCTTCGTCGCGAGCACGCGGCTCGACGCCGTCGAGGAGGGGACGGACGACGACGGGCCGCCCTCGGCCGACCGGGTGCACGCGCTGCTGGCGCGGAACCCGGACCTCGAGCTGAAGCTCGACCCGACGAGCGACTGGACGGACGACCTCGTCGCCGAGCTCGCCGCGACCGACGCCGTGCGCGTGCTCGACCTCAAGGGGCAGTACAGCGGGACCACGGTGGACCAGGACCCCGACCCGACGCTGTACGAGCGCGTCGTCGACGGCTTCCCGGACGCCGTGGTCGAGGACCCAGCGCTGACCGACGACACCGAGCCGGTCGTCGACCGCGCCCGCGATCGGGCGTCCTGGGACGCTCCGATCACGGGCGTCGCGTCCGTGGAGGCGCTCCCGTTCCCGCCGCGCTGGCTCAACGTGAAGCCGTCGCGCTTCGGCACGGTGGCGTCGCTGCTCGACTGCATCGAGTACGCCGAGGACCGGGACGTCGCCCTGTACGGTGGCGGCCAGTTCGAGCTCGACGTCGGGCGCGAGCACGTCCAGGCGCTCGCGTCGGTCTTCTACCCCGACGGGCCGAACGACGTGGCGCCCGGGGTGTACAACGACCCCGAGGTGGCCGGCGACCTGCCCCGGAGCCCGCTCGTGCCGAGCGACGAGGCGCGCGGGCTCTCGCTGTGAGGCCGGCACGCCCGAGTACGGCGACACAGGGGCCGCGGGGTCGTCAGCTCCCGTCCGCGTGGGCGCGGACCCACAGCTCCCCGATCCGCGAGAGCCGGGTCCGGTGGGACTTGCCGTGGGACTCCTGCTCGATGTACCCCTTCCCGCCGGGGCCGAGCCGGTCGACGTTGTAGATCACCTTCGAGCGGAAGCTGTCGGTGTACTCCTCGCCGA
>JBDGTB010000116.1:0-8950 GCA_042217235.1 Haloferacaceae archaeon | reverse complement strand
ACAAGATGCCGTTCGCCCGCCTGCTCAACTACATCGAGTACAAAGCCCACGACGCAGGCATCGACGTACAGTTGGTCGAAGAATACGACACGTCGAAGACCTGCAATCGGTGTGCCTGTGAGGGTATCCGTGAGACGCAGGGACGCTTCGAGTGTCCCGAGTGTGGGTTGGACGACAACGCCGACAAGAACGGTGCGCTGAACATCGGCAAACGAGCCTTGGGCAAGTTCTCGAAACCGCTGTCCGAGGCGGGGGCTGTACTGGCACAGCCCGAAACGCAGGTCATCGTCCAACGCGACGACGAACCTGCGAACCTCCCGCTAGTCGTGGATTCAATCCCCAGTGGGGGACCCCCACGGCTTTAGCCGTGGGAGGATGTCAGGGCGAGGGATGCCCTGTTTAGCGAGAGAAGCGAATCTTGAACGGGTTTCGTTCAGACGAGTGTAGCCATAAAAGTGTGCGTACAAGGAGTGTACGGAGGAAAGAGCCTAGGCCGGGATTTGAACCCGGGCTCTCGTCCTTACCAAGGACGCGCTTTACCGCTAAGCTACCCAGGCGCGACCGGAGATTGCGCGGAGTCGTCTTTAGGTATTACGATTCGCGGGTCGCCGTCCGACCGGGGACCGCGTCGCCGTCGCTCCCGGCGTCGAACTCCCGTTCGCCCGTCGCGACCGCGGTCAGGCGGTCGCGCTCCTCGGCGTCGAGGGCGGTCGCGGCGGGGGGGAACCCGTCCCCGAGCCGACGGCCGAGCGCGCTCGCGTACGCGACGAGCGACTGCCGTGGCTCCTCGCCCGCCGCGGTCGCCCCGGCGGCGACGGCGAGCGCGAGGACGTCGGCCTCCAGCTCGCGGTCGCGCGCGTCCGGGTCAGGCGCGTCCGCGCGGCCCGTCTGGTCGCGGCCGAACGCGCGGACCACCTCCACGGCCCGCCCCGCGGCCTCGGTCCGCGCGAGCAGGTAGAACCCCCGCGAGACGAGCACGTCTGCCGCGAGGATCTCGAGGTCGGCGGGAACGTCGGCGGACGGCGGCGAGCCGTCCCCGGACGCCCACGGCTCGTCGTGAACGAGTCGCCGGGTGAGGCGCAGCCCCTCGTAGATCAGCTGGACGCCGGCGGCCCGCTCGTGGAGTCCCGGACCCTCCGAGCCGGCGTCGAGCGCGCGCGCACAGACGACCGTCAGCGCGGCGGGCGTCATCGAGGCGTCGGTGACGTGACCGTCGAGCGTCGAGCGCAGGTCGGGGGGCTCGATGTCGGCGAGCGCCTCCCGCGTTGCCTCGCGGGCGCGCACGGCGTCGTCCATCGACGTTCGGTAGCCGCGGCAGGGGCAAAGACCTTTGGAAACCGCGGGCGCGGGCCGGCGGGGCGGCGGGGACGCGAGGTCCGCCAACCGCCGTCACCACGGGGACGGCCACCGGGACGCGGACCGACCGCGTCGGGCCGGTCGCGCGGGCCCCGCCGACGGAGCTCGGTCCGTGCCGGTCGGCGGAACCGGTCCGGCCGGCGACCGACGGGGACCGTTCAGACGGGCAGCTCGGGGGCCGGCGGCAGGCTCCGCTTGTGCTCGCTCGTCCGGTAGAGCTCGTCGACGCGCTCGACGTGGCCGTGGTCGACGCCGTCGAGCGCGCGGACGGTCGCGGCCGCCGAGAGCGGCCCGTCGACGTGGAGCGCGAGGATGGCGTCGAGCGTGTCGTAGCCGACGCCCATCTCGGCCTCGTCGGTCTGGCCCTCCCACATCTCGGCGGAGGGCGTTTTCATCACGAGGTCCCGCGGGACGCCGAGGTCGGCCGCGAGCTGGCGGACCTGCTGTTTGTACAGGTTGCCGATCGGGTTGCAGTCGACCGCGCCGTCGCCGTACTTCGTGAAATAGCCCGTGAGCGTCTCGCTCCGGTTGCCGGTGCCGAGCACCACGCGGTTCTCCGCGTTGGCGACGAAGTAGTTGAGCACGGCTCGGGCCCGCACGCGGACGTTCCCGGTGGCGGTTCGGAGCCGGTCGCTGACGACGCGCTCGCCGCGCTCCGCGTCGGCCGCGGGCTCGTCGGGCGCGACGTCGAGCGCCGCCTCGACGACCGGGTCGATGTCCAGCACGTCGCATCGCACGCCGAGATCGTCGGCGACGCGCTCGGCGTCGCTCATGTTCTCGTCGGCGTTGACCTCGCTTGGCATCACCAGCCCGTGGACGCGGTCGGCGCCGAGCGCCTCGACGGCGAGGTACGCGACCGTGGTGCTGTCGATGCCGCCCGAGAGGCCGACGACGGCGCCGTCGGCGCCGGCGGCCGCCACCGTCTCCTCGACGAAGGTGGTGATCCGCTCGCGGGTCGCCGCGAGTTCGTCCTCGGCGAGTCGGAGGTCGAGCGGTGCCCCGTCGGTGAGAACCGACTGCGTCGCACTCATCGCCCGCCCCTTGACCCGCGAGTCACATAACCCCACCCGACGCGGCGCGAAACTGGACGCGCGGTCATCGCCCGGCGAAGCGACATTCTCAAGTGTGGCGCCGGAGTAGCCCGCCCCGTGCGCCCGGTCCGTGTGGCGTCGGGCGCCGGCTCAACGAGCGCCGTTGGTCCAGTGGTAGGACACGAGCTTCCCAAGCTCGTAGCCCGGGTTCAATTCCCGGACGGCGCACGTCTCGAACGCCGGTGAGTGACGTCGCCGGAGGACAGTTTAACCCCGGGAGTCGCAGCGTCCGAACGACGCGAGGGCGACCGTCTCCCGACGGTTCAATTCCCGGACGGCGCACGTCTCGAACGCCGGTGAGTGACGTCGCCGGGAACCGACGGCGAGCGCTCGCCGCCGTCAGAGTCACAACGCTCGGACCCGGATCGAGGGGCGATGGCGCTCGAACTCACCAGCCCGGCGTTCGACGACGGCGGGCCGATCCCGCGGGAGTACGGCTACACCGAACGCGACGTCAACCCGCCGCTCGGGGTCGCCGGCGTGCCGGACGACGCGGCGTCGCTGGCGCTCGTGATGGACGACCCCGACGCGGTCGAGCCGGCGGGGAAGGTCTGGGACCACTGGGTCGTCTGGAACGTCCCCCCGGACGCGACCGAGATCCCGGCCGGCTGGTCCCCGGCGTCGGTCGGCGCCTCGGAGGGGCAGAACGACTACGGCGAGCCGGGGTACGGCGGGCCGAACCCGCCGGACGGCGAGCACACCTACCGCTTCGAGCTGTACGCGCTCGACGCCGACCTCGACCTGCCGGCGTCGGCCGACGCCGACGACCTGCGCGCCGCCGCCGAGGGCCACGTCCTCGACGAGGCGCTGCTCCGGGGCACGTACGCGCCCTGACCCGGGGCCGGTGGCCGTCGGCGGGCGGGTTCAGCCCCGCCGGACCGTCGCCACCCGCGCGTTCTCCTTGATCCGGAGCCCGACGTCGCTCCCCGCGGTGTCGGCGACGGTGAGCGGCAGGGGGTCGAACGACCGCGTCGTCACCGAGGGGAGCGACCCGCCGCGGGCCGTCACCGCCCGGCGCGGCTCCACGCGGACCGGCTCGTCGCCCCCGAGGGTCTCGTTGAACGCGACGAGGTAGCCGCCGGGCGCGAGGTTCCACCACCCGTAGTCGTCCGCCGGGTTCCGGCGCTCCGTGTCGACGGGAGCGAGCGAGGCGTCCGCGAGTTCGCCGCCGCCGAAGTCGACGCGCCCGGCCTCGGCGACTCGGTACACCGACGACGCCGTGAGGTCGACCCGGTCGTCGTGGACCTGCGTGTCGGCGTGGACCAGTCCCTCGATCCGGTCGAGCGTCTCGACCGTCATGCGCGGGGATCAGGCGGTCGCCGACGAAAAGCGCTGGGGCGCGACGTGCGCCGTGGAGAACGAGAGTGCGGCGACGAGCGCGTGGATGGCGACGAACGGCGGCGGCGGGCGAGCGAACCGGCCGGACCGGAACGACGGATGCGGGGCCGCGGAGCCAGCCGCGGGCGGCGGGTCAGGCCAGCGGGTCGTGGGCGTGTCCGACGACGAACGCCAGGCCGTTGGCCGCGGCGACGCCGAGGAAGCCGAGGGGGTGCTCGGCGACGACGCCGGTCGCGAGCAGGGGGAGGTACGCCAGGGGGACGAGGGCCGCGACCCAGAACGCCACGGCCCGGACGAGGGCGACGAGCGCGGCGAGCAGCGCGTGGAGGTGACGGGGGGCTGGAAGCGTCTCGGTGGCGGTACGAGCCAACTCGGCGGGGGTGGGGTCGGCGACGGACATGGTGTCTGGCTCCTCCTGTCCGTACGACGCCCCCCTACCTATACCGGGACGTTCGTTGTGTCGTCTTTAGTCGGATTCACCCGGACCGAACACCCTTCACGACCGTTCAGCGACCGTTTAAGAACGTTTTTACTCCGCGTAGAGAGTTTACGAACGTCTCTGGATGCGTAACTCCGGCTCGGCGGGTCGTGGCGACGGTCGGGCCGCGGCGGGACTGGCGGCCGCTGACAACGACCACCGACCGTGCGTCCGCGCTCATCCGCTCCAGACGCCGGCCCAGAACAGCACGAGGAAGAACAGTCCAGTGGCGACGATGAAGGCGACGAGGTACTGGAAGACTCCCTCCGGCGTGGTCGTGGATGGCAGGCGCATGGCGGGGCGAGATTCGGCGGCCGTCCATATGCGTCTGACGGCCTAGCCGTCGACGACGGCGCCGACGTCGGCGTCGACGGCGGCCTCGTAGACGTGCGCCGCGACCGCCGCGTCGAGGACGGCCGTGCCGACGCTCTCGACCAGCACCACGTCCGCCGGCTCGACCGTCCGCTCGTAGCGCCCGTCGAGGGCGGCCGCGAGCGGGACGAGCCGGTCGGGGTCGACGTCCGCGGCGAGCACGTCGCCGATCCGGGCGACCTCCTCGGGCACGTCCGCGAAGAGGTGGGCGGCGCGGTCGAAGGCGCCCGCGGGCACCTCCTGTGCCGACGGCTCGTAGGCGCCGACGGCGACGACGAGCGTCCCGTCCGCGAGCGCGTCGGCCGGGAAGGTGGGCTCGTCGCTCGTCGTCGCCGTCACGACCACGTCGGCGTCGGCGACGGCGTCCCGCGGCGCCGCGACCGGGTCGACCGGGTGCCCCAGCTCGCCGGCGAGCTCCCGGGCGAGCGCGCGCCGCGAGTCGCTCGGCGAGTGGACGCGGACGCGCTCGACGTCGGTCGCCGCGGCCATCGCCCGGACCTGCCAGCGGGCCTGGGTGCCGGCGCCGAGCACGCCGACCGTCGCGGGGCGGGCGGCGAACTCGCGGGCCGCGAGCCCCCCGATGCAGCCCGTTCGGGCGGCGGTGAGCCGCGTCCCGTGGAGGAACGCGACCGGGCGGCCCGTCGCCGCCTCGTTCAGGACGACCTGGGCGGTGACGGTCGGCAGGCCGCGGTCGGGGTTGCCCCCGTGGACCCCGACGAGCTTCGTCGCGTAGTGGCGCTCGCCGTGGACGTACGCGGGCATCACGAGGCCGGTTCCGAGCGGCTCGTCCGGCCGGTCCGGGTCGAGCCCCGTCCCGACGGGGAAATGCGGGCGGTCCGGTCGCTCGACCTCGCCGCGGCCCTGACGGACGAACGCCGTCTCGACGACCGGCAGGAGCTCCGCCAGGTCGAGCAGGTCGGCCACGTCGGCGTCGGAGAGCACGCGCATGCCCGTCCGCCGGGGGAGCAGGAACATAAGTCCCCGACCACCCTCGAAGACGGCGCCGGGGGAACGGGTCGACGGCGCCGCTGCGAGTTGCCCGTCGGTGTCCGTCGGGCGCGCTGGGTGGGGGAGGATGGGAACTGAAGCCGTCTTGAGCGCGCCCAGGTCAACCCATCGTGGCTCGGGACTTAAATCCGCGTCAGACGAGCGTGTGACCGAGATCGCGCGCCCGCAGTCGACTGCGCGGCGCGTTCCGCCGGGATGCCAAGAGTCATCCGGGGGGCGACCGAGAGTGCGCGCATGGAGGGAACTGGCCCCCCGCTCGTGACGCCGTTCGACGCGGACGGCGAGGTGGACGAACCGGCGCTCCGGCGACTCGTCGACTGGGTCGAGGAGCGCGGCGTGGACTTCATCACCCCGTGTGGCTCGAACAGCGAGGCGGAGCTGATGACCGCCGCCGAGCGCGCCCACGTCGTCGAGGTCGTCTGCGAGGCGGCCGACGTCCCGGTGCTCGCCGGCACGGGGAGCCCCGGGTTCGAGGAGACCCGCGAGGCGACCGCCCGCGCCGCCGCCGCCGGCGCCGACGCCGCGCTCGTCGTGACGCCCTTCTACTACTCCCACGACGAGGAGACCCTGGAGGCGTACTACCGCGACCTCGCGGACGTGGCCGACATCCCGATCTACCTCTACAGCGTGCCGGCGTACACGGGGACGAAGCTCTCCCCCGAACTGGTCGGCCGGCTCGCCGACCACCCGAACATCGCCGGCATGAAAGACTCCAGCGGCGACATCGAGGCGTTCACGCTGGAGCGGCGGGCGACCGCCGACGCCGACTTCGACCTGTTCGTCGGGAGCGGGAGCGTCCTCGCGCCCGCCCTCGACGCCGGCGCCGACGGCGGCGTGCTGGCGCTGTCGAACGTCGCGCCCGCCGCGGCCGCGGAGATCTACGAGCGCCACCGCTCGGGCGACCGCGAGGGCGCCCAGGCGCTGAACGCCGACCTCGTCGCCTTGAACAAGGCGATCACCGCGAAACACTCCATCCCGGGGCTGAAGTACGCGATGCGCCAGCGCGACGCGCCCGCCGGACGCGTCCGGCGGCCCCACCGCCCGGTCGAGGACCCCGACGTGCAGGCTGAGCTGAAAGACCTCGTCGCGGACCTGTAGGCCGGCCGCCCCGTTTTCTACAGCGGCGTCGCGCGCGTCGCCGTCGCCTTGAACGAGGCGACGACGGCGCGCCCCGGCTCGAGCCCGAGGCGCTCGACGCTCTCGGCCGTGACCAGCGCCACCAGCGGCTCCTCGGCGCCGACGTCGACCCGCGCGCGGGCGACCGCCTCCCCGCGGTCCACCTCGGTCACCTCGCCCGCGAACCGGTTGCGGGCGCTGGTCGCCCCGCCCGGCGGGGCGTCGGCGGGGTCGTGCAGCGTCACCGCGTCGGCGCGGAGGCTGACCTGCACCTCGTCGCCCGGTCCGACGCCCTCGCCGTCGACGAGCAGGGCACGGACCGGTCCGGCCGCCGTCGTGACCGCGGCGGTCTCGCCGTCGACGGCGGTCACCTCGCCGGCGAGCACCGCCTCCGGCGCGGCGGCCGTGCCCGAGAGCGCGGCCCGCAGGCGGTCGAACCGCGCGAGCAGCGCCCGTCCCTCGTCGGTCAGCCGGCTCCCGCCGCCGCCGGCGCCGCCCCGTCGCCGTTCGACCAGCGTCCCCGTCGCCGCCTCGATCCGCTCCAGCCGGCGCAGCGCCCGGGAGCGCGACCGGCCCAGCCGCTCTGCGGCCCCGCTGACCGACCCCTCCTCGGCGACGGCCCGCAGGAGCGCCGCGTCGGTCGCGTCGACGGTGACGTCGCCGACCTGCAGGCTCGCCGCGACTCGTTCGTCCACGTCCCAGCCTGCTCGCGGCGCTGGCAAAACACTTATTGTGCCGCATCGGGAGGGTCGATGTGTCCATGACGGAACAACGGACTGGCGGGCGGAGCCGGCGCGCGTTCCTCGCGGCGACGGGCGCCGCGGTCGCCGGGCTCGCCGGCTGTACGGGCGGCGGGAGCGGCGACGGGACGACCGAGTCGGGCTCGTCGGGCGGCGGGACGACCGAGTCGGGGTCGGGCGGGAGCACGACGACCGCCGGGGCCGGGTCGGGCGGGAGCACGACGACCGGCTCCGCCTCGTCGGTGAGCGGGTCGATGACGATCTTCCACGCCGGGAGCCTCGCGCCGCCGTTCTCGGCCGCGGAGCCGAAGTTCGAGGACGAGTACGGCGTGCGGGTGAACCGGGAGGCGAAGGGGTCGGTCGCCTCGACCCAGAAGATCACCCAGCAGGGCCGGAGGTCGGACGTGCTCGGCGTCTCCGACTTCCGGCTCATCCGGAACCGCGTCCTGCCGGAGTACGGGGACTGGTACTGCATCTTCCAGACGAACGCGATGTCGATCCAGTACCGCGAGGACTCGACGGGCGCGGGCGACATCTCGAAGGACAACTGGTGGGAGGTGCTCTCTCGCGACGACGTCACGATCGGTCACGCCGACCCGGCGGTCGACCCCGGCGGCTACCGCGCCGTGATGACCCAGCAGCTCGGGGCGAAGACGTTCGAGGGGAGCAAGCTGTACGACCAGGCCACCTACGAGACGCTCCGCGCGAACTCGACGGTTCCCACGGGGACGGAGACGAAGCTCACGGGCCAGCTGAAGTCGGGGAAGCTCGACTACGCCATCTACTACCAGTCGCTCGCGAGCACCTCGGGGATGCCGTCCATCGACCTCCAGCCCGAGGTCGACCTCTCGAAGGCGACGACGAAGTACGCGGAACACTACGCGAAGGCGAAAGTCGAGACCGACAGCGGCACGTTCACGGGCGCGCCGATCGCCTACGGGATGACCGTCCCGAGCGTCGCGCGCAACCCCGAGGCCGGCGCCGCGTGGGTCGAGTACTTCGCCACCGAGCCCGGCCGGGAGATCCTCCGGAACAAGGGGCTCCAGCCGGTCGACCCCATCGTCGTCCCGTCGAGCGGCGAGGGCGCCGTCCCCGAGCGCGTGATGCAGCACGCCGAGGCGAAGGAGACTCTCGGTCCGCTGGCGCTGAACCCCGAGTGATCCCAAGGACGAAGGGTCGCGCCGACCGGTGGCCTCCATGGGCGTGACCTCGCCCGGACGCGTCGCGACCGCCCCCGTCGCGCTCGTCACGGGGTGGTCCGCGTGACCGAGACGGCCGACGGACGGCTCGTCGACGGGGGCGTGACGGCCGCGGCCGGTCGCGGCGCCGCGGTCGCCGCGGTCCTCGTCGTGCAGGCCGCCGCGCTCTTCGCCGCGCAGGCCGTCGGCCGGCCGACGCTGTACGCCGTCTTCGCCATGGGAAGCGCCGCGGCGCTCGTGGCCGCGACCGGC
>JBDGTB010000120.1:0-9310 GCA_042217235.1 Haloferacaceae archaeon | reverse complement strand
CTTCGAGGGGTACGACCTCATCACGACCGTCACCGAGGAGGTCGAGAACCCGCGGGAGAACATCCCGAAGGCGATCTTCGTCAGCCTCGCGGCGACCGTCGTCGTCTACCTCGCGGTCGTCGGCGTGGCGATCGGCACGCTCGGCGCGTCCGAACTCGCGGCCGCCGGCGAGGCCGGCATCGCCGCGGCCGCCACGTCGTTCATGCCGACCGGCCTGCCGGTGATCCGGAACGGCGGCGCGGTGATCGTCTTCGGGGCCGTCTTCTCGACGCTCACGGCGCTGAACGCCGTCGTCATCGCCTCCTCGCGGGTGGCGTTCTCGATGGGGCGGGAGGGGCAGCTGCTCCCCCGGATCGGCCAGATCCACCACCGGTTCGGGACGCCGTTCGCGGCCATCCTCGCGAGCGCGGTGGTGATGCTGGGCTCGGTCGTGCTCCCCACCGAGAGCGCGGGCAACATGTCGAGTCTCTTCTTCCTGCTCTCCTTCGTCGTCGTCAACGGCGCCGTGATCAAGCTCCGCCGCGAGCGCCCGAACATGACCCGGCCGTACGAGATCCCCTTCTACCCCGTCCCGCCGATACTCGGGATCGTCCTGAACCTCGGGCTGACGGTCGTCCTCGTCGTCTACCTCGTCCGGACGGACCCGATCGCGCTCGCGCTCAGCGGCGCGTGGGTGGTGGTCGGCGTCGTCGCCTACGTCGGCCTCGACCGGGTCGGCGCGCCGGCCCCGTCGGGGACCGACGCCGGCGACGCCGCCCCGGCCGCCGAGGACGACTGACCGGGTCGACGGCGGGCCGGACACCGAAACCGATAGGCGACGGGGTGTCGAACGGCCGGCACATGAGCAAGCGCAGCCTGCGTGTCGTCGTCGCCGGCGGGGGACGGGTCGGCGCGCGCACCGCCGAGCTGATAGACGGCCGGGGCCACGACGTCGTCGTCGTCGAGCGCGACCCGGAGCGGTGCGAGTCGCTGAGCGACGCCTACGTCGCGACGGTGATCGAGGGCGACGCCACGGAGCCGGGCGTCCTCCGGCAGGCCGGCCTGGACCGCGCGGACGCGGTGATCGCGCTCACGGCCAGCGAGGGGGCGAACCTCTCCATCTGCCTGCTCGCCGACCGGCTCGGCGACGGACTCCGCACGGTCATGCGGGCAACGGAGGGCGAGCACGAGGAGTACCGCGAGTTCGTCGACGAGGTGGTGTACCCCGAGCGGGCCGGCGCTCGCCTGGCCGCAAACGCCATCGAGGGGGACGTGCGGGCCCTCGTCGACGTGAGCGGCGACGTCGAGGTGCTCGAGATCACGGTCGCGGAGGACGCGCCCGTCGCCGGCCGCTCGCCCGCCGACGTCGCCCTCCCGAGGGGGAGCGTCGTGGTGACGGACGTCCACGCCAACGAGATCGCCACGGCCGAGACGGTCCTCGAACCGGGGCGAACGTACACGGTCGCCGTCGAACCGCCGGTCGAGGACGAGATCGTCAACCTCTTTCGCGGGTGACCGGCCGGTAGCGGCGCGCGGTCGTCGCCGGCCGCCCCGCCGGTTCAGAGCAGGTCCGCCTCGGCCAGCCGCGAGACGCCCTCGCGGAGGGTCGCCTCGTCGGTCGCGTAGGAGAGGCGGGCGTACCCCGGCGTGCCGAACGCGCTGCCCGGCACGATGGCGACGTGGGCCTCCTCGATCGCCGTCTCGCACCACGCCTGGTCGTCCTCGTCGACGGGGATCATCATGTAGAACGCGCCGTCGCCGACGTTCACGTCGACGCCGTGGTCGGCGAACAGGTCGACGAGCATGTCGCGGCGCTCCTCGAAGGCCTCGACCATCTCCGCGACCGCGCGCTCGGTGTTCCCGAGCGCCTCGACGCCCGCGTGCTGGACGAAGTTCGTCGCACACGAGACGGAGTGGGAGTGGACCTTCCCCGCCTGGGCGACGACCTCCTCGGGCGCGGCGAAGTAGCCGAGCCGCCAGCCGGTCATCGAGTAGGCCTTCGAGAACCCGTTGACCGTGACCGTTCGGTCCGCCATCCCGTCGAGCGACCCGAGCGAGGTCGGCTCGACGCCGTAGGTGATCTGCTCGTAGATCTCGTCGGAGATCACGGTCACGTCGTGCTCGACGGCCAGGTCGCGAACGCCCTCCAGCGCGGCGTCGCTGTACACCGCTCCGGTCGGGTTGTTCGGCGAGTTGACGACCAGCAGCGTCGTCTCGTCGCTCACCGCCGCCGCAAGCTCGTCGAGCGCGGGCTCGAGCTGGAAGCCGTGGGGCGACAGGTCGACGCGCGTCAGGTCGGCGCCGGCGAGCTTCGCCATCGCCTCGTAGGAGACCCACGCGGGGTCGAGCAGCACCACCTCGTCGCCGTCGTCGACGAGGGTCTGGAACGTCTCGAACAGCGCCTGCTTGCCGCCGGGCGTGACGACGACGTTCCCGGGCTCGCAGGGGACGCCGTCGTCCCGGAGCTTCCCGGCGATGGCCTCGCGGAGCGAGGGGATGCCCTTCGAGGGGGTGTAGCCGGTGTGGCCCGCGTCCATCGCCTCCTTGCCGGCCGCGACGACGTTCTCGGGGGTGGGGAAGTCGGGCTCGCCCTGGGAGAGGTCGGCGACGTCGACGCCCGACGCCTCCAACTCGGCCGCCTTGTCGCCGATCGCGAGCGTCGCGCTCGGTTCGACCCGTTCGACGCGTGCCGCGAAGTCGCGTTTCATGGTAGCGTCCCCACCATCTCGACGGCGGCGCTTACCGCTTCCGCTCCCTTGTCGACGCGCTCGCGCGCCTCGGCGCCGCTCATCCCCGGGCCGCTCACCCCGAACGTCACCGGCACGTCCCGGTCGAGGCTCACGTCGGTCAGTCCCTCGGCGACGGCGCGGGCGATCACCTGGTCGTGGTCGGTGTCGCCGGTGACGATCGCGCCGACGACGGCGACCGCCTCCACGTCGTCGCGACGCGCGAGGCGGTCGGCCGCCAGCGGGGCGTCGTACGACCCCGGGACGCGGACCGTCTCGACGACGGTGGCGTCGTGGTCGGCCGCGGCCGCCAGCGCCGCCTCCTCCATCTCCTCGGTGACGGCGGCGTTGAACTCCGCCACCACCAGCCCGATTCGGGTCATGGTGGGCGCGTTTCGAGGTGGCGTGAAAGAACTATCGGGAGCGTGGCCGACCGGCCCGTGGCTGGCACAGCCCCGAGACGCGACGCGCTCGGCGGACGCGGTCGTGGGGAACGGTACCGTCGCGCGCCATCTTCCCGCGCCCCGAGAATCGCCGCGCGGCTTATTCCCGTCCCTGCCCTACGTGTACGTCGAACCATGAACAAGAACGTTGGCGGCTACGACCGTCTCGCGCGGGCCGTCGTCGGGCCGGCGTTGCTCGTCGTCGGCCTCGCGGCCGCGGCCGGCTACGTCACGCTCGCGGCGGGGACGCTCGGCCTCGTACTCGCGGCGCTCGCGATCCTGGTCGGCGCCGTCCTCGCGGTCACCGCGGCCACGCGGACGTGTCCCCTCAACTCCGTCCTCGGGGTCGACACGTACCGGGGTGGGACGAGCGAGACCGCGGCCGACGACGCCGGTCCCGGGACCGGGATGGACTGAGCCGCCGGCGGCTCGCCGCGGGCGCGCTCGCGGTCCGGTGAGTCGATAGCGTGCGTCGCCCGCCGGGCGGACCGACGCGCGTTGCCGGTCGGCCGGACTGACGGCCGAACACAAGAGTCGTAAGGGGCGGGGGCCGACGCAACGTCGATGACGACCGTCCGCGAGGCGCTGGCGGGACGCGACCGGACCCTGCTCGCCGTCCTCGGCGTCGCGGCGCTCGCGCTGGCGCTCCGTCTCTACCGCCTCGGCGGGCGGATCATGCACTGGGACGAGGGCCGCGTCGGCTACTGGATCCTGCGCTACCACGAGACCGGCCAGTTCCACTACCGTCCCATCGTCCACGGGCCGTTCCTCCAGATCGTCAACGACTACGTGTTCGCCGTCCTGCCGCCCTCGGACTTCGCGGCGCGGCTGGTCGTCGCGCTGGTCGGCGGCCTGTTCCCGCTCGCGGCGCTCGCCCTCCGGGACCGCCTGCGCGACGACGAGACGGTCGCGCTCGCGGTCGTGCTCGCGGTCAACCCCGTGCTGGTGTACTACTCGCGGTTCATGCGAAACGACGTGCTCGTCGGCGCGTTCGCGTTCGTCGCGCTCGCGCTCGCCGTCCACGGGCTGGACCGCGGCCGCGTCGCGGGCGTCTACGCCGGCGCCGTCGCGCTCGCGCTCGCGTTCGCGTCCAAGGAGAACGCCCTCGTGTACGTCGTCTGCTTTCTGGGCGCCGGGGCGCTCCTGCTCGACCACCGGCTCCTCCGCCGGACGGCGGCCGGCGAGTCGCCGCGCGCGGTCCTCGCCGACTGGACCGGGCGCGTCGCGGCCCGACTCCGCGCGTGGGGCGGGGGCGGCGTCGAGACCGGCGCGACCCGGGTCGGCGCCCACGCCGCCGGAGCGCTCGTCGCCTTCCTCGCGGTGGTCGTGTTCTTCTACGCGCCGCGTCCGGAGCTCTGGACCGCGCTCGCGACCCCCGCCGCCCTGCCGGGCGTCGTGACCGAGGCGACGCTCGGGTCCTGGCAGGCGTTCGTCGGCACCTGGGTCGGCGGCCCCCACCAGAACCACCCGTACCTCCCTTTCCTGTACGACTACCTGGAGACCCTCGCGTTCGGCGCGCCGGCGGTGCTCGCGTTCGCCGCCGTCGGTGCCGTCGTCGCGGGCTACGCCGAGGGGCGCCGCGACCTCGTCCTGTTCGCGACCTACTGGGGGGCGGTCAGCGTCCTCGGCTACCCGATCGCGACCGACATCCGCGCGCCGTGGGCGACCGTCCACGCCGTCGTCCCGCTCGCGGTCCCCGCGGCGGTCGGCGTCGCCTACTGCTACCGGCGCGCGGTCGCGGCCTCGACGGGGGACGCGGCCGGGGATTCGGCTGGGGCGTGGTCCGTCGGCGGCGGGCGTCGCGGGTCGATCGCCACGGGCGGGGTCGTCGCCGCCCTGCTCGTGGTCGCGGCCGCCTCGGGCGTGGCGGGGGCGAACGCGGTGTACATGAACAGCGCGAGCGACGCGCAGGGGGAACTGCTGCAGTACGCCCAGCCGGAGAACGCCCTGAAGACGACGCTCGACCGGCGCGCCCGCCCGGCGATCCGGGCGACCGACGCCGGCCCGGCCCCGGACGTGCTGTACTACGGAACGACGAGCCCCGGCGGGAACACGCTGCTGTACGTCGCGAACGAGTCGAGCGCGGCCCAGCCCCCCGTCGGCGGGCCGAACTGGCACAGCCGCCTGCCGCTGCCGTGGTACTTCGAGCGCTACGGCGCCGAGGTGACCAGCACCGCGCCCGACGCGTCGCTCCCCGCCGACCCGCCGCCGGTCGTCGTCGCCTACCCGTGGGACCGCTCCGAGCTGGAGGACCAGCTCCCCGGCTACGAGGTCCACGAACACCGCTTCCGGCTGTGGAGCGAGCGGGTCGTCGTGTTCGTCGACCGCGACGCGCTCCGGCGGGCCGGCGTGGCGTGACCCGGACGCGCCGATTTCGGGGCGGTGACGCCGCCGGAACCCGGTGACGCCGGTGTTAGCGGACGTTCAAGGCGACCCGTCCCCTCGTCTGTGGCGATGACCGACCCCACTCCGACGCCGGGCATCCACCACGTGACGTGTGTCGCGAGCGACCCGCAACGGACACTCGACTTCTGGGCGGAGACGCTCGGCCTCCGGCTCGTCAAGCGCTCCGTCAACCAGGACGACCCCGGCACGTACCACTTCTTCTTCGCGGACGCCGAGGGGATCCCCGGGACAAGCGTGACGTTCTTCCCGTGGGCGGACATGCCGAGCGGCTCGGTCGGCACCGGGCAGGTCGCCCGGACCGCCTTTCGCGTCCCCGCGGGTAGCCTCGACTACTGGGAGGAGCGGTTCGACCGGTACGGCGTCGACTACGACGACCGGGTCGAGCGGTTCGGCGGGGGGACGCGGGGCGACTCGGCGGACGCGAGCAGCGCGGAGCGGAGCGCCGCGGACCGTTCGAGCGGGCGGAGCCCGCGAGAAGACGCCACCGGGCCGCGCGCGGAGACCGCCCTCCCACTCCGCGACCCCGACGGCCTGCCGGTCGAACTGGCCGCGGTGGAGGTCCCCGAGGACGACCCCACCGTCCCGTGGACCGCGTTCGTCCCCGAGTCGGCCGCGATCCGCGGGTTCCACTCGGTGGCGCTCCGGCTGGCCGACCCGGCACCCACGACCGACCTGCTCCGGACGATGGGACTGACGGCGGTCGGGACCGGGCGGACGCCGGACGACCGGACGGGCGAGCGAACCCGCTTCGCCGCGGCCGGCCCCGTGGGAACGTACGTCGACGTGGTGCCGGCGGTCGAGGGCGGCCGGCAGGGGGGCGGTACGGTCCACCACGTCGCCTTTCGGACCCCGACCGACGAGGACCAGTCGGCGATGCGCTCGGCCGTCCGCTCGGCGGGCGTGCGCCCGACCCGGCGGATCGACCGCCACTGGTTCCGCTCGGTCCACTTCCGGGAGCCCGGCGGCGTGCTGTTCGAACTCGCCACGGACGGCCCCGGCTACGACAGCGACGAGCCGCTCGACGACCTCGGCGGGCGGCTCGTTCTCCCCGGGGAGTTCGGGGACCGGCGCGAGGGGGTCGAGGCCGGGCTGCCGGAGGTGACGGTCCCCCGCCCGCCGTCGGCCGCGGCGGACGACTGAGCGTCCGAAACCCGACGTGCGAACGCCCGTGTCCCCGATCCCGACTTGCGAACGCTTATGGCTCGCCGCGTCCTCCCGCCGCCCGTGACAGTGACCCTCCCCGGTCCGACGCTCGGCGTCGTCGGCGGCGGGCAGCTCGGGCGCATGCTCGCCGAGGCGGCGGCGCCGCTCGGCGTGGAGGTGGTCGTCCTCGACCCGACGCCCGACTGCCCCGCGAGCGCGGTGTGCGAACAGGTCGTCGGGGCGTTCGACGACCCGGACGCGGTCGCGGACCTGGCCGCTCGCGCGGACGCGCTCACCTACGAGATCGAGCTCGCGGCGCCGGACCTGCTCGCCGACGTCGACGCGCCGGTCCACCCCCGCCCCGACGCGCTGCGGACGACGGGCGACAAGCTCGTCGAGAAGCGGGCCGCGGCCGAGGCTGGCGTCCCGACGCCGCCGTTCCGCCGGGTCGACGACGCCGCCGACCTCGCGGCGGCGGTCGAGGAGTTCGGCTCGGTGATGCTGAAGGCCCGGACGGGCGGCTACGACGGCCGCGGCAACCGCCCGGTCGGCCCGGACGACGACCCCGAGGCCGCGCTGGCCGAGGTCGGCGCCGGCGACGGCGGCGCGCTCGCCGAGGCGTTCGTCGAGTTCGAACGGGAGCTCGCGGTCGTCGGCGTCCGCGGCGCCGACGAGCGGGCGCTGTTCCCGGTCACGGAGACGATCCACGAGGCGGAGATCCTGCGGGAGACCGTCTCGCCCCCCCGGACGAGCGAGGCGGTCCGCGAGCGGGCCCGGGCGGTCGCCGGCGACGTGCTCGACCTGCTCGACGGCCGCGGCGTGTTCGGCATCGAACTGTTCGAGACGGCCGAGGGCGACGTGCTGCTCAACGAGGTGGCGCCCCGCCCGCACAACTCCGGCCACTGGACGATCGAGGGCTGTGTCACCTCGCAGTTCGAACAGCACGTCCGCGCGACGCTCGGGTGGCCGCTCGGCGCGACGCGGCGCCGCTGTCCGACCGCCAGCGCGAACCTGCTCGGCGACGTCGAGGCGCCCCGCCCGGCCGAACTGCGCGGCGTCGAGGGGGCGCTGGCCGCGCCGGACGCGCACCTCCACTGGTACGGCAAGGACGAGGCCCGGCCGCTGCGCAAGATGGGCCACGTGACCGCGACGCCCCCGGACGGGACCCCCGCGAGCGCGCTCGAGGCCGTCCGGGACGCCCGTGAGGGGCTGACGTTCCGGCCGGCGTCGGACGCGGACCCGTGAGTATAACGGGGGGCGGACCCACGGCTCGCGCATGAGCGTCCAGTCGCTCGTCGACGACCTGCGCGCACAGGCCGGGGCGGACCGGGCCGCGACCGAGACGCCCGACGTGGGCATCATCATGGGGTCGGACTCGGACCTCGACGTGATGGCGGGCGCCTACGAGGCGCTCGACGACCTCGGGTTCGCCGAGCAGACGGAGTACGGGGACCCGCCCGAGGCCCGCTTCAGCTACGAGAGCTACGTCGTCTCCGCCCACCGGACGCCGGACCTGATGTACGCCTACGCGGAGACGGCGGCCGACCGGGGGCTGGACGTCGTGGTCGCCGGCGCTGGCGGCAAGTCGGCCGACCTGCCGAACATGACCGCGTCGATCGCCTACCCGCTGCCGGTGGTGGGCGTGCCGGTCCAGGAGAAGTCGGTCCCCTCGGTCGTGGGGATGCCGACGGGGGCGCCAATCGTCGCGGTGGACGCGGGCAAGTCGTACAACGCGGGGCTGTCGGCCGCCCAGATCCTCGGGCGCGCACACCCCGAACTCGACGACCGGCTGCTGGCCCTGCTCGAGGAGCGCCGGGACGGCGTCGCGGCCGTCTCCCGCGAGCTCCACGACCGCGGGCTGGCGGGCTTTCGGGCCCGCGACGAGTAGCGCGCGAGCCGATTCCGAAAGAACGGCGGATATGGGGCGTGAAATAGCCGATCTCGCCGGCGCCGAGGAAGTCAACGCTTATGGGGGAGCGTTCCCAACCGCCGCTCACTAAGGAGAGCCCATGGCATGAACCAATGGATAGCTATCGGTGCGCTGGGCGTGGTCGCCATCGGCATCCCGCTCGGGATGATGGCCGTATCGGCGATCCTGCGCCCGACCGTGCCGGAACAGGGCAAAAGCACCACGTACGAGTCCGGCGAGGTACCGACGGGGACGGCGCGCGTACAGGTCAACATCCAGTACTACATGGTCGCGCTGCTGTTCCTCGTCTTCGACGTCGAGACCGTCCTCATCTTCCCGTGGACCGTCATCTACCGGTCCGCGCTGGCCGACGGGGCGAGCCTCGCGTCGGTGCTCGCGCCGATGCTGGTGTTCATCGGCGTGCTCGTCGTCGGCCTCGTCTGGGCCTGGCGGAACGGCGCGGTCGAGTGGGTCAAGAGCCCGCGCGCCTCCCGCCGCAAGACCGAGATGGAACCATGAGTGACAGTCAATCGAACGGACGGTTCGTGACCGACCCGAGCGAGGTGGGGACCGAGACCCGTGACGCCCGGATCGCGGGCGCCGACGACCGGTTCAACTCCAAGCTCCGCAACGCGTTCGGCTCATCGCCGTTCATCCTCACCAAGTTCGACAAGTTCATGAACTGGGTGCGGGGCTCGTCGATG
>JBDGTB010000062.1:0-9561 GCA_042217235.1 Haloferacaceae archaeon | reverse complement strand
AAGCTCTGGGAGGACAAGAAACACAACATCAACTTCTCGGCGCTGGTGAGCGCGAGCGAGCTCGACGACGAGGAGCGCAGCGCGTGGGTCGAGGCGCTGGTCGACCAGGGCTACTCGCGCGAGGGGGCCACGGAGGTCCTCGAGTTCGCCGGCGCGGAGGTGGCAAAGAGCGAACTCGAGGAGGCATGAGCCGACGCGACTACGTCCGCGCCGCCGACCGGGAGCTCGCGGCCGCCTACGAGCCGCCGATGAGCCTCGCCGAGTACGTCGAGGCGGCGTTCGAGCGCCCCTCGATCGCCGCGGGCGCCGCGAAGTACCTGCTCGCGGCGATCGAGTCGGCGGGCACCCGCACCGTCGTCGAGGAGGGCGAGCGCCGGGAGCGCTACCGCTTTTTCGACGACCCCCACAACGACGGGGAGCACGCCATCCTCGGCAACACCGCGACGCTCAACGGCTTCGTCGAGGACCTCCGCACCATCGCCGCGGACCGCGGGAAAGGCGAGAAGATAGTCTGGTTCGACGGGCCGACCGCGACGGGCAAGTCCGAGCTCAAGCGCTGCCTGATAAACGGCCTCCGCGAGTACTCGAAGACCGAGGCCGGGCGGCGCTACACCCTCGAGTGGAACGTCTCGACCGGCGAGGACACCCGCGGGCTCTCCTACGGCGGCGAGGTCGACCGCGAGGACGACTGGTACGAGAGCCCCGTCCGGACCCACCCGCTCGCGGTCTTCCCGCCCGACGTGCGCGAGGACCTGCTGGCCGACCTGAACGCGGCGGGCGAGGACCACCTGCCGACGCGCGTCCCCCAGTCGCTCGACCCGTTCTCCCGGGAGGCGTACGAGCGGCTGGTCGACCGCTACCGGCGGGCGGGCCACGACGACCTGTTCTCGGCCGTCACCGACCCGAAACACCTCCGGGTGAAGCGGTACGTCGTCGACGTGGGACGGGGGGTCGGCGTCCTCCACTCGGAGGACGAGGGCACGCCCAAGGAGCGGCTGGTCGGCTCCTGGATGCCCGGCATGCTGCGCGAGCTCGACTCCCGCGGGCGGAAGAACCCCCAGGCGTTCAGCTACGACGGCGTCGTCTCGCAGGGCAACGGCCTCCTGACGGTCGTCGAGGACGCCACCCAGCACGCCGACCTGCTGCGGAAGCTGCTCAACGTCCCCGACGAGGGGCACGTGAAGCTCGACCGGGCGCTCGGCATGGACGTCGACACCCAGCTGGTGGTCATCTCGAACCCGGACCTGGACGTCGAACTCGACAAGTACGCCGACCGGAACGGCCGGGACCCGCTGAAGGCGCTCAAGCGCCGGCTCGACCGCCACGAGTTCGAGTACCTCACCAACCTCTCGCTGGAGGCGGAGCTCCTGCGCCGGGAGCTGACCGACCAGACCGCGGTGTGGGAGGCCGCGGACTACGAGGAGCTGGCCGCGCGAATCCGCGAGCCGGTCGCGATCACCCTCCGCGACGGCGCCGGCGGGACCGTCGACCGCGAGCTCGCGCCACACGCCGTCGCCGCGGCGGCGACCTACAGCGTGCTGACCCGCCTCGACGCCGAGGACTGCCCCCCGGGGGTCGACCTGGTGGAGAAGGCGCTCCTGTTCGACCGCGGCTGGATACGCGACGGCGACGAGCGCGTCGAGAGCGACGCGTTCGACTTCGACGGCGACGACGGCGCCAACGGGGTCCCGGTCACCTACACGCGGGACGTGGTCGCCGACCTGCTCGCGGCGGAGCGACCCCGCACCCACCCGGAGCTGCCGGTCGAGTCCGTCCTCATGCCGGACGACGTGCTCGACGCGATGGCGGCCCGGCTCGACGACGCGCCGGTGTTCTCGCGCGCCGAGGCGGCGGAGTACGAGAACCGCGTCGCCGCCGCGAAGGAGTACGCCTTCGAGCGACAGGAGGCGGACGTGCTCGACGCCGTGCTCGCCGAGCGGAGCGTCGACACCGAGACGGTCGAGGAGTACGTCGAACACGTGTACGCCTGGTCGACCGACGAGGCGGTCGAGACCGAGCGGGGACGGGTCGACCCGGACCCGCTGCTGATGAAGCTGTTCGAGACCGAGCAGCTCGGCCGGTTCGAGGACGCCGACTACGACGGCGACGAGCCGTCCGCGGACGTCGAGGCGTTTCGGAACGACCGGATCGTCACCGCGCTGAACCGCCTCGCCTGGGAGAACCGCGACGAGGGGTTCCGGGTGCGCGACGTGGACGTCGGCGAGATCCCCGTGATCCGCTCGGTGCTCGACAGCCACGAGTGGACGGACGTCGGGCGGCTCTTTCCCGACCTCGACCCGCGACAGTGGGAGGACCCGCCGGCCGACACCGAGACCGCCCGGATCAAAGGCGAGGTGCTCGACCGCCTCGTCGACCGGGGGTACTCGCCCGCGTCGGCCGAGCTGACCAGCCGCAAGGTGCTGCGCGAGGTGAGCCACGAATGGGACTGAGGGAGGACCTCGAACGGTTCCGGGAGGTGGGCGAGAGGCGCCGCGAGGACCTGACCGAGTTCATCCGCCGGGGCGACCTGGGCGGGAGCGGCCCGGACGCGATCCGGGTCCCGATCAAGGTCGTCGACCTCCCGGAGTTCGCCTACGACCGGCGCGACATGGGCGGCGTCGGGCAGGGCGAGGCGGGAGCCCCGGAGCCCGGCCAGCCGGTCGACCCCGGCGACGACGGGGACGACGGCGAGGAGCCGGGCGAGGCGGGGACGGACCACGAGTACTACGAGATGGACCCCGAGGAGTTCGCCCAGGAGCTCGACGAGGAGCTCGGGCTCGACCTCGACCCGAAGGGCAAGGAGGTGATCGAGGAGGTCGAGGGCGAGTTCACGGAGCTCAGCCGCGCGGGGCCGAACTCCACGCTCGACTTCGAGCGGTTCTTCAAGCAGGGGCTGAAGCGCAAGCTCGCGACCGACTTCGACGAGTCATACGCCCGCGAGGCGATGCGCGTCGCCGACGCGACGCCGGACGACGTCTTCCGCTGGCTGCGCGGCGAGAACGTGCTCGTCTCCCGCGCCTGGGTCGCGGAGACCTGGGACGAGGTCGACGACCGGGGCCGCTGGGCGAGCTTCGAGGAGATGGCCGCGAACGTCGAGCGCGAGCGACCGGTCGACCGCATCCGCCGGGAGGGGCTCCGGGCGGTGCCCTTCCGCCGGGAGGACGAGCGCTACCGCTACCCCGAGCCGGTCGAGCGCCGCGAGCGCAACGTCGTCGTGGTGAACATCCGCGACGTCTCGGGGTCGATGCGCGAGCAGAAACGCGAGCTCGTCGAGCGGACGTTCACCCCGCTGGACTGGTACCTCCAGGGGAAGTACGACCGCGCGGAGTTCGTCTACATCGCCCACGACGCCGAGGCCTGGGAGGTCGAGCGCGAGGACTTCTTCGGCATCCGATCGGGGGGCGGCACCCGCGTCTCGTCGGCCTACGAGCTGGCCGCCGAGGTCCTCGAGGAGCGCTACCCGTGGCGGGAGTGGAACCGCTACGTCCTCGCCGCGGGCGACTCCGAGAACTCCTCGAACGACACGACCGAGAAGGTGGTGCCGCTGATGGCGGCGATCGACGCCAACCGCCACGCCTACGTCGAGGTCCAGCCCGGCGGGACGGCGATCAACGCGACCCACGCCGACGAGGTCGAGTCGGCGTTCGGCGACGACCCGAACGTGGTCGTCTCCTACGTCTCCGAGCCGGCCGACGTGGTGGACGCGATCTACGAGATCCTGTCGACCGACGCCGAGACCGGTGACGAGCGCGCGGAGGTGAACGCATGAGGGACGACCGGGTCGACGCCCAGCGCGAGGCCGGGCGGCTCGAGGAGCCCGTGCGCGAGGCGGGTGAGCTCGCCCGCAAGCTCGGGCTGGAGCCGTACGACGTGAACTACTGGGTCGTCGACCACGACGAGATGAACGAGCTGATCGCCTACGACGGCTTCCAGCGGCGCTACCCACACTGGCGCTGGGGGATGCAGTACGACCGCCAGCGCAAACGGGACCGCGTGGGGGCGGGGAAGGCGTTCGAGATCGTCAACAACGACGACCCCGCGAACGCGTTCCTCCAGGAGTCGAACTCGCTGGCCGACCAGAAGGCGGTGATCACCCACGTCGAGGCACACGCCGACTTCTTCGCGAACAACCGGTGGTTCGACCTGTTCCGCGGCGACCGGCGGGGGGCGGCGGCCGGGCGCGGCGCCGGCGCGAGCGAGCGGGACGGCGCCGGGTCGGAGGACCGTCGCGGGCCGGACGCCACCGCGATGCTGGAGCGCCACGCCGAGACGATCGAGGGGTACATGGAGGACCCCGAGATCGACCGCGAGGCGGTCGAGCGGTTCGTCGACGCCGTGACGTGCCTCGCCGACACGATCGACCAGCACGGGGCGTACGTCCGGGCCGGCGGGAACGCGGACGACCCCGACCCCCCGACGCTGACCGACCGGCTGGAGGACCTGGCGGTCAGCGACGAGGTGCGCCGACAGGTGTTCGACGAGGAGTGGGTCACGGAGCGCGAGGACGCGGCGGCCGACGCCCACCCCGAGGAGCCCCGCCGGGACGTGCTCGCCTACCTCCGCGACCACGGGATGCAGTACGACGCGGCGGCCGAACGCGCCGTCGAGATGGCCGACTGGCAGCGCGACGTGATCGAGATCCTCCGTCGGGAGGCGTACTACTTCGCCGGCCAGCGGATGACGAAGGTGCTCAACGAGGGGTGGGCCAGCTTCTGGGAGTCGCTGATGATGAGCGACGAGCGGTTCGCCGGCGCCGACGAGTTTCTCACCTACGCCGACCACATGTCACGGGTGCTCGGCTCGCCCGGGCTCAACCCCTACAAGCTCGGCAGGGAGCTCTGGGAGTACGTCGAGAGCACGGCCAACCGCCGGGAGGTCGCCGAGCAGCTCCTCCGCGTCGAGGGGGTGACGTGGCGCAACTTCCACGACGCGGTCGACTTCGACCGGGTCGCCGACCTCCTCGAACCACACCCCGCCGTCGCCGCCGCCGGCCCCGACCGGCTCGAGGAGCTCGCGGCGATGGCCGCCGAGGGCGACCCCCGCGTCGACCCCGGGGGCGTCGACCGCGCCCGCTCGGGCGAGGTCGACGTCGAGCGCTACCCCTGGAAGCTCCTGACCTACGAGGGGCTCGCCGAGCGGCACTTCTCGCTCACGAAACCCCAGTACCGCGGGTTCCTGCGCCGGATCGGCCGCGACGACCTGGAGCGGATCGCGCGGTACATGTTCGACGACGCGCGCCATGGGACCGTCGAGGAGGCGGTCGACGCCGTCGACCGGACGGCCGGCTGGGAGCGGCTGTACGAGGTGCGCGAGAGCCACAACGACGTGACGTTCGTCGACGCGTTCCTCACCGAGGAGTTCGTCCGCGACAACAACTACTTCACCTACGAGTACGCCCGGTCGACGGACGACTACCGCGTCACGTCGAGCGACTACGAGGACGTCAAGCGGAAGCTGCTGCTCAACTTCACCAACTTCGGCAAGCCGACCGTCGACGTGTACGACGGCAACTTCGAGAACCGCAACGAGCTCCTGCTCGGCCACCGGTACAACGGCGTGATGCTCGACGTCGAGCAGGCAAAGCGCGTGCTCGAGCGGACCTTCGAGCTGTGGGGGCGCCCGGTCAACCTGATGACGGTCGTCAAGGAGTACGGCGACCACGACCTCGAGGTCGCCCGCCGGCGCAACCGCGAGCCGTCCCCCGAGGAGGTCGGCAAGCGCATCCGCTACGACGGCGAGCGCTTCGAGACCCACGAGCTCGACCCGGAGCTGGAGGCGCGGATCGCCGCGAGCGAGGTCGACTACGACACGAAACCCGACGAGTGGCTTGCGTAGCCGGGCACCGGCTCGTCGGGTCGCGTGCTCGGTCGGGGAGTTGAACCCGATGGCGAGACTCGCTACGCTCGTCTCGCGTGGTTCAGATCCCGCTTCCTGCGCGTGCTTCTTCACTCACTACGTTCGTTCAGAATCATGCTCGGTCGGGGATTTGAACCCCGGTCATCGGCTCGAAAGGCCGAAATGATTGGCCGGACTACACCAACCGAGCGGTCGTGCGCTCGACGCCGGACCCGGCCGCTGTGCCGGCTCTCGACGCGTCGGCATCGGGTCCGACGACCCTCGAACTCATAAATCCCTCCATTCACGGTCCCGCGGAGCGGGGAGCGGCCGTCCCCCGGTCGGGTCGGAACCGAAAGGGCAAGGCCGTCGGGCGCCGTCTCCACGCCCATGGACGCGGACGCGGGCGCCGACCCGGCGGCCGCCCTCCGGACGGACCCGACGATGGCGGCGCTGGTCGACCACTTCGGCCCCCGGCCGGTCGAACCGGCCGACGACGGCTTCCGGCGGCTCGTCGTCACGGTCGTCAACCAGTCGGTGTCGACGGCGGCGGCGCGGGCGGTGCGCGAGCGGCTGTTCGACGCCGTCGACGAGGTGACGCCGGAGTCGGTCCTGGCCGCCGACCGCGAGGCGCTCGCCGACGCCGGCCTCGGCGAGCGGAAGGCCGAGTACGTGCAGAACGCGGCGCGGGCGTGGCGCGACGGCGACGTCAGCCGGGCGGCGCTCGCCGACGCGCCCGCCGAGGAGGTCCGCGAGCGGGTCACCGGCGTCCGGGGGCTGGGCGACTGGAGCGCCGACATGTACCGGCTGTTCGTCCTCGGCCGCGAGGACGTGTTCCCCGTCGGCGACCTCGCCGTGCGGCGGGCGATGACCGACCTCTACGGCTACGCGGACGACGAGCGCGACGCGATGGTCGAGCACGCCGAGCGGTGGCGGCCCCGTCGGTCCCACGCGACGCGGTACCTCTGGGCGTACTACGAGGCCGACGAGCGGCCGTCGGTGCCCTGAGACGGTCGGCCGAGCGGCCGTCGGTGCCGCGAGCGGGGCCGTCGGGCCGACGCGACGACCCGGCGGGCCGGACGGCTACTCCTCCAGGGCGACCTCCCCGGTGTCGGGGCGGGCCTGGTCAGAATCCGGGGGGCGGGGCTGGTCCGAGTCCGCACGCCGGCGCACGTCCACGCGGTAGTGTTCGAGGATGTCACGGCCGAGCAGGATGGGGTAGTCCATGTGCGAGCGGTCCTCGACGCTCGCGGTCACGGTGTGCTGGGTCCCCCCGAGGCCGATCACGAGGTCGACCACGGGACGGGCCTTGCCGGACTTCATGCTCCCCGACTTGACCCGCGTCATGCTCTTTATCGGGCCGGCGCCGATCTCGGCCGCGAGCGAGGTGTCGATGCTCGTCCGCGTCGCGCCGGTGTCGGACTTGGCCATGACCTGCTTGGACCCGCTCGTGCCGCTGACGTGGATCTCCTCGACGTAGCCGATGAGCGGCGTCGGCTCGCTCTCCGGGGGCGCCACCCGCGGCTTGCACTCGGGGACCGAGTCGTCGAGCGTCGTCGCCAGATCGTCCACGCGGTCGCCGTCGACCTCGCCGCCGCCGGTCTCGATCGCCAGTCGCGCGATGTGGGGCGCGGGGCTCCGCCCGGTCGCCTGGAAGAGCCCCTTGAACCCCGCCGTCGGGTTCACCTCCAGGACGTACCACTCGTCGTCGGCGTCCTGCACGAGGTCGACCCCGGCGTAGTCGAGCCCCATCACCTCGGCCGCGTACAGCGCGGTCTCCGCCGCGGCCTCCGGCATCTCCTCGGTGGCGTCGACCACCTCGCCGCCGAGCGCGACGTTCGTCCGCCAGTCGCCCTCCGGTGCGTAGCGGTACATCGCGCCGATGATCCGGTCGTCGACGACGTACACCCGGAGGTCGCGCTCCCGCCCGTCGCGCTCCAGCAGCTCCTGGAGGAACGCCTGCCGGTTGCCGACTCGCGGGTTCACCGGTTCGGTGAGGTCGACCTTCCAGGTGCCCCCGCCGTGGGTCCCGATCGCGGTCTTGTAGACGCCGACGTCGCCGAACCGCGCGCGGTCCTGGTTCAGCCGGTCGTTCGAGAGCGCGAGCAGGGCGTCGGGCACGCGAACGTTCCAGTCGGCGAGCGTCGCCGCGGTGGCGAACTTGTGGATCGACGCGAGCACCGACTCGGGCTCGTTGAGCATCGGCCTGATGCGGTTGAACGTGCTCGCGAGACCGAGCCCCTCGGCCGGCTCCTCGGTGTTCGACAGCAGGAGCCGGTTGGCGATCACGTCGACCTCCGGCTCGAGGGTCACCTCGCTGTCCTCGATCGTCACGGCGGTGTTCTCGCGCCGGAGCCAGACCGGCGTGTGGCCGAGGTCCTCGACCGCGTTGAGGATCGCCTTCGTCTCCTTGCTGTTGTGCAGGGAGAGGACGCCCACGCGAACGTCGTCGCGTACCATATCGTCCCGTGCCGTCGCCTCCAGCAAATGCGTGCCGGTCGCCCTCCGGGCGCACGCAGCCGTGGGACCGAGCGCGACGGCCCGCGACGACCCGCGACGGCCGAGACCAGCGAACCCGGGCGTCGACTGCGCAGGCGCGAGTGAGGGGCCTTAAGACGGTCCGGCGTGGAGGGGGGCCATGCCCGACGACGGGGCGTTCACGTACGACGGGGGCCGGGTCGACCCCGGCGAAACCGAGAACATCCGCTACGGCATCAGCGAGACGTATCTCGGCGACCCGGTCCGCATCCCCGTGACGATCGTCAACGGAGAGCGCGACGGCCCGACGGCGTACCTGAGTGCCGCCGCCCACGGCGACGAGCTCAACGGCATCGAGGTGGTCCGGACCGTCGCGCACGACTGGGACCTCTCGGACCTCGCCGGTACGCTCGTCTGCCTGCCCGTGCTGAACGTCCCCGGCTTCCTCGCCCAGGAGCGCTACCTGCCGATCCTCGACCGCGACCTGAACCGGTCGTTCCCGGGGCGGGCAGACAGCACGAGCGCGAAGCGGATGGCAAACAGCATCTACCGGAACTTCATCGCCCCCTGTGACTTCGGGCTCGACTTCCACACCTCGACCCGCGGCCGGACGAACATGCTCCACGCCCGGGCCGACATGGCCGACGCCTCGGTGAGTCGGCTCGCCCACGCGTTCGGCACGAACGTCATCATCGACAGCACCGGCCCCGAGGGGACGCTCCGACGGGAGGCCAGCGACGCGGGGGTCCCGACGATCACCGTCGAGATGGGGGAGGCCCACCGGTTCCAGCGCGGCCTCATCGACGAGGCGCTCCTCGGCGTCGAGTCGGTGTTCGCCGAGTACGGCCTCCAGTCTGCCGGTGCGGTCCACTGGCCGGGGTGGCGGACGGTCATCGCGGGACAGGACGAGAAGACGTGGATCCGCGCCGACGCCGGCGGGATCGTCGACATGCACTTCGACCGCGGCTCCCTGGTGCACGAGGGCGACCGCATCTGCACCATCACCAACCCGTTCAAGGACGACAACGTCGCCGTCGAGGCCCCCTTCACCGGCCTGCTCGTCGGCGTGCTGGAGAACCCGGTCGTCTACCCCGGGAACCCGCTGTGTCACCTCGTCCAGCTCGACGAGCCGACGAAGCGGATCGTCGAGGCGGAACAGTCGGTCACGGGGGTCTGACGCCGGGCGCCGCGGTCGACCGCCGGCGCCGGCGCGTGCGCGAGGTCGCCGCCGGACGAGGGACGAGGCGG
>JBDGTB010000114.1:0-9589 GCA_042217235.1 Haloferacaceae archaeon | reverse complement strand
GCTCGCGCTCGCCTCGACCGGCGCGCCGGCGCTCGCGCTCCCGGCGCTGGCCGCGTTTCCGTCCGGGTGGCCGTCGTTCACCGCGGACGCGCTCGGCGGCGCCGCCGCCCAGCTCGCGATGACGGTCGGCAACGCGGCGGTCGCCACCGCGGCGCTGTGTGCGGACTACTTCGACGCCGACGTCTCGCCCGACGCGCTCGCGACGAGCATGGGCGGGATGAACCTCGTCGCGGTGCCGCTCGGCGGCCTCCCGATGTGTCACGGGAGCGGCGGCCTGGCCGGCAAGTACGCCTTCGGCGCGCGGACCGGCGGGGCGAACTGCCTGCTCGGCGCCGGCTACCTCGTCGCCGCGCTCGGCGCCGCGGCCGTCACGGCGTTCCCGACGGCCGTCCTCGGCGTCCTGCTCGGCCTCGTCGCCCTCCAGCTCGGCCACTCGGCGAGCGACACCGACGCCCCGGCGCTGACCGTCGCCGTCGGCGTCTGTGGCCTGCTCGTGAACGTCGGCGCGGCGTTCGCCCTCGGCGCGGTCGCCCACGCGCTGCTCGCGCGCCGCGCACCGACGGAGTGAGGTGGCCGGCGACGGAGTCGTGGGTATGGCGACGACGTGGGCGACCCTGTTCGAGCGGGCCGCGAGGGAGGAGGCGACGGTCGCGGACGTGCGGGCGGCGCTCCGGCGGGTGCGGGCGAACGGGCGCGACGCGGGCGACGCCGACGACGCCGTGACTGATCCCCGGACCCCGGCCCCGACGCGGGTCGTCGCGGACGCCGACGTGCTCGCCGCGGACCTCCTCGTCGGGGGGCCGAGCCGCGACGCGCTGGACCGCCTGCGCGAGCACTCCTGGACGACGCTGGTCGCGAGCGACCCGCTCCTCGCCGACGCCGAGGCGGTGGTCCGCGAGCTGGCCGACGGCGCGCTGGCGAGCGACTGGCGCGCGCGGGTCGCGGCGTGGCGCGAGCCCGTCGCCCACCCGGCCGGCGACCACCCGGCGCTCGCCTCGGCGCTCCGCGGCGGCGCGATGCACGTCCTCGCGCTCGACGAGGACCTGCTGTCGGCGGGCGCCGGCGCGGCGGTCCGCGACCGGGTGGAGACGAGCGTCCGCCCCCCGGACGCGTTCGCCCGGCTGTTCGACCCCGCGAGCCTCTATGCCCACGCCGTCGGCGGGGCGTACCCCGGCCCGGACCGGGACCCGCGGGCGTAGGCGCGGCGGACGTGCCGGCGGGACGTGACCGACGCCGGGGCGGTCGCCGCCGGGCGAGCGGGGACGCCCCGCCCGTGTGGTGTGTCAACAGTTAATGCCACGTCGCCCGAATTAGCCGGGGGAGCATGACGCTAGCGACGGTCCCGCGGTACGACGGCGACCGGCTGTCGCCGCGTGGCGGGCACGCGGTCGTGGTCGGGGGCGGCATCGCCGGCCTGCTCGCGGCACGAGTGCTCGCCGACGGGTTCGAGGGCGTCACGCTCGTCGAGCGCGACCCGCTCCCCGACGAGCCGGTCCCCCGGCGCGGAGTTCCCCAGTCCCGTCACATCCACGTCATGCTGGAGGCCGGGAGGGCGACGCTGGAGGACCTGTTCCGGGGTACCGGGCGGACCTGCTGGCCGCCGGCGGCCTGGAGATCGACGGCGCGCGGGACCTCGAGTTCTACGCTGAGGGGGGGTTCCTCGCGGAGGGCACGCGCCCGCTGCCCCACTACGCCGCGACGCGACCGCTGTACGAACAGCTGATCCGCCGGCGCGTCGCCGCCCTGGACGGCGTCGACCTCCGGTCGGGCTGTCGGTGCGTCGACTACCGCACCGACGCGTCGGCGACGACGGTCGAGGGCGTCGTCGTCGAGAGCGAGGGGGACACGGACGCGATCGACGCCACGCTCGTCGTCGACGCCACCGGGCGAACGAGTCGGACGCCCGCCTGGCTGGAGCGACACGGGTACGCGCCGCCGTCGGTCGACGAGGTTCGGATCGGGCTGGCGTACAGCACCGCACTCGTCCGACGACCGGCCGACGACCGCCGCGCGCTCGTCATGACGCCGCCGCCGTCGCACCCCCGGGCCGCGGGGGTCCTCCCCGTCGAGGGCGACCGCTGGGTGGTGACCGTCGCCGGGGTGCACGGCGACCGTCCGCCGACCGACCCCGACGGCTTCGCCGACTTCGCGGCGAGCCTTCCCGTCCCCGACGTGAAGCGACTGCTCGACGGGCACGAACCGACCGGGGCCATCGCACGGTACCCGTTCCCGTCCAATAGGCGACACCGCTACGAGGACCTCGACCGGCACCCTGACGGCCTGATCGTCGTCGGCGACGGGGTCGCCAGCTTCAACCCGCTGTACGGGCAGGGGATGTCGGTGGCCGCGCTCGAGGCCCTGATCCTCCATCACGCGCTCGCGACGGGCCTCGACGGCCTCGCGGCGCGCTTCTACGCGGCGAGCAGGGCGGTCGTCGACATCGCCTGGACGATGGCGGTCGGGTCGGACTTCCGGTTCCCGGGGACGACCGGTCCCAAACCGCGCGGCGCCGACCTCGTGCGGCGGTACGTCGCCAGGCTGAACCGCAAGGTCCACGCGGACGGCACGCTCCGCGACGCGTTCCTGCGCGTGCTGATGCTGGAGCGACCGCCGGCCAGCCTGTTCCGCCCGGGCGTCGCGTGGCGCGTGCTCAAGTCGACGCTGCAGCGGGCGTGAGGCTCCTGCGGCGGGCGCGAGCCCCTACCGGTCCGCAGCCGCGAACCAGTCCGCGAACGCCGCCAGCGCCCGGCCGCGGTGTGACACCTCGTTTTTCTCGGCCGGCGTCATCTCGGCGAAGGTCCGCCCGTCGTGTTCGAAGATCGGGTCGTAGCCGAACCCGCCCGTCCCGCGCGGCGACACGATGCGCCCGGGGGCGACGCCCTCGAACCACCGGACCGGCGGGTCCCCCGGGTCGACTCCCCCGTCCCCGTTCGGGTCGTCCGCGAACGCCTCGCCGTCGCAGTACGCGAGCACGCACCGGAAGGCGGCCTCCCGCGGCGCGTCGAGCTCGCGCTCGCAGAGCCGCCCGACCGTCTCGACGCCGAGCGTGTCGTCGACGAACGCGGAGTAGGGGCCGGGGAAGCCGTCGAACCCCGCGACGAACAGGCCGGCGTCGTCGACGAGCACCGGCTCGCCGGCGTGGCGGTACGCCTCGCGGGCGCCGCGGGCGGCGATGGGGACGAGCGTGTCGGCCTGGATCTCGGCGTAGTCGAACTCCAGCTGGGCGACGCCGTCGAGGTACTCGCGGGCCTCGCGCACCTTCCCGGGGTTGGTCGTGACGTATCGGAGCACGCACGAACCGACGGGCGACGCCGCCATATCCCCGTCGGTCGGGGCATAACAGTAGGCTTATGAAGCGCTCGGGGCGAAGAACGGACGAGATTACTTCCGATATGACGGACACACGACAACCGGAGGTGAACATCGGACTCGTCGGCCACGTCGACCACGGCAAGACGACGCTGGTACAGGCGCTCTCCGGCTCCTGGACGGACCAGCACTCCGAGGAGATGAAACGCGGCATCTCGATCCGGCTGGGCTACGCGGACGCCACGTTCCGCCGGTGTCCGGGGATGGACGAACCGGAGTGTTACACCGTCGAGGAGGAGTGTCCGGACGGCTCCGCGAGCGAACCGCTCCGCACGGTGTCGTTCGTCGACGCCCCCGGTCACGAGACGCTGATGGCGACGATGCTCTCGGGGGCGGCGATCATGGACGGCGCGGTGCTCGTCGTCTCGGCGACGGAGGACGTCCCCCAGGCCCAGACCGAGGAGCACCTGATGGCGCTCGACATCATCGGCGTCGAGAACATCGTCATCGCCCAGAACAAGATCGACCTCGTCGACCGCGACCGCGCCCGCGAGCACTACCAGCAGATCAAGGAGTTCGTCGACGGGACGGTCGCCGAGGACGCCCCGATCGTCCCGACGAGCGCGGGGCAGGGCGTGAACATGGACCTCCTCATCCAGGCCGTCGAGGAGGCGATCCCCACGCCAGAGCGCGACGAGAGCCTCGACTCGCGGATGTACGTCGCCCGGAGCTTCGACATCAACCGCCCGGGGACCGAGCGGGACGACCTGCTCGGCGGCGTCGTCGGCGGCAGCCTCGTCCAGGGGAAACTGGAGGTCGGCGACGACCTCGAGCTCCGGCCGGGCCGCGAGGTCGAGGAGGGCGGTGAGTCGGAGTACCAACCGATCACGACGGAGGTCCGGTCGCTCCAGGCCGGCGGTCAGCCGGTCGAGACGGCCCGGCCCGGCGGCCTGCTCGGCGTCGGCACGGGGCTGGACCCGGCGCTGACGAAAGGCGACGCGCTCGGCGGCCAGATCGCCGGCGAGCCGGGGACGCTCCCGCCGGTCCACGACAGCTTCGAGATGGACGTGACGCTCCTCGACCGCGTGGTCGGCAGCGACGACGAGGACGAGATCGAGGAGATCACGACGGGCGAGCCGCTGATGCTCACCGTCGGCACCGCGACGACCGTCGGCGCGGTGACGAGCGCCCGCGGCGGGGAGGCGGAGGTGTCGCTCAAGCGGCCGGTCTGTGCCGACCCGGGGACGAAGATCGCGATCAACCGGCGCGTCGGTGCCCGCTGGCGCCTCATCGGCATCGGGACGTTGAAGTGACGCGAACGCACACAGGGGGGGACAGGGACGCGAACGCGACCGGGACGGTCGTGCTCGACACGAACGCGCTGATGATGCCGGTCGAGTGTGACGTGCGCGTGTTCGACGAGCTCGAACGCGTGCTCGGCGCGCCGGTCGACGACCTCGACCTCGTCGTGCCGGCGGTGGCGGTCGCCGAGCTGGACCGGCTCGCAGACGGTGCGGGCGAGGCGGCGACGGCGGCCCGGGTCGGCCGCGACCTGGCCGACCGGTGTCGCGTCGTCGAGACCGACGCCTCGTACGCCGACGACGCCGTCGTCGAGGTCGCCACGCGCGGCGCCGACGACCGCGTCGTCGTCACGAACGACCGCCCGCTGCGCGACCGACTGCTCGACCGCGGCGTTCGGGTGGCCGGCCTGAGAGGACGCAACGAACTCGCCGTCAACACACCTTAACATGTACAAACGGGTTCGACTCAAGGACACGGTCGAGGTGCCGCCGAAACACCTCGCCGACGTGACGCCGGAGCGGGTCAAGCGCCTGCTCCAGGACAAGCTCGAGGGGCGCATGGACGAGGAGGTCGGCAGCGTCGTCTCCGTCTCGGAGGTCCACGACATCGGCGACGGGACGGTCCTGCCGAACCGGCCGGGCGTGTACTACGAGGCGGAGTTCGACGCCATCACCTACGACCCCCACATGCAGGAGGTCGTCGACGGGACGGTCGTCGAGGTGGTGGAGTTCGGCGCCTTCGTCGGCATCGGCCCGGTCGACGGACTGCTCCACGTCTCGCAGATCTCCGACGAGTATCTCGCCTACGACGGCGAGAACCAGCAGCTCGCCTCCACGGAATCGAACCACACGCTCGGCGTCGACGACGCCGTGCGGGTCCGGGTCGTCACCAAGAGCATCGACGAGCGCAACCCCCGCGACTCGAAGATCGGCCTGACCGCGAAACAGCCCGGCCTCGGCAAGCACGGCTGGCTCGAGGAGGACCGCGAGGCGCGCGAGGCCACGACGGAGGGCGAGTAGATGGCCGAGGACCGGCTCGCCTGCCGCGAGTGTCACCGGATCAACGAGCCGACCCGCCAGACGTGCGAGGCGTGTGGCTCCTCCAGCCTCACGGAGGACTGGGCCGGGTACGTCATCATCACCCACCCCGAGCAGTCGGAGGTGGCCGACGAGATGAACGTCACGGAGGCGGGCGGCTACGCGCTGAAGGTCAGGTAGATGCTCCGGCTCCCGCCCGACCTCCGGGGGGAGCTGAAGGAGCCGATGGGGCCCGTCTACGACGACCCGGCGGCGCTCCTGGCCGACGCGGGGGAGCCGGTCGTCGCCGTCGGCGACGTCGTCGCCCACCACCTGTTCGAGGCCGGCCACGAGCCCCGGGTCGCCGTCGTCGACGGGCTGACCGAGCGGGCGACCGCCCCCGAATCGGTGCGGTCGTCGCTCCCGCCCGCCGACCGGACGGTCACGAACGAGGCCGGGACGCTCTCGCGGGACCTGCTCGTCGCGCTCCGGGACGCCGTCCGCGGCGAGGGACCGACCGTGGTCGGGGTCGACGGCGAGGAGGACCTCGCCGCCGTCCCGGCGCTGCTCGTCACGCCGCTCGGCGGGAGCGTCGTGTACGGCCAGCCCGGCGAGGGGATGGTGCTCGTCCGGGTCGACGAGGCCGCGCGCGACCGGGCGCGGGACCTGCTCGGCCGGATGGACGGCGACGCCGCGGTGGCGCTTGCCCTCCTCGACGCGGCGTGAGTCGGGACGGCGCGGACAGAGTGGGCGGGGCGCTCCGGACGAGCGCCGCGCCCTTCGTAATCCTTTTGCCCGTTTCGGCGGGATGTGTGGTAACTGACCCATGGAGATCGAGATCGCCGAGGAGGAGGAGAACCCGATGTTGCACCGTACCGACGTGCGATTCGAGCTCACGCACGAGGAAGCGACCCCGTCCCGTCTGTCGGTTCGCGACTCGCTCGCCGCCAAGCTGAACAAGGACTCCGCCGAGGTCGTCGTCCACGAGCTGGACACGAAGTTCGGGATGCGCCGCACGGTCGGCTACGCCAAGGTGTACGAGAGCCCCGACGACGCCCGCGAGGTCGAGCAGGACTACATGCTGGAGCGCAACAAGATCAGCGCCGAGGAGGAGGCCGACGCGGAGGCCGAGGAAGCGTAAGTGCGGGTTCTCGGCATCGAGGGGACCGCGTGGGCGGCGAGCGCCGCGCTCTTCGACGCCGACGCCGACGACGTGTTCGTCGAGACCGACGCCTACCAGCCCGAGAGCGGCGGCATCCACCCGCGCGAGGCCGCCGAGCACATGGGCGACGCCGTCCCGCGCGTCGTCGCGACGGTGCTCGACCGTGCCGACGGCGACGTCGACGCGGTCGCCTTTGCCCGCGGCCCCGGGCTCGGGCCCTGCCTGCGGATCGTCGGCACCGCCGCCCGGTCGCTCGCGCTGACGCTCGACGTCCCGCTCGTCGGCGTCAACCACATGGTCGCCCACCTGGAGATCGGCCGCCACCGGTCGGGGTTCGACGCGCCGGTCTGCCTGAACGCCAGCGGCGCCAACGCCCACCTGCTCGGCTACCGCGACGGGCGTTACCGCGTGCTCGGCGAGACGATGGACACCGGGATCGGCAACGCCATCGACAAGTTCACCCGACATCTCGGCTGGTCCCACCCGGGCGGCCCGAAGGTCGAAACGCGGGCGCGCGAGGGCGAGTACGTCGAGCTCCCCTACGTCGTCAAGGGGATGGACTTCTCCTTCGCGGGCATCGCCAGCGCCGCCCAGGACGCCGTCGACGCGGGGACGCCCGTCGCCGACGTCTGCCGTGGCCTCCAGGAGACGACGTTCGCGATGCTGACGGAGGTGAGCGAGCGGGCGCTGTCGCTGACCGGCGCGGACGAACTCGTCCTCGGCGGCGGCGTCGGGCAGAACGAGCGCCTCCGCGAGATGCTCCGGACGATGTGCGGGGAGCGCGGCGCCGAGTTCTACGCCCCGGAGCCGCGCTTCCTGCGCGACAACGCCGGGATGATCGCGGTGCTGGGCGCCCGGATGTACGAGGCGGGCGACACGCTCCCGATCGAGGAGTCGGCGGTCGACCCCGACTTCCGGCCCGACGAGGTCCCCGTCACCTGGCGCGACGACCGGTCGGTCGCCCGCCGCCCCGCCCGCGACCCCGCCGAGGTGCGCGGCGCGGAGGCGCTCGTCCGCATCGAGCGCGACCGGGTCGTCAAGGAGCGACTGCCGAAGGCGTACCGCCACCCCGCGCTCGACGACCGCCTGCGCCGCGAGCGCACCCGGAGCGAGGCGCGCCTGACGAGCGAGGCGCGACGGCAGGGCGTCCCGACGCCGGTCGTCGTCGACGTCGACCCTCGGGAGGGGCGGCTCGTTCTCTCCCGCGTCGGCGACCGCGACCTCGCGGCGGCGCTCGACGGCGCCGACCCGTCGCCGGCGCGCCACGCCCGCCGGGTCGGGGCCCACCTCGCGCGCTGTCACGCCGCGGGCGTCGTCCACGGCGACCCGACGACGCGGAACGTCCGCGTGGGCGCCGGCGGGACGGACGGTCGCGTCTACCTCATCGACTTCGGCCTCGGCTACCGCTCGCGCCACGTCGAGGACCACGCGATGGACCTCCACGTGTTCGACCAGTCGGTGGCGGGGACGGTCGACGACCCCGACCCGCTCCGGGACGCCGCCCGCGAGGGCTACGTCGCCGCCCGGGACGGGGCCGACGCGGTCCTGACGCGCCTCGAAGACGTCGAGGGGCGCGGGCGGTACCGGTAGGCACGGGCGGTACCGGTAGGCACGGGCGGTACCGGCAGGTGCGGACAGCATCGGTCGGGACGAACGACACCGGCAGGCGCGGGTCGCGGTGGCGCACCCGGCCGCCGGGTCACCCATCGGCCGTTCGGCTCGGCCCGGGGTCGGTCAGAGGAGCTCGCGGAACCGCCGCAGCTGGTCGCGCTGGTCGTCGGTCACGAACCGGGTGACGAACCGCTCGACGCCCGCCGCGCGGTACCGGTCGAGGTGGGCCGCGACGGTCTCGGGCGGCCCGAACGCGCCCCGGGCCCGGATCTCCTCGTCGCTGACCACCGACCCCTCCTCGTCGTGCCCGGGGTCGCCCCGGTAGTAGGCGGTGTAGAACTCGCGGGCCCGCGCCATCGCCTCGGCCTCGGTGTCGGCGATCACGACGTCCTGGTAGTAGGCCGGGTCGAAGGCGGTCGGGTCGCGGTCGGCCGCCTCGAGCGCCTCGCGGGCGTGGTCCAGTCCGGCGGCGTAGGTGTCGGCCGACACCGCGATGGGCAGCCACCCGCCGCCGAAGCGCGTGATCCGCTCGCGGACCGTCCGCGGGAAGCCCGACGCGGGGTCGAGCGCCGCCGACGCGACGTACACCGGGATCTCGCTGTGGGGGCCGAAGCCGATCGACGCGTCGTCGAGGTCGAAGAAGTCGCCGTCGTGGTCGACCGACTCCCCCCGCCAGAGCCGGTCGACGACGTCGAGCGCCTCGTTCAGGTGCGCGCCGCGGCGGTCGAAGGGGGTGTCGAGGTTCTCGGCCTCGGCGCGCTCGAGCGGCCGGACGCCGACGCCGACCCCGAGCGCCAGTCGCCCCCCGGCGAGGCGGTCGAGCGTCGCCGTCTGGTGGGCGACGTGGACGGGGTGGCGGAGCCCGGGGAGGTACACCGCCGTACCGAGCGTCATGGCGTCGGTCGCGGCCGCGACCGCGGCGAGCGTGACGAGGGGCTCGAAGCGGGGCTTCGCGAGGACGCTGTCGCCGATCCACGCGCCGTCGAACCCCGCGGCCTCGGCGCGTTCGGCGAGGCCGACGACGTCCGCCTGTGCCCGGGCCGTCAGCTCGGCCTCGGACTGGCTGGAGAAGACGACGCCGCGCGTCGGGAGCAGGTAGCCGTGTGAGACCATGCCGCTCGCGTCGCCCATCCAGTTGACCTCCTCCCACCCCTAAAGGGGTGGGATTCCCCGAAGGGGATATTCGGGT
>JBDGTB010000063.1:0-9899 GCA_042217235.1 Haloferacaceae archaeon | reverse complement strand
TGTAGTTGCCGACGTCAGACATCCACCCGCCGAACGATGGCTGTGCCGCCGCCGTGCCGGCCGACGCCGAGGCGCCGGCCGCCGCGGCGCCGCCCGCCGCCGCGGTCCGGAGGAGCGTCCGCCGCGAGACCGTCCTCTCGCTCATACCGACGGGTGGGGCCCCCGCCGTAGTGAATCCTCTGGTTCGCGGCAGTCGGGTGGCCGGGTCCGAGTCGGTGACGTCGCGGCGGGACGGGTTTCGACGGGCCCCGTCGGGCTGTGCGACGGTGGCCACCGGCCGGACGAACGCCGCCCGCCGGTCGACCGGGATCGGGGGGTTTCGGAACGCTTTTGCGCGTCTCGCCGGGAAGCGTGCGGTATGAGCGACGAGGCGGTCGAGCGACAACTCCGCGAACAGCTCCTCGACGCGTTCGCCGACGCCGACTTCCCGGTCGAGGACCAGATGGACCTCGTGCCGGCGCTGCCCGATGGCCCCACGACGACGTTCGAGGCCGGCGACCGGTCGTTCTCCGCGATGGAGCTCGCGGCCAACCTCGGCGCCCACCAGGACTTCCCGTACGCGACGGCCGAGGAGCTCGTCGACGACGTGATCGGGGCGATGCGCGAGGAGGGGATGCTGTAGCGGACTCGACGGAGCCGGTACGCTTTGGTTCCCCCGGCCGGAGTCGCGGGCATGACCGACGATGCGACCGGTGCCGGGGGCCCGGAGTTCGACGTGGAGCGCTACCTCAACGTCCGGAGCGCGTCGGCCCCGTCGCTCGGCCCCGACGGCCGGCTCGCCTTCCTCTACGACGCGACCGGCGTGCCGCAGGTGTGGACGCTCGACGAGCCGGCGGCGTGGCCGGTACAGCGGACGTTCGCCGACGAGCGCGTCACCTTCGTCGACTGGTCGCCCGAGCGACCCGAGCTGGTCTACGGGATGGACGAAGGGGGGAACGAGCGCGTCCGGCTGTATCTGCTCGCTCCGGACGGCGGTCCGCCGGTCGATCTGACGCGAGGGTCCGAGGCGAAACACCGCTGGGGCGGCTGGCATCCCGACGGCGACCGATTCGCCTTCGCCGCCAACCGCCGCGACGAGGCCGCCTTCGACGTGTACGTCCAGGGGCGCGACGAGCGCGGGACTGCCGCCCGACGCGTCCACGAGACCGACGGCTGGTTCTCCGTCGCCGGCTGGAGCCCGGACGGCGACCGGCTCGCGCTCGTCGAGGCGACCTCGTCGTTCGACCAGGACGTGTTCGTGCTCGACCCGGCGGCCGGGGACTGCGAGCACCTGACGCCCCACGAGGGCGACGTCCGGTACGGGGGCGTCGAGTGGGGACCCGACGGCGAGGGGCTGTACGTCGTGACCGACCGGGCGACCGACACGCTCCGGCTCGAGCGGGTCGCGGTCGCGGACGGCACCCACGAGGTCGTCGTCGACGGCGGCGACCACGAGGTCGACGGGGTCGCCGTCGCCCGGGAGTCGGGGCGGCTCGTCTACTCGCGGAACGTCGACGGCTACGCGGAGCTGACCGTCGGCCGGCTGACCGCGCCGACCGAGCTGACCGCGACGACCGGGCCGCGGCTCCCCGAGGGGGTCGCCGGCGGGGTCGACTGGGGACCGGACGGGAAACGGTTCGCCTGTTCGGTCTCCGGGCGGCGGGACAACGCCGACGTCCACGTCGTCGAGGCGGCGACGGGCGAGTCGACGCGGTGGACCCGCGCCGCGACGGCGGGAGTCCCCCGCGAGACGTTCGTCGCCCCCGGGCTCGTGTGCTACGAGACGTTCGACGGGCGCTCGATCCCGGCGTTCCTGTCGGTGCCAGACGACGCGCCCGCCGGCGGGACGCCGGTCGTCGTCGACGTGCACGGCGGCCCCGAGTCGCAGCGCCGCCCCTCGTTTGCCCCCGTGACTCAGTACCTGCTCTCGCGGGGCTACGCGGTCTTCGAGCCGAACGTGCGCGGGTCGGCGGGCTACGGCCGCGCCTACGCGGCGCTCGACGACGTGGACCGCCGGATGCACGCGGTGGCGGACCTCCGGGCGGGCGCGGCGTGGCTCGCACAGCAGCCGGTGGTCGACCCGGACCGGATCGCGGTGATGGGCGCGTCCTACGGCGGGTTCATGACCCTCGCGGCGCTCACGACCTACCCGGACGTGTGGGCGGCCGGCGTCGACGTCGTCGGCATCGCCAACTTCGTCACCTTCCTTGAGAACACGGGGTCGTGGCGGCGGTCGCTCCGCGAGGCCGAGTACGGCTCGCTCGAGGAGGACCGCGAGCTCCTGGCGGCGATCAGCCCCATCAACCGGATGGACCGGATCGCGGCGCCGCTTTTCGTCCTCCACGGCGCGAACGACCCCCGCGTGCCGGTCGACGAGGCCCACCAGGTCGTGGCGGCGGCGCGCGAGCGGGGCGTGCCCGTCCGGGAGCTGATCTTCGACGACGAGGGCCACGGGTTCACGAAGCTGGCGAACCGGGTCGAGGCGTACACGGCGGTCGTGGAGTTCCTCGACGAGCACGTGTAGGCCGCCGCTCGCGACGGGCCGCTCGACCCCGTTAGAGTCAAACCGCACGGCGGCAAAGCGAGCGGCATGAGCGCGGACCAGACGGGCGAGCGTCGCGAGGGGCGGCCCATCCGGTGTCTCGTCGCGAAGGTGGGGCTCGACGGACACGACCGCGGCGCCCACGTCATCACGCGGGCCTTCCGCGACGCCGGCTTCGAGGTGATCTACTCCGGCCTCCACCGCGCGCCCGAGGAGATCGTCCAGGCGGCGGTCCAGGAGGACGTCGACGTCATCGGCATCTCGATCCTCTCGGGGGCGCACAACACGCTGGTCCCGGCGGTCGTCGACGGGCTGAAGGAGTACGGCGCCTTCGAGGACACCCTCGTCCTGGTCGGCGGCATCGTTCCGGACGACGACGCCGCGGAGCTGAAGGAGATGGGCGTCGCCGAGGTGTTCGGCCCCGGCACCCCCATGCGCGAGACCATCGAGTTCGTCCGCGAGCACGTCCCCGAGCGCCGATGAGCGAGGCCGAGTCACCGGCGCTGGTCGAGCGGCTCGTCGACGGCGACCACCGCGCGCTCGCCCGCGCCATCACCCGGATCGAGAACCGGAGCGAGGGCCACCGCGAGCTCGTCTCGGCGCTGCACGCCCACGCGGGGTCGGCGTCGGTGGTCGGCGTCACCGGCAGCCCGGGCGCCGGCAAGTCGACGCTCGTGGACAAGCTGACGCGTGCCTACCGCGACCGCGGGGAGACGGTCGGCGTGATCGCCGTCGACCCCTCCTCGCCGTACACGGGCGGCGCGGTGCTCGGCGACCGCATCCGGATGGGGTCGAACGTCGGCGACATGGGCGTGTTCGTCCGGTCGATGAGCACCCGCGGCCAGCTCGGCGGGCTCGCCACGGCGACCGCCGACGCCGTGACCGCCCTCGACGCGTTCGGCAAGGACCGGATCGTGGTCGAGACGGTCGGCGCCGGGCAGAACGAGGTCGACGTGGTGCGGACGGCCGACACGGTCGTCGTGGTCGTCCAGCCCGGCGCGGGCGACGACGTCCAGATGCTCAAGGCCGGCATCCTGGAGATCGGCGACGTCTTCGTCGTCAACAAGGCCGACCAGGAGGGCGCGTCGCGGACCGTCGCGGACATCGAGGAGATGCTGCAGCTGCGCGACGGCGACGCGGGGGGCCGGGTCGGCCACCACGGCCCCGCCGTCGGCGACGCGAGCGCGGCGTCGGGCGACGGCGTGGACGGCGGGGCGGCCGACGGGAGCGACGGGGCCGACGACGGGGACTGGACGCCGCCCGTCGTCGAGACGGTGGCGACGACCGGCGACGGCGTCCCGGACCTGCTCGCGACGCTCGACGACCACGGCGCGTACCTCGACCGGACCGGCGAGCGTCGCGAGCGGGCGCGGTCGCGCTACGCCGACGAGATCCGCCAACTGCTCCGGGGCGACGCCGGCCGGCTGCTGGAGGAGGAGCTCGACCGTCGCGGCGGCGTCGACGCCCTCGCCGAGGCCGTCCTCGACCGCGAGACCGACCCCTACACGGTCGTCGACGAGGTGCTCGGCCCGCTGGCGGACTGCGTGCGCGAGCGACGCGAGTGAGTCCGCTCGCCGACGACGCGCTTACGTCGCCGGCGCCGCTATCGGGCGGCATGAACCTCCGTCGCCTCCTCGGTGTCGCGACGCTCGGAACCGCCGGCGTCGTCGCCGCGACGCGGGCGCTGGGACGAAGCGCCGGCGTGCTCGAACCGCCGCTCGACGGCACGCACCACACGTTCCGCTGGCGGGGGATGGACGTCGCGTACACGGAGGCGGGCGACCCGACGGCCCCCGACCTCGTTTTCCTCCACGGCGTCAACGCGGCCGGGTCGAGCGGCGAGTTCCGCGCGGTCTTCGAGGACCTCGCGGAGACCCACCACGTCGTCGCGGTCGACCTCCCCGGCTTCGGCCTGTCCGACCGCCCGCCGCTTCGCTACTCCGCGGCGCTGTACGAGGAGTTCGTCGCCGCCTTCCTCGCCGACTTCGAGGACCCGACGGTCGTCGCCTCCGGGCTGACGAGCGCGTACGCCGTCGCCGCGGCGCGCGAGGACTCCGACCTCGTCGATCGGTTCGTCCTCCTCTGCCCGACCGCCGTCGCCGGCCCCGAACCGCCGAAGACGTGGCTCCGCGAGCTGTTTCGCGCGCCCGTCGTGGGCGAGGCGCTCTTCGCCCTGCTCGCCTCGAAGCCCTCGATCCGGCATTTCAACGCCGACCACGGCTACTACGACACCGGGAAGCTCTCCGCGGAGTGGGTCGACTACGAGTGGCGGACCGCCCACCAGGCGGGCGCCCGATACGCGCCCGCCTCCTTCGTCTCCGGCCACCTCAACAGCGACGTCGACCTCGGCGACGCGCTCGCGGACCTCCCCGTGCCGACGACGCTCGTCTGGGGGCGCGAGGCGTCGGTCACGCCGCTCGCGAACGGCCGGGACATCGCCGAGCGCGCGGACTGCCGTCTCGTCGTCGTCGACGACGCGAAGCTCCTCCCGCACGTCGAGTACCCCGGGACGGTCGTCGAGACGGTCCGGGACGGCGTCCCCGCGACCGCGCCCGCGACGCGGGGCGACTGACGGGGTCTACTGGGGCTGCAGGACGACCATCCGGTCGCCGGTCGTCGGGTTGCTCCCGACGGCGGGGACGACGGTCGCGCCGACGGTCACGTCCTCGGGGTCGACGCCGCGGACGACTCCCGTGAGCCGGACCGGACCGAAGTCGGCGATGGCGGTCGCGTACGGCGTCTCGTCGTCGAACGCGGGCGTGCCGACGTGGACGACGGTGTAGGTGAGGACCTCGCCCGTTTCGGGGAGGGGCGTCTCGGTCAGGTCGGCCGAGCCACAGGTCGGACAGACCCGGCGCGGCGGGAGCGAGCCGTGGCCCTCCGGACAGGCGAGGTAGGTCCCCTCGCCGGCGGCCAGGTCGTCGAGCCAGTCGTCGTACCCGGCGTCGCGGACGGGGTCGCTCATTCGGCCACCTCCAGCACGTGGACGACGGCGCTGGCGACCGTGCCGCCGGCGTTGTGCGTCAGGCCGACGGTCGCGTCCGGAACCGCGTCGCTGTTGGGGTGGTCGCCGCGCAGGATGCGGGTCATCTCGGCGACCTGGCTCCCGCCCGTCGCGCCGACGGGGTGGCCTTTCGCCTTCAGACCGCCGGAGAGGTTGACCGGCAGGTCCCCGTCGCGGGTGGTCTCGCCCCGGCGGGCGGCGCCGACGGCCTCGCCGCGCCCGTAGAACCCGAGCGACTCCAGCGCGCACACCTCCGCGATGGTGAAACAGTCGTGGACCTCCACGGCGTCGACGTCGTCGGGGCCGACGCCGGCGTCGGCGTAGGCCTCCTCGGCGGCGGCGTCGGCGGCGGGGGTGTGGGCGGGGTGTTCGCGGTCCTGGAGCGCGAGCCGGTCGCCGCCCTGTCCCGTGCCCGTGACGGCGACCGGCGCGTCGAGGTCCTCGGCCGCGGCGTAGGACTCGCTGACGAGGACGACCGCGCTCGCGCCGTCGGTGACCGGACAGGCGTCGTACAGCCCGAGCGGGTCGGCGACCATCGGCGCGTCGAGCGCCTCGTCGACCGTGATCTCCCGCTGGTACTGCGCGTACTCGTTGGGGACGGCGTTCGCGTGGTTCTTCTTCGCGACGTGTGCGAGGTCCTCGCGCGACCCGCCGTACCGCTCGAAGTACGCCCGCGCCATCAGCGCGTACGCGCCGGGGAAGGTGATGCCCGCCCGCACCTCGAACAGCTCGTCGGCGGCGATGGCGAGCGCCTCGGTCGTCTCCTCGGTCGGCAGGTTGGTCATCCGTTCCATCCCCCCGGCGACGACGACGTCCACCTCGCCGGAGCGCACGGCCCGGACGCCGTCCCGGACCGCGGCGCCGGCGGAGGCACACGCCATCTCGTAGCGCGTCGCCGGGCACGAGAGCCCGGCGGCCTCGGCCATCAGCGGTCCCTGGTGGCCCTGCCGCTCCGCGAGCGCGCCCATGAAGTTGCCGTAGTCGAGCTCCGCTACGTCCTCGCGCGGGACGCCCGCGTCGTCGAGCGCCGCCCGCGCCGCCTCGCCGAACAGGTCCCGACCGGTGCGGTCGGGGTGCCGACCGAAGTGCGTCAACCCCACGCCGGCCACTCGTACGCCAGTCATGGACCGTGGTAGATCACAGCGTGGCTAAAGGCTTGTCAGACGCGGCCGCCGGCCGCCGCCGCGCAGTCGGGCGATTTCGACGTCCGTCGGTCCCCGGGTTCGGCGGAGACCGGACCGTCCCGCCGCCGGCGTCCGCGGCGGCGGGACGGAGGTCGGAGCGCCCGACGACTGTACCTTTTTGAGTCGGGGTGGCGAACCCGGCGACATGAACGGCGAACCGGCCGACGGCCCCTCCGTGCGCGTCCGCGGGGACGACGCCGTCGCGGCGGCGGTCGCGGAGGCCGGCGCGACACTCCGGCCCGACGGACCCGCCGACCTCCTGGTCGCCGTCGGCGAGGACGCGCTGCTCGGGCTCGCGGCCGACCCGCCGGCCCTTCCGGTGCTCCCGGTCGACGACGCCGGCGGGCCGCTCGTCGTCCCGCGCGAGGCGGCGGTCGCGGCGGTCGCGGCGTTCGCCGCGGGGGACGCCCGACGCGTCGAGCATCCCGTACTCGGCGTGAGCGTGGGCGACGACCACGTCGGCCGGGCGCTCGCGGACGTGAGCCTCGTCACCAGCGAGCCGGCGCGCATCTCCGAGTACGCCGTCGAGTCGCGCGGCCGACCGGTCGCCGGCTTCCGTGCCGACGGCGTCGTCGTGGCGACGCCGCTCGGGAGCGCCGGTTACGCGCGCGCCGCCGGCGGTCCGGTCCTCGGCCCCGGAACCGGGCTGGCCGTGGTGCCCGTCGCACCCTTCGCCACGACGTTCGACACGTGGGTCCGTCGCGCCCCGGTCGAGCTGTCGGTCGAGCGCGACGAGGGGCGGGTGTCGCTCGTTCTCGACGACGCGGTGGTCCGCGAGGTCCTCCCCCACGAGCCCGTTCGCGTCGACGTGACGACGGCGGTCGAGCTGGTGGTTCCCCCGGTCGCCGGCGACGAGTGGAAAAGCTCTAATGAGTGACCGACCCACTGGCGAGTATGGAGCCGCTGCAGTTCCTCGTCCCCGTCGGCCGGCTCGAGGCGGTTGCGGGCGTGATCCCCTACGCCGTCCTCGCGCTCGTGCTGGCGAACATAGTCACGCGGAAGCTCGCGCACGACACCTACGCCAGGCAGGCAGCGGAGGGTGGCGACGAGGCGATCAGCCGCTATCTCCCCCACTCGGTCGTGTCCATCCTCCTCGTGCTGGTCAGCTTCGCGTACCTGGTCGTCGCGCCTCACGCCGGGATGGTGATGTCCGTGCTCGTGGTCGGCATGGTCGTCGCCGACTTCTTCGAGTTCGAGGCCCGGCAGGTCGAGGCGCGAAACGACATGCCGATCGAGGCCCCGAAGAGCTCGATCGCTGCCGCGGTGCTCGTCTTGCTGTACGCGGCCTACCAGTCGCTTTTCTTCCTCGTCCAGCCCTACTGGACGCAGATCGTCTGATCCGCCGCCGACGCGTTCTGCTCCTCCCGTTTCGCCGACTGGCGACGCCGTCGCTCCGTTCCCGTCAGTCGCTCGCCGTCTCACAGTCCTCGGCCCGTCGGCGGGTTCGACGCCGTCGGGGGCCACGGGCTCGACGCCCGGCGGCCGGGCGGACGCGAGAGCGCGGCCGCCGTGGGGTCGTGAGGTCGTCGGCAGTAACCGTCCGAGCGCGCGTTCGGTCGGGTGGCTGTCGTCGCTCGGGTGGGAACCGGTCGAGGGTCGGTCGGGAGGGTGAGGCGCCGCTCGTCCGGGACGGCGGCGACCGGTCGCCGGCGTCAGCTCGACCGGCGGTCCTCGATCGCCCGGCGCGCCTGGCGCCCCGCGGGGAGGAAGACCCAGAACGTGAGCGCGCCGAGGATCGCGAACCAGAAGAACACGTCCATCAGGGTGATGGCGAGGGTGTTGTACAGGTCCGCCGACCCCGTCGCGATCGTCACGGGGGCGACGAGCTGTTTCGTGCTCTCGAACCCGGGCGTCCGGTACCAGCCCGCGAGCACCAGCCACACCAGCCCCGCGCCGGTGAAGATGCCGAGCCCCTTGATGAATTCGTCAGCCATCGTTCGACCCTTCGTCGGTGTCGTCTTGAGACTTTCCCATTCCGCGGGCGCGAAAGCGCGTTCCCAGCGTGTACACCCCGGCGCCGGCGCCGACCGCGAGCAGGCCGGCGACCGCGAGCAGGGCGCTCAGAAGCGTCGCCGGGGGGCGCAGGCCGACCGCCGAGAGCAGGAACACGACGACGCCGCGAAGCAGGCTCATCCGGAGCGTGGCGGCGTCGAGCAGCATGAACCCCCCCACGACGGCCACCACCGCGATGAGCGTCGAGAACACCGTCACCGTCTTGTAGAGGCGCAGCGGCACCGTCACGTCGCGCCCGCCGGCCTCGCCCTCGACGCCCGCCTCCGGGTCGCTCATGGCCGAGGCTACGGGGGGCGCCTACTTCGGGCTGTCGTGTCCGTTGCGAGCGACGGACGAGGAAGGGACCGGCTGGGCGCTACTTCGGGGGCCGGAGGCGGTAGTAGCGGCGGTTGAGGTCGTACATGTACCCCTCGCGCATCGTCTTCAGCACCGCGTAGGTGATGAACGCACAGACGAGGGGCAGCAGGAAGGTGAGGTCGAACAGGAGGTGGACGGCGCCGGGCCAGAGGTTCTTGACCGAGAGGACGCTGATGGTGAACGCGAAGACGACGCCGCCGACGCCGACGGCGCTCCAGAACGGCTGCTCGACGGGACGGCGCGCGCTGCCCTTGTTGAGGAAGGGGACGACGGCGATGATCCCCACGACCACGATGTTCGCGAGCACGCCGTACGTCCGGTCGGCCATCAGCTTCTGCCCGTCGAGGATCGACAGCGCGGGGTTGAGTGCGTTGAGCTTCAGCAGGCCGAACGACCAGTAGAGATACCAGTCCGGCAGGATGATCGCCGGCGTGCTCGAGGCGGTGGCGGGGCCGCCGATGTGGGGCGGCATCGTCGCCGAGAGGAAGATGATCATGCCGAGGAAAAAGGAGGCGATAGAGAGGTTGCGCACGGTCTCGTGGGGCCAGGTGGGGAACGCGAGGACGTCGCGTTCGACGTAGTCGGACTCCGTGCGGAGGTCCTGGTCCTCGCGGCGCGAGCGCTCGAAGTACTCGTAGGTGAGCCGGGCGAGCCCGACGCGGCGCTCCTTGCGCTCGCGCCAGGTCGGCGTCTCGTCGTCCGGCGCGACGATGCCCGCGCCGTCGGCGACGGCCTGTTCCTCCTCGTCGGTGGTGTCCGTGTCGGTCATGGTTCTAGTGGGGTTCCGCGATGCCCTGCACCCAGACGATGCCGATGTGGA
>JBDGTB010000018.1:0-10086 GCA_042217235.1 Haloferacaceae archaeon | reverse complement strand
GGCAGCGTGTTCATCGCCTCGGGGTCGCCGAAGCGGGCGTTGAACTCGACGACCCGGATCCCGTCGGCGGTGAGCATGAACTGCCCGTAGAGGACGCCCGTGTAGTCCTCGAGCGCGTCGACGGTCGCCTCCAGCACGTCGACGGCCTCGTCGTACTCCGCGGGCGTCAGGAAGGGGAGGTGTGCGGTCGCGTCGCTGTACGAGCCCATGCCGCCCGTGTTCGGCCCCTCGTCGCCCTCGTAGGCGCGCTTGTGGTCCTGGACGGCGGGCGTCGGGCGGACGTCGCCGTTGGCGACGAACGCCTGCACGGTGAACTCCTCGCCGACGAGGCGCTCCTCGACGACCCACTCGTCGTACTCGCTCTCGCGGACGTAGGCGGCGGCCTCCGGCTTCGTCACCTGGTCGCCGGTCACGCGGACGCCCTTCCCGCCGGTCAGCCCGGCCGGCTTGACCGCGACGTCCCCGTCGACGGACTCGACGTGGGCCGCGGCCGCCTCGCTGTCGGCGAACGTCTCGAACGCCGGACAGCCCGGGATCGCGTTCTCGCGCATGAACCGCCGCTGGTAGGCCTTGTCCGTCTCGATGCGGGCCTGCTCCGCCCGCGGGCCGAACGGGAAGACGCCGGCGTCGGCGAGCGCGTCGGCGACGCCGGCCGCGAGCGCCGACTCGGGGCCGATGACGGCGAGGCTCGCGCCGACCTCCTCGGCGTAGGCGGCGCAGGCGTCGGCGTCCGTCTCGTCGATCGACTCGAACCCGTCCGCGAGGGCGGCGATGCCCGGGTTGCGGTTGCTCGCGCAGGCGTACACGGTACAGTCCGGCGCCAGCGCCCGCGCGATGGCGTGCTCGCGGCCGCCGCCGCCGACGAGGAGAACCGTCTCGGTCATGGTCGGTTCGGGGATGCACGGGAGTGTAAGCGTTACTCTCCACCGCGGCGCGGCTGTTCACGTTCGTGCCCATCGCCGTCCGCGTTCGCGGTCGTCGGCGGGGCCGGCCCGACCCAGCCGGGGGTCGTCGTCGCGGCGGTCGACGGCCGGGTCGGACCGTTGGGCTCCGCCGGAGGGGAGGGCGCCCGACGAGTGTGCCGGGTTTACGTGTGGGGGGGCCGAACGAGCGCGGCATGACCGACCCCACGGGGCGCAACCGGCTCGACGAGGAGGCGAGCCCCTACCTCCGCCAGCACGCCGACAACCCCGTCAACTGGCAGCCGTGGGACGAGGCCGCGCTGCGTGCGGCCCGCGAGCGGGACGTGCCGATCTTCCTCTCGATCGGCTACTCGGCCTGCCACTGGTGTCACGTGATGGAGGAGGAGAGCTTCCAGGACGGGGAAGTCGCGCGGCTCCTCAACGAGGAGTTCGTCCCGATCAAGGTGGACCGCGAGGAGCGCCCGGACGTCGACAGCGTGTACATGACCGTCTGTCAGCTCGTCACCGGGCGCGGCGGGTGGCCGCTGTCGGCGTGGCTGACGCCCGACGGCCGCCCCTTCTACGTGGGGACGTACTTCCCGAAGGAGTCCCGGCAGGGGACGCCGGGCTTTCGCTCCCTCCTCGAGAACCTCGCGGAGTCCTGGGAGACCGACCGCGAGAAGTTAGAGGAGCGCGCCGACGAGTGGACGGCCGCGGTCGCCGACCGGCTCGAGGAGACCCCCGACGCTCCCGGCGAGCCGCCGGACGCGGAGACGCTGACGGCGGCCGCCGACGCCGTCCTCCGGAGCGCCGACCGCGAGTACGGCGGGTTCGGCACCTCGGGGCCGAAGTTCCCCCAGCCCTCGCGGATCGACCTCCTCCTGCGGACCTACGCCGTCACCGGGCGGGAGGCGGCGCTCGACGTGGCCGTCGAGACGCTCGACGCGATGGCCGCGGGCGGCGTCTACGACCACGTCGGCGGCGGCTTCCACCGCTACGCGACCGACCGGGAGTGGACGGTCCCGCACTTCGAGAAGATGCTATACGACAACGCCGAGCTGCCGCGGGTCTACCTCGCGGCCCACCGGCTGACCGGGGCGCCGCGCTTCGCCACCGTCGCCCAGGAGACGCTCGGGTTCGTCGAGCGCGAGCTCCGCCACCCCGACGGCGGGTTCTACAGCACGCTCGACGCCCGCAGCGAGCCCCCGGCGGGCCGGAGCGCCGACGGCGAGGAGGGCGCCTACTACGTCTGGACGCCGTCGGAGGTCGAGGCGGCGGTCGACGACGACCTGACGGCGACGCTCGTGACGGAGCGGTACGGCATCACGCCGGGGGGAAACTTCGAGGGCGGCACCACCGTCCCGACCGTGAGCGCGAGCTACGCCGCGCTCGCCGAGCGCCACGACCTCGACGAGGCGGCGGTCGGGGAGCGCCTGCTCGACGGCCGGGCCGCGCTGTTCGCGGCCCGCGAGCGCCGCCCTCGCCCCCGGCGCGACGAGAAGGTGCTCGCCGGGTGGAACGGGCTGATGGTCTCGGCGTTCGCGGACGCCGCCCGGACGCTCGACCCGGCGCTCGCCGACCGGGCGGTCGACGCGCTCGCGTTCGTCCGCGAGCACCTCTGGGACGCCGACGCCGGCCGCCTCCGGCGGCGCTACAAGGACGGCGACGTGCAGGTCGACGGCTACCTGGAGGACTACGCCTTCCTCGCCCGGGGCGCCCTCGACACCTACCAGGCGACCGGCGACGTCGACGCGCTCGCGTTCGCGCTCGACCTCGCCCGCGCCGTCGTGGCGAACTTCTGGGACGAGGACGCCGGCACGCTGTACTTCACGCCGGCGGACGGCGAGGGGCTGGTCACGCGGCCACAGGAGCTCTCGGACCAGTCGACGCCATCGAGCCTCGGCGTCGCGACGAACCTGCTGCTCGACCTCGACGCCTTCGCCCCCGACGCCGGGTTCGGCGACGTGGCCGAGCGGGTGCTCGGCACCCACGGCGACCGGGTGCGGGCCAGCCCCACCGAGCACGTCACGCTCGCGCTCGCCGCCGACCGACTGGCCCGGGGCGGCGTCGAGCTGACCGTCGCGGCCGACGAGCTCCCCCCCGCCTGGCGGGAGGCGCTCGCGGACCGCTACCTCCCGACCGCGGTGCTCGCCCGTCGCCCGCCGACGGCGGCGGGGCTCGCGGACTGGCTCGACCGGCTCGGGCTCGACGAGGCGCCGCCGGTCTGGCGGGGTCGCGAGGCCCGCGACGGCGAGCCGACGGTGTACGCCTGCCGCGGCCGGACCTGCTCCCCGCCGGAGCACGACCTGACGGCGGCGCTCGACTGGCTCGGCGAGTCGGGGGACGGCTCGGACGGGAAGTAGCGGTCGAACGGGCCGAACGGCGCGGGGCGGACGGGCGAGGGGACGGTGCGAGGGTGACGCGAGGGTGACGCGAGGGTTCGAGGGCGACGCGACCGACCGGGCGACGGGTTCGAACGCGACCGGCCGCGCGGACGGCTCGGAACGCCCGGCTCAGGCCGGAAGCTCGGCCAGCCGCTCGGCGAGGTACGTCGCGATGGGTTCCGGCTCCTCCTCGACGAACCGGGCGACCTCCTCGCCCTCGTACTCGACGACGACGGTCGGGATGTACTCGATCCCGTACGCCTCGACCGCCGGGCCGACCTTCGAGCCGTCCTCGGCCTTCTCGACGGGGTACTCCTCGATCCGCTCCTCGGGGACGCCGGCCGCGTCGAGCGCGGCGCCGAACGGCGGGAGCTGTCGGCGGCAGTCCGGACACCAGTCGCCGCCCCACACCTTGAACGTCAGCCCGTCGCGAGCGAGCGCCGCGACGACGTCCGGGTGGTCCTCGGGGTCCCAGTCGGGGTCGGGCTCCATCGTTTCGAGGGCGCGTGCCATGCCCCACCTTCGCGCTCGGCGGGGTTATACTGTTGGGGAGCGGCGTCCCCGCGGCCGCCGTGGCGAACGCGCCGTCCTGCGGCCGGACCGGTTTCGCTCCCGTACGGTGCGGCCGCGGTCGTCACCGGTTTACCGGTCCCCCGCGTACCGCGGGGCGATGGACGACAGCGTTCTCGACACGATCGGCTCGCCGCTCGTGCGCGTGGGCTCGCCCGCCGGCGCGACGGTCGCGGCCAAGATCGAGTCGAAAAACCCCGGCGGGTCCGCGAAGGACCGCCCCGCACGAGCGATGGTCGAGGCCGCCGAGGAGGCTGGCGACCTCGGCCCCGGCGACGCCATCGTGGAGGCGACGAGCGGCAACACCGGGATCGGGCTGGCGATGGTCGGCGCGGTGAAAGGCTACGACGTCCACATCGTGATGCCGAGCTCGAAGTCGCCCGAGCGCCGCGACATCATGCGGGCCTACGGCGCCGAGATCGAGCTCGTCGACGGCGACATGACCGACGCCAACGAGCGAGCCGCGGCGCTCGCGGGCGACGGGATGGTCCGGATGAAGCAGTTCGAGAACCCGGCGAACCCGCAGTCGCACTACCGCACGACCGGTCCGGAGATACTCGACCAGGTCGGCGACCGGACCGTCGACGCCCTCGTCGCCGGCGTCGGCACCGGCGGGACCATCACCGGGACGGGACGGCGGCTCCGCGAGGCGTTCCCCGACGTGGAGATCGTCGGCGTCGAGCCGGCCGAGAACCCCGTCATCTCGACCGGTGAGCCGGGCGACGACGACTACCAGGGGATGGGTCCGAGCTTCGTGAGCCCGAACCTCGACGCGAGCCTGCTCGACGACACCGAGTCGGTCGCGCTCGAGGACGCCGAGGCCGAGTGTCGCCGGCTCGCCCGCGAGGAGGGCGTGTTCGTCGGCCAGTCCTCCGGGGCGTCCGCGATCGGCGCCCGGCGCGTGGCGGCCCGGCTCGCCGGCCACGACGACCCGACGCCGGTGGCCGACGGCGGGGACGCGACCGGGCCGGCCGACGGCGGGGACGGCCCCCTGGTCGTCACCGTGTTCTGGGACAGCGGCGAGCGCTACATGTCCACCGGGATGTTCGACTAGCCGCGGCGCCGTCGCTAGCCGCCGAACTCCGCCTCGGTCACGCGCACCCGGACGGTGTCCTCGACCTCGCGGAGGTCGTACTCGGGCACCGACCCGTCCGTGCGCGCCGCGTACATCGGCTCGACCAGCCGCCCGTCGGCGACGCCGTAGACGGCCACGAACCGCCCGGTGTCGTCCGGGTCGACCGAGCCGTCCCGCACGGCGGTCGCGAGGGCACGGGAGAGCCACTCCGCGTCGCTGACGCTCGGTTCGAGCACCCACGCTGCGGCCGCGAAGCGGACGAGATACCAGTCGAGGTCGTTCAACAGCGACACGGCGGCGCCGAGCGACACCGTCTCGACGGCGACGGTGTTCTCGTACGGCTCCGCGAGGTCGTAGGTGGCGAGCGCCTCCCGCGCCGTCTCCCGGGAGACGAGCTCGTAGCGGAGGTTGACGTCGTCGTCGCCGACCAGACAGACCCGGGTCACGGCTCCGGCTGCGGGCCCGTCCGGCAAAGCCGTTTTCGTTGGGCCCTCAGAACGTCGAGAGCTCGCCGTCGACCACGCGCCGGGTCACGCTCGTCACGTCCGCGAGCTCCTCGTCGATCTTCGCGCGGACCGCCGGGGCGATCTCCGCTACCGTCACGCCGGGCTCGGTGACCACGTTGGCGTCCGCGACGTGGGGCTGGTCGATCGGCCGGCCGATCTGCGAGAGGAGCCGCACCCGCAGGTCGCGGATGCCGTCCACCTCGTGGACGACCTCGTGGGCGATCTCCGTCGAGAGGAGGTTGTAGATCTTGCCGATGTGGTTGACGGGGTTCTTGCCGCTGGTGGCTTCCATGCTCATCGGGCGGTTCGGCGTGATGAGGCCGTTCGCCCGGTTGCCCCGGCCCACCGAGCCGTCGTCGCCCTGCTCGGCGCTCGTCCCCGTCGTCGTCAGGTAGATCGCGCCCTCGTCGTAGTCGTCGGCCGTGTTCACCTCGACGGTCACCTCGCGGTCGGTGTACTCGGCGGCGAGGTCGGCCGCGTACTCGCGGACCCCGGCGACCGCGTCGCGGTAGGCCGCCATGTCGGGGACGTGTGCGTCTATCATCGCCGCCGCGACCGTCACGTCGATCCGGTCGCCCTCGCGCTTGCCCATGATCTTCACGTCGGGGCCGAGCTCCGGGTTGTCCGCGGCGTACTCCCCGTTCAAGCGCCGCTCCGCGTGCAAAACCACCTGCTCGGTCTCGGTCAGCGGGGCGTGACCGACGCCGAAGCTCGTGTCGTTGGCCATCGGCACGCTGCCGTCCTCGCCGAACACCTCCTGGAGGTCGCCGCTGCCCTCGCCCAGGCGCGCGTCGACCACCACGTCCGTCCCGAACTCGAGGTGAGGGACGTGCTCGTCGAGGTAGTCCCGGGCGGCCTCGAGCGCGACCGAGTCGACGGGGAAGGTGTTGCCCTCGTACTCGCGGGTCGCGCGCCCGACGACGAGGATGTGGATCGGCTCCACCATCTCGCCGCCCCCGAAGGCGGGCCTCGCTCGCCCGGCGGCCAGCTGGGTCTCGTCGGTGTTGTAGTGCAACACCGTCCCCACCCGGTCAAGGTACATGTTACAGAGCGCCCGCGAGACGCTCTCGGCGATGCCGTCACACAGCGAGTCGGGATGGCCGATCCCCTTGCGTTCGACGATCTCGACCTCCTGGTCCTCGACGGCGAGGCGCTCGGCCGACTGGACGCGCACGTTCCGCTCGGTCATGCCCGGAGCTACCCGGTCCCCGGTGCTATAACTTGCGGAAACTCTCGCGGACGTTTCTATTACCCCGAGTCATCCAACAGCAGCCCGAGGTAGGAGGTGCGGATGCCCGCCGCGGGGTCGAGCCCGAGGTCGCGGAGCACCCGCTCGGCGCCCTCGCGGACGCGCTCGACCTCCTCCTCGGTGGCCTCGCGTTCGACCTCGACGAACTCGCCGAGCCCGTCGACGTCGTCGAGCGTCACGGTGTAGCCGTCGAGCCGGTAGCGCTCGCGCTCCTTCTCGACGGTCGCGGCTGGGCTGAACCCCAGCCCCTCCAGGGCGGCCGCCGTCGCGTCGGGGTCCGAGACGGCCGTCTCGTGTTCCTCGCGGGTCTTCGACGCCGCCTCGACGAGCGGCCCCTTGTAGGCGAGCTTCGCCCGCTCGCCCTCCGGGCCGGCGACGTGCCGTATCCGGAGCGCCTCGTCGGTCTCGGGGAACTCACGGTGGGGCGCGTCGTAGTAGGTGTCCCGCTGGCTCACCCGGCCGAGGCGCTCTGCGCCCAGCCGCTCCAGTCGCGCCCGCACCGCCTCGTGGTCGGCGCGGACCTTCAGCTCGACCTCGTACACGCGGCGGGGTTCGACGCGGCCCGGCAAAAGCCCACGGACCGCGCCCGCGAGCGAGCGCGACGGCGGCGCTCCGGGTCGCCCGGACGGAGGCCCGGCGAGGCCCTCTTCGGCCGACTGGACGGCGGCGCCCGCGAGGACCCGCTCACCGAGTCCGGGCGGTCGACCCGGCCGTACGCCCCGACCCCCCACGTCCCGGCCACCGGCGGGAAACGTGATTCTTAAGGAACGGACGCGTTACCTCCGAACCATGAGTGACGACGAGCAGGTCGACGAGACCGAAACCGGTGAGGCGGCCGGGGACGACGCGCCGGCCGAAACCGAGGAGACGACCGACGCCGAGGCCGAGGCGGCGGCCGAGGAGTCAGAGACGGCGACTGCGGGCATCCAGGACGGCGACTTCGTCCGGCTCGAGTACACCGTTCGAACCGTCGACGACGGCCGCGTCGTCGACACGACCATCGAGGAGGTGGCCGAGGAGGCCGGCATCGACGAGGAGGACTACGAGTTCTCGCCGCGGACGATCGTCGTCGGCTCCGGGCACGTCTTCGCGTCCGTCGACGAGGCGCTCGTCGGCGCCGAGGTCGGCGACGAGGACACCGTAACCGTGCCCGCGAGCGAGGCGTTCGGCGAGTTCGACCCCGACCAGGTGCGCACCGTCAGCGCCGACAAGATCGACGAGGACGACCGCTACCCGGGCGCGCAGGTCCAGATCGACGGCGATCAGGGCCACCTGGAGACGATCGTCGGCGGCCGCGCACGCGTGGACTTCAACCACCCCCTCGCGGGCGAGGAACTGGAGTACGAGTACGAGGTCGTCGAGGTCGTCGAGGACCGCGCCGAGAAGGCCCAGGGGCTGCTCGGCATCTACCTCCAGGACGTCCCGGAGGTCCGCATCGAGACCGACGAGGTCGAGGAGGAGGTCGAGGTCGAGGTCGAGGTCGAACCCGACGACGAGGACGAGGAGCCGACCTACGAGACGGAGACGCAGGTGACCGAGAAGGAGACGCTGTACATCGAGGCCACGCCGGGGATGGCGATGAACCAGCAGTGGCTGTTCCAGAAACAGCAGATCGCCCAGCAGCTGATGGACCAGCTCGACCTCGACCGCGTGATAGTCGAGGAGGTCATCGAGGGGCCCGGCGGCATGATGGGCGGCATGGGCGGCATGATGGGCGGCATGGGCGGCGGCGCCCCGGAGGACGTCGAGGAGGCGCTGGAGGACGTCGACGTCGACGCCGACGAGATCGTCGAGGAAATCGAGGGTGCGGCCGAGGAGGCCGACGCCGACGTCGAGACCGACGAGTAGTCGCCGCGTGACCACGACCGGACGCGGCCACGGCCTGGCGGCCGCGAGCGCGTTCCCGGCCGCGCGCGTGAGCGACGACGCCCCCGCGCTCCCGTCCCCGACGGAGGTGCGCGCGTGAGCGACGACGCCCCCGCGCTCCCGACCGGCGACGTCCGCGCGGACCTCCTGGTCGCCGGCGTCGCCGCCGCGGCGACGGTGGCGCTCACGGTCGCGCTCCGCTTCGGCGTCGGGCGGTCGGCCCCGCCGCTCCCCCGGCTGTCGCCGCTCGCGGTCTACCTCCTGTATCTCTTCCTCGGCAAGGGCGAGACGGGGAGCGCCGTCGAGGACCCCCGGCTGTGGGCCGGACTGTCGGCGGTCGTCGCGGCCGCGACGTTCGGCTACTACGCGGTCTGAAACGAAGGCGCCCCGGAGCCGATCAGAAGCCGACCGGAACGCGACGGCGGTCGTCGCCCACCGGTCAGGCGATGTCGCGGCTGGTGTCGATCTCCACCGTCTCGGTCAGCTTGAGCTTGATCGTCTCCTCCAGCGCCGTGCCGCCGCGGAACTTCGGCACCGCGAGGCGGTTCTCGACCTCCGACCCGCGGATCTCGGTGCTGAGGTCGAACACCACGTCGGCCATGTGCTGGCTCAGGTGGCGGTTCGCCGGCGGCGAGTCGCTTTTCATCGCGTGGAGCACGGCGAGCCCCTTCGTGTTGACCATGTGCGTCTGGAGCTCGTTGAGAAAGCCCCGGTAGCGGGCGGGGTCCCGGCGCTCCAGCGGGTCCATGATGTCGAGGATCAGGTTCGCGCCCTCCGGGAGGTCGCGAATGAGGTCGTGGGCACGGTCGAGCGGGGCGTCGGCGCCGATGTCGCGGACGGTCGGCGTTCCGACCCGGCCGGGCACGCGGTCGATGGCGTCCTGGACGGCCGTCTCGGAGCGGACGCTCGTCAGATACAGCGTCCCCCGGGCGGCCGTCAGCTCGTAGAGAAACAGCTCCGACTGGCTGGCGGGGGGCGCCTCGAGGAGCACGATGCTCCCCTCCGGGATCCCCCCGTCGAGCTGTCGGTCGAGGACGGTGATGCCGGTCGGGAGTCGGTTCGCCATTCCCTGCGGAGGTACGGCGTCGTGATATAATATCCCTTCGACGGTTATCGTTCGTGTGACTTACAGCGGTAGCGAGGCGAAAGCCCACCCGTTTACGGGTGGGATGAAGCCGACAACTGGGGAGCAAACCACGGGTGTCGGCCAGCCTGATATTCCCACGTTTTAATTTGGTTCGGCTATACGTTACAATTGTAACCGTGGTCACGACGACCGTCACCACAACGCTCCACAATCCATCCCGCGACCGCCGCAGGGAGTGGCAACGCGCCACCCACCTGTACCGCGACACCAAGCAGTTCTGCATCGACGGATGGGAAGCCGATGAGTTTGGGATGGGCGTGACCACGGCCAGTATCGACAACCCACTCTACTCGGCCATCCAGAATCAGGCCATCCGCGAAGCCAAGTCCGACTACATAGCCCGTTGCACGGTTTCGATATAAACTCAGACATATCTGTTGCCACTCA
>JBDGTB010000030.1:0-10140 GCA_042217235.1 Haloferacaceae archaeon | reverse complement strand
CCTTGTACCGGACGTGCTCGCAGTCGACGATCCGGGTGTCGCCGTCGGCGACCGCCCCGAGCGCGGCGATCGTTGGCAGCAGGTCCGGCGTGTCGGCGACGCTCACCTCGACGCCCGCGAGCGGCGCGCGACCCACCTCGATCTCCCCGGCGTCGCGGTCCCACGCCACGTCGGCGCCCATCCGTTCGAGCACGTCGACGATCCGGGCATCGCCCTGCGCGCTCGGGCGCGCCCCCTCGACGGTCACGCCCGCGCCCGTCCCCGCGACGGCGCCCGCGGCGAGGAGGTACGACATCGACGAGAAGTCGCCGGGCACCGCGTAGGTGTCGGCGCCGTAGGACTGCCCGCCGGCGACCGCGTACCCCGTCTCCGTCGCCCGCGTCTCGACGCCGAAGGCCGCGAGCAGCTCCCGGGTTATCTCGACGTACGGCGACGAGCGGAGCTCCGTCGTCAGGTCGATCTCGACCCCCTCGTCGGTCACCGCGCCGGCCATCAGGAGGGCGGTGACGAACTGCGAGGAGACGTCGCCCGGGATCTCGACCCGCCCGCCGTCGACGGCGCCGCCGACGACCAGGGGCGCCCGACCGTTGCCCCGGGTGCTCTCGGCCCGCCCGCCGAGCTGCCGGACGGCGTCCAGCAGCGGTCCCTGCGGGCGCGACCGGAGCGACGCGTCGCCCGTCAGGACGGTCAGGCCGTCGGCGAGGGCCGCCGTCGCCGTCGTCAGGCGCATCGTCGTGCCGCTGTTCCCGCAGTCGAGCACGTCGTCGGGGACGGCCGGCCGGCCGTCGAACCCCTCGATCCGCAGCCGGTCGCCGTCCGCTCCGCGGTCGACCGTCCCGCCGAACAGCTCCACCGCGCGCATCGTCGCGCGGGTGTCGGCGCTCACGAGCGGCCGGGTGACCGTCGCGCCGTCGCCGTACCCCGCCGCGAGGATCGCCCGGTGCGTGTAGCTCTTCGACGGCGGCGCACGGGTCCTCCCCTCGACGCTCGACCCCGAGATGACCACGTCCATGGTCGGTGAGGGGAGTGGACGCGTAATCAGGCTACCGGAGGCCGACAAGACGGCCGCGACCAGCCGGGGACCCTGGCCGCTCCCGGGCGCCGACAGGCGTTTACGTCGCGGGGGCGGGGAACGGGTATGGCAGACCGGAACGCGGCGGCGGACGACCGCGACCTGCGTCCGATCGCCGACGCGCTCGACGGGCTCGACGGCTATCTCATCGACGCCGACGGCGACGACTCCAACCAGCGCTACGTCTCGGGGTTCGACGCCCCCGACCCGTTTCTCACCTGCTACACGCCGGACGGCGTCCACCTGCTCGTCTCGGGGCTGGAGTACGGCCGCGCCCGGTCCGAGGCCCGCGCGGCGACCGTCGCCCGCCTCGCCGACTACGACCACCGCGACCGGGTCGCCGAGCACGGCCGTCCGGTCGGGCGGGCGCTCGTGGTCGCCGACTGGCTCGCTGACCGGGACGTCGGGGGCGTGCGCGTCGGCGAGCGCTTCCCGCTCGGGCTCGCCGACCGCCTGCGCGACGGGGGGGTGCGCGTCGAGACCGACCCCGGCGACGCCGTCGAGACCGTCCGGGCGACGAAGACCGACCGCGAGGTCGAACACGTGCGGACCGCCCAGCGGGCCAACGAGGCGGCGATGCGGACCGCCGCCGACCTGATCGAGGGGGCGACGGTCGACGGCGACGAGCTCCGGCACGACGGCGAGGTGCTCACGAGCGAGCGCGTCAAGGAGGCGATCGAGACGACGCTGCTCCGGCACGGCTGTGCGCTCGACGAGACGATCGTCGCCTGCGGGCGCGACGCCGCCGACCCCCACGACCGCGGGAGCGGCCCGCTGCTGGCCGGCGAGCCCGTCGTCTTCGACGTCTTCCCCCGCGACAAGTCGACGGGCTATCACGCGGACATGACCCGGACGTTCGTCCGGGGCGAGCCCGCCGAGCGGCTGCGCGAGTGGCACGCGCTCACCGACGAGGCCCGCCGCGCCGCGCTCGCGGCCATCGAACCGGGCGTGACCGGAGCCGCGGTCCACGACGCCGTCTGTGACGTGTACGAGGACGCCGGGCTGGCGACGCTCCGGAGCGACCCGCGGACGGAGACGGGGTTCATCCACAGCACCGGCCACGGCGTCGGACTCGACGTCCACGAGCTCCCGCGGCTGAGCCCCGACGGCGGGACGCTCGAACCGGGCCACGTCGTGACGGTCGAGCCCGGGCTGTACGACCCCGAAGTCGGCGGCGTCCGGATCGAGGACCTCGTCGTCGTCACCGAGGACGGCCACGAGAACCTCACCGAGTTCCCCGTCGGGCTGTAGCGCACCGGGGTTCTCGCCGAGCGTGACTCGCCAGCGGACCGTCGCTTCGCCAGCGAGCCGTCGCTCACCAGCCTCCCGGACCGTCGTTCGCCGGCGACGTGGGCCGCGACGTCGCCCGGCTCGGCGGCGACGGTTCCACCGGGTTCTTTGCACGCCCCGCCCTCGTCCGGGGCGATGACGACACGCGACAGGGTCGTCGAGGATCTCCGCGCGGCTGGCGGCGGCGAGCCGACCGACGCCGCGGGCCGGTCGAGCGACGGTGGCGAGGGGCGAACGCGGGTCGTGCTCCTCGTCGCCGACGCGCCGGCCGGCGTCCGGCGGTTCGCCGTGACCGTCGGCGCGCCGGACGGCACGCGCGTCGCCGCCGTCGCGCCGGGGGACCTGCGCGACCGGTTCGAGGTGGTCGAGGGGGGCGCGGGCGCCGACGGCGTCACCGCCCGCTCGGTCGACTTCGTCGGCGCGGGGCGGGAGCCGCCGGTCGTCCTTTTCGGCGTGCGGTTCGACGACCCGGTGGAACCGGACGCGGTCGACGTGTCCGCCGACCGACTGGTCGACCACGGGGAGGGCGACGTCGCCCCCGACCGGCTGGCGGTGGAGTCGGCGTCCTCCGAACGACTTTAGCCCGCCCGCCGCAAGCCCGACGACATGGACCTGCTGGTCGTCGGCGCCGGCGCGATGGGTCGGTGGGTCGCCGACGTCGCCGCCGCCGACGGGGCGACCGTCGCCTTCGCGGACGCCGACCCCGCGGTCGCCGAGGCCGCGGCGACGGAGCGCGGCGCCCGGACCGTCGCCGTCGACGGGAACGAGCGGTTCGACGCCGTCTGCCTGGCCGTCCCGATGTCCGTCGCCGCCGACGCCGTCGCCGCGCAGGCGCCGCGCGCCGACCGCGCCCTGCTCGACGTGGTCGGCGTGATGGAGCCGGTGGTCGCGGCGATGCGCGACAGCGCTCCGGACCGCGAGCGGCTGAGCCTCCACCCCCTCTTCGCGCCGGCGAACGAGCCGGGGAACGTCGCCGCCGTCCACGACGCCGCCGGCCCGGTGACCGACCGGCTGCGCGCCGCGGTCGAGGCCGCGGGCAACCACGTGTTCGACACGACGCCCGCGGAACACGACGCGGCGATGGGGACGGTCCAGGCGGGCGCCCACGCCGCCGTGCTCGCCTACGGCCTCGCCGCCGAGGAGGTGCGCGAGGAGTTCACCACGCCCGTCTCGCGCCGTCTCGACGACCTCGTCGCCACGGTCACCGGCGGGACGCCGCGGGTGTACCGCGAGATCCAGGAGACGTTCGACGGCGCCGAGCGGGTCGCCGAGGCGGCCCGGCGGGTCGCCGACGCCGACGGCGAGGCGTTCGAGGAACTGTACCGCGAGGCGGGCGAGGGCCGGGATGGTTGACCGCCAGGCCGTCCTCGACAACGCGCGGTACCTCCGGGGGGTTCGGCCCGTCGACCCCGAGGAGATCCACGAGTACGTCGCGGGCCAGCCCCACCCCGCCGCAGTCAGGCGGGTGCTCCGCGAGGCGGCGTACGAGCTCGGCCTGTCCGAGCGCGACGACGGCACGTTCGTCCCCGTCAACGAGGAGCCGGTCCCGGTCCGGGGCTGGGCGCCCGACGCCCTGCCGAACCGCCACGAGCGCGCCCTGCTCGACCTGCTCGTCGAGCGCCTCGGTCCGGACTGGCACCGCGGCGAGACCGGCGACCGGCTGCGGTCGCGCCTGCGCGACCTGAAGGAGGACTACTACCGGCAGCAGCCGGTCGAGTACGACGAGACGGCCGCACTCGCGTACGCGATCTACCACCTGCCGGACTACTGGGCCGTGCCGGGCTACGTCCTCGACCGGGTTGCCGAGCGGGGGCTGCTCTCCCGCCGGCTCCGGGTGCTCGACGTCGGCGCCGGCGTCGGCGGCCCCGCGCTCGGCCTGGCCGACTACCTCCCCGACGACGCCGTGGTCGACTACCACGCCGTCGAGCCGAGCCCGGCCGCGGACGTCTTCGAGCGGCTGGCCGAGGCCACGCCGCGGACGGTCCGGACGACCGTCCACCGGACGGACGTCGAGTCGTTCGAGTTCCCGGGGACGTACGACCTCGTCCTCTGTGCGAACGTCCTCTCCGAACTCGACGACCCCGTGGCCGTCGGCGAGCGGTGTCTCGACGCGCTCGCGCCCGACGGCAGCTTCGTCGCGCTCGCGCCCGCCGACCGCGCGACGAGCACGGGCCTCCGCGAGGTGGAGCGCGCGCTCGCGCCCTCCGGGGGCGACGTGTCCGTCTACGACCCGACACACCGCCTCTGGCCGGGCGCGGCGCCGACCGACCGCTGCTGGTCGTTCGACGTCGGGACGGAGCTGTCGGTCCCGGCGTTCCAGGCGAAGCTCGACGAGGCCGGCGGGGGCGGGCCGGAGCGGCTCCCCGGCGACGGCACCTTCGTCAACACCGCGGTGCGGTTCTCCTACGCCGTGTTGCGCCCCGACGGCACCCGTCGGGTGGACGTGCGCGCCTCCCCCGAGCGGCACGCGCGCATGGCCGAGAGCGACCGCCACGTCACCGACCGGGTCGACCTGCTCGCGGCGAAGCTCTCACACGACCTGACCGACGGTGCCGACGCCAACCCGCTGTATCTCGTCGGCGACGGCAGCCAGGCCGTCGACCACTACGCCGTGTTGACCCGCGCCTCGGCGCTCAACCGCGCGCTCGCCGACGCGCCGTACGCGTCGGTGCTCGCGTTCGAGAACGTCCTCGTGCTCTGGAACGACGACGAGGCGGCGTACAACCTCGTCGTCGACGGCGAGACGGTCGTCGACCGGGTCGCCTGAGCCGCCGGCGTCGCGTCGGCCGCGCCCGGTGTGCTTTTGCCCGCCCCGCCGGAGGGTGGGGTATGAGCGGCGACGCCCCCAGCGTGCTCCTGACGAACGACGACGGGATCGACAGCGTCGGGTTCCGGGCGCTGCACGGCGCGCTCGCCGAGTTCGCCGACGTCACGGCGGTCGCGCCGGCCGCCGACCAGAGCGCGGTGGGGCGCAAGCTGTCGAACAGGGTCGAGGTCGAGACCCACGAGCTCGGGTTCGCCGTCGAGGGGACGCCCGCGGACTGCGTCGTCGCCGGCCTGGAGGTGCTCTGCCCGGACGTCGACCTCGTCGTCGCGGGCTGCAACAAGGGGGCGAACCTCGGCGAGTACGTCCTCGGGCGCTCGGGGACGATAAGCGCCGCCGTCGAGGCCACGTTCTTCGACGCGCCGGCGATCGCCGTCTCGCTCTACGTCCCCGGCGACGGGGACGGCGACTGGCGCGACCTCGCCGAGGACACCGCGGACTACGCCGAGGCGACCCGGGCGACGACGTACCTCGCGCGCCACGCGCGCGGCGCCGGGGTGTTCGAGCAGGCCGACTACCTGAACGTCAACGCCCCGATGCCGACGGCGGGAAGCGAGCCCGCGCCGATCGAGGTCACCCGCCCCTCGACGGTGTACGACATGCGCGCCTCGCGCGACGGGCGTCACGTCCACCTCGAGGACAACGTCTGGGAGCGCATGCGCGAGGACGCCATCGACGACCCCGAGGGGACCGACCGCCGGGCTGTCGTCGAGGGACGGGTGAGCGTCTCGCCGCTCACCGCCCCCCACTCGACCGAACACCACGAGGCGCTCGACGCGCTCGCGGAGACGTACCGCGACCGCCCGGCGGACCGGCCGCTCGACTGATCGACCGAGGGGACGAGAGCCGGCCGGTCGGCGCCGGCGGGGACCGTTCCGCGACCCCGAGCGAGCGTCGACGGCGGCCGACCTCGGAGGTGCTGGCCCGTCCGAGCCGGGTCAGCGCCACTCCCGCTGTTCGATCTTGTTCAGCTCCATGAGCAGCCTGAAGATCGCCTTCACGAGGTTCGAGTCCACGTCGAACTGCTCGGCGTTGCGGCCGGCGCGCTCCATCACCGCCGCCTCCTGGTCCTCGTCGACCGTCGGCAGGTCCCGTTCGGCCTTGACCTGTGCGACCGACGAAGCGACGTAGGTCCGTCGGGCGATCAGCTCGACTATCTCGCGGTCGATGCTCTCTATCTCCGCCCGGAGTTCGTCGAGGCTGAGGTCCTCGACCGCGATCTCGTCGTCCCCGGTCATACCGTCCGTGCTCCGTCCGTTCGTGTCGTCGTCGTCCATGTGGTACCCTCGCGTTCGTTCCAGCGGTCGCGCACGCGCTCCAGCTCCTCGCGCCGGCCGACCGCGACCACGCTCGGGCCGGTGCCCGACAGCGAGACGCCGTCCGCGTGGGGCATCGCCTCGACGGCGGGGTCGGTCGGGAAGCCGAGCGCCGCCGAGAACGCCAGCCCGTTGACCGTCATCGCCGTCGCGTGACGCCCCTCGCGCGCCAGTTCGGCGACGTGGTCGGCCATCGGCGCGACCATCTCACAGCGGCTGACGTCGGCGTCGGCGCTGTAGGCCCGCTCCGGCGGCGTCCAGACGAGCGCGTCCCAGTCCACCTCGTCGCGGCGCACCAGCTCGTCCGCGCGGTTGTCGGTCACCGTCACGCCGCCGAGCATGCTCGCGCTCGCGTCGTCGAACGCGCCGGTCACCGTCACGCCGGCGTCGCGGGCCGCCGCGACCCCGAGCCGACAGGCGTCGCGGCGGTCGAGCGGGGCCTCCACGTCTCGCTCCCGTCCGGGGTCGTCGGCCACCGGGACGTCGAGCGCGTCGAGCGTCGCCAGCACGGTCGCGTTCGCGGCCGCGCTCGACGACTTGAGCCCGGCGGCCATCGGCACCTCGCTCTCCGTGCGGACGGTCCCGCCCTCCCCGTCGCCGTGCCGCTCGACGACCAGCTCGACGCAGCGCTCTATCAGCGCCGTGTCCGCGTCGGGCGCCCCGGCGACCGTTCCCGTCACCGCCCCGCTCGCGTCGAGGTCGACGGTCGCGGTCGTCTCGGCGTCGATGGCGAACGCGGCGCCCCGGCCGGTGGCGAGGGCGTTGAGGATCGTGCCGGCTCCGAGGGCGACGGCGCGACCGCGCATACCGACACGGGTGGGTGGGGGGCAGTTATGTGTGCCGGTCCCCCGCGGCGGCGTACGTGTGTCGACTCACCGCCGTGGAGCGCGTCGCTTTTGGGTGCAGCGTCGGTACCCGTGGCCATGTCCTCGACGAGCGACGTCGCGCCGAGCACGCTCACCGTGCGCCTGCTCGACCACGGCGTCGAGGTGGACTACCTCGACGGCCGGACGACCCTCTATCGCGGCGTCCCCGAGAAGGTGGCCGGCCGCCTCCGGACCAAGCCCGGCCGCGAGGTCCACGTCCTCGTGACCGACCCCACCGGGACCGAGGGCGTGTTGCTGTACGTCGAGGACCGGACGACCGGCGACGCGATGCTGGAGGACACGGGCGTCGGCCGCGTGCTGCTCGACCGCGGCGAGTCGAGCGAGGTGTTCCCCGGCGTTCGCGCCCGCCGCGTCGGCGACCACCGGGTCGAGGTCGAGGCCGACCCCGCGGCCGTCACCGGTCGGGTGTTCGTGTTCGCCGAGGACGAGTGGGGCGAGGACGCCTACGAGTTCGTCGCCGAGTCGGACCTCGACGAGGAGACTGACGCGGGGGACTGACCGTGGGGATCCCCGTCGCCTGGCGACCCCTCGACCGGGACGTGATCCGGGAGACGCCCGACGGCTACGGGGTCTACGAGTTCGCCGACGCGGACGGCACGCGGGGCGTCGAGACCGGCGTGGTGCGCGACGCGGTCAAGGAGGAGCTGTCGTACGGCGACGCCGAGCGGGTCCGCTGGCGCGCGGCGTCCTCGCGCGAGCACGCCGAACGACTCGCCGCGGAGTACCGCTAGCTACTGGAGATACGACGGCCCCGAGTCGTCCGCGTCGCAGTTCGCCTCGTGTTGCTCGGCGTCCTCGCGGGAGTCGAAAAGCAGCCCGCAGACCTCGCACTCGTACCAGGTCATGTCGTCGCGCTCGGTCGTCGACACCATGCGTGTCGGTCGACGGTCGGCGAATAAAACCGTTGTCCCGATCGGGGGTCGGGAGGCCGGGAGACGGCGACGGGCGGGCCGAAGGGGAACGTTCGGCGCTGGCCGACGGCGTCCGGCGGGCGGGCGGCGTCGCCGGAGCGAGATCGGTTCCACGGGCCCGCTCCGAGGCGTGACCGTGAAGGTCCGGGGCGCCGTACGCCGGGTATGGCAGACCGGGGCCGGACCGTCGAGCTCACGGTGCGGGGCGCGGAGAAGCGCGACGCCGGCCGGGGGATCGCCCGCCTGCCCGGGGCGGCGCGCCGCGAGCTCGGCGTGCTCAGCGGCGACACGCTCGTCGTCGAGGGGGAGCGCGCCACGGTGGCGAAGTGCTGGCCCGCGCGGCCGGACGCCGACCCCGGGACGGTCCGGATCGACGCCGACACCCGTGCGAACGCGGGCGTCGGCGTCGGCGACGCGGTGCTGGTCGGGACGGTGACCGACCTCCCCGACGCGGACCGAGTCCGGCTCGCGGCGGTCGGGGAGGTCGACCTCGAGGACGAGCCGATCGTGTCCGCGGCCCGCGAGGCGCTCCGCGACCGCCCGGTGACGCCCGGACAGACCGTTCGCGTCGAGCGCTTCGACGCCGGCTTCCGGGTCGAGGCCGTCGAGCCGGACGGCATCGCCCGGGTCACGGCCGCGACGGACGTGACGGTGACGGGAGGCGAGGGTGCGGCGGGAGGAGCTACCCCGCGGCCATCCTCGGCCGCCGACGCGCTCGACAGCGGGGCTGGCGGGGACGGCGAGGGTGGACTCGGGGACGGCGGTCCGGCGCCCGTCGAGGGCGTCACCTACGAGGACATCGGCGGGCTGGACGAGGAGCTCGACCTCGTCCGCGAGATGATCGAGCTCCCGCTCGCCGAGCCGGAGCTGTTCGCCCGCCTCGGCGTCGAGCCGCCGAAGGGCGTGTTGCTGTACGGGCCGCCGGGGACGGGCAAGACGCTGATCGCCCGCGCGGTCGCGAACGAGGTGGACGCGACGTTCATCACCGTCTCCGGCCCGGAGATCATGTCGAAGTACAAGGGGGAGAGCGAGGAGCGGCTCCGCGAGGTGTTCGAGGAGGCGCGACGGGAGGCGCCGTCGGTCGTGTTCTTCGACGAGATCGACTCGCTGGCCGGCAAGCGCGGCGACGAGAGCGACGTGGAGAGCCGCGTCGTCGGGCAGCTGCTGTCCGTGATGGACGGGCTTGAGGCACGGGGGGACGTGATCGTCGTCGGCGCCACCAACCGGATCGACGCGCTCGACCCGGCGCTCCGGCGCGGCGGGCGCTTCGACCGCGAGATCGAGGTCGGCGCGCCGAACGAGGCCGGGCGACGCGAGGTCCTCGACGTCCACACGCGGAGCGTGCCGCTCGGCGAGGGCGTCGACCTCGACCGGCTCGCGGCCCGCACCCACGGCTTCGTCGGCGCCGACCTCGCGTCGCTGGTGAAGGAGGCGGCGATGACGGCCCTGCGGCGCGCCCGCCGGGGGTCCGTCCCCGTCGCCGAGGTCGAGGTCACCCGCGGGGACTTCGAGGCGGCGCTCGCGGGCGTCGAGCCCAGCGCGATGCGGGAGTACGTCGCCGAGCAGCCGACGGAGGGGTTCGAGGCCGTCGGCGGGCTGGCGGACGCGCGGGCCGCGCTCGAACGAGCGGTCACGTGGCCGCTCACGTACGGTCCGCTGTTCGAGGCCGCCGACGCCGCACCCCCGACGGGCGTGTTGCTGTACGGGCCGCCGGGGACGGGCAAGACGCTGCTCGCCCGCGCCATCGCCGCCGAGAGCGGCGTCAACTTCATCGGCGTCGCCGGACCGGAGCTGCTCGACCGCTACGTCGGCGAGTCCGAGAAGGCCGTCCGCGAGGTGT
>JBDGTB010000111.1:0-10174 GCA_042217235.1 Haloferacaceae archaeon | reverse complement strand
GCACCGCCCGGGCAGTCGAGCAGCGTGGTCGGCGGACACCGCGCGAGGCGGTCGAGCGCCGGGGCCACGGCCGCCTCCTCGTCGGCTCGCGGCGCCGGCAGCACGGACACGTCGTCGGTTCCCGGTCGCGGCTGGGCGAGCGCCGTCGGCTCGCGGCCGTCGCCGACGGCCGCGAGGGTCGGGTCGCGGTCGACGCCCGCGAGCAGGTGCAGATCCGGCATGTCCAGGTCGGCGTCGGCGACCAGGGTGGGGCCGTCGAGCGCCGCCGCGAGGCCGAGCGCGGTCGTCGTCTTCCCGGCGCCGCCCTTGCCGCCCGCGATGGCGAGCATGGCCGACGTGGCGGCGGCTTCGGGTTTGAACGTACGGCCGCTCGCGTCCGTGGCCGACGGTCGCTCTCGGCGTCGCGACTCGCGCCCCGCGACGGCCGCCGGACCGACCGACCGCCCACAGTCTAGTCGTGACAGCAGCCGCCGGCCTCGCCGCCGAAGTCGACGGCCAGCGGTTCGGACACCGCCTCGTTTATCGCCGTCAGCCGGTCGGTCAGCCGCTCCTGGGCGTCGAGGTAGTCGGCCATCACGGGCAGGGCGTGGAGCTCCCTCTGGGCGCGCTCGACCTCGCGCAGGTCCGCTTCCGTGGCGTCGCCGCGCTCGCGGGCGACGGCGAACTCCTGTCGGAGCCGCTCGAACTCCTCGATCCGCTCCTGGGCCTCGGCGTCCGCCTCGACGGCGTCGCGGGCCTCCTCGAACGCCTCGTGCTCCGGCGAGTCGGCGATCGCCTCGCCGAGCTCCCGGCCGAGCGCCTCCAGGTCCACCGTCTGGCTGCTCATGGACGGCCCGTGGGGCCGCGCGCGCTTCAACCCTGGCATCCGTCGGCCGCGTTCCGGCCGCGACGGCACCACGGCTCGTCCGCGTTCCGGCCGCGACGGCACCACGGCTCGTCCGCGTTCCGGCCGGGGACGGCGTGACAGCGCCCGACGCGGCGCTCAGTGGTGGCGTTCGACGAACGCCGTCACGTCGGCGAGTTCGTCGCTCCCGATCCCGTGGCCGGTCGGGTAGGCGGCGTACTCGACGGCGGCCCCCATCTCGCGCAGGCGGTCGGCCGCCGCCGCGCTCCGCTCTTCGGGGATCACGTCGTCCCGCTCGCCCGCGCCGACGAACACGGGCCGCCCCTCGATCCCGTCCGGGGCCTCGTCGGCGTGCGCGGCGGCGAGGTAGCCGTGGAGGGCGGCGACCCAGGCGTACCGCGACGGCTCCTCGACGAGCAGCGAGAGGCTCGCGATCGCCCCCTGGCTGAACCCCAGCAGGCCGACGCGGTCCGGGTCGATCCCGTACGCCGCCGTCGCGGCGGCGACGGAGTCGCCGACGAGGTCGAGGCTCCGGCGGAAGTCCTCGGCGTCGGGCTGGCTCCGGTGGAGCCCCCCGGCCGAGAGGTCGAGCCCGTACCACGTGTAGCCCGGTCCGAGCCGGTCCGGCGCGCGGAGGCTGACGACGTGCATGTCGGGGAGCTCTCGGGCGACGGGCAACAGGTCCCCCTCGTCGGCGCCCCGCCCGTGCAGGACGAAGACGGCGGGCGCCGGGTCCGGTGTCTCGTCGGGCGCGACGTGGACGTGTTCCAGGGGCAGGTCTGCCATGTGACGGGATCGGGCGGCGCGCGGCTTGAACACGGCGGGTTCGGCGCCACGCGAAGCGCCGAACTTAATCCCGCCCGCCCGCAACGGGTTCACAATGAGCCAGGAGTCGGAGACCGACCGCACGCCGGGCGATCTCACGCGGACCGGGATGTCGTTGCGCCACGACCGGGAGTGGGACTACGAACTCGACCGCATCCTCGACGCCGTCGAGGAGCGCGACGCCGACACGGTCGGCCTCCAGTTCCCCGAGGGGCTGAAGCGGCGAGGCCCCGCGGTGGTCGACGACCTGCGCGAGCGGGTCGACGGCGTTCGCTTCCTCCTCTCGGGGCAGCCGTGTTACGGGGCGTGTGACCTCGACACGCACCTGATGCGCCGGGCCGACGTGTTCGTCCACTTCGGCCACTCGCCGATGAAGGAGTCGGACAAGATCGTCTACGTCCCGCTGTTCTCCAACGTCGACCCCTTCCCCATCATGGCGGAGGCGCGCGACGAGCTCCCCGACCCCGACGACGACCCCGAGGTGGGCCTCGTGACGACGGCCCAGCACATGAACCGCTTCGAGGAGATGTGCGAGTGGCTGGAAGAGCGGGGCTACGTCGTCCACACCCGACGGGGCGACGAGCGGCTGACCCACGAGGGGCAGGTGCTCGGCTGCAACTACGCGAGCGCGGAGGTGCCCGCCGACACGGTGCTGTACGTCGGCGGGGGGAAGTTCCACCCGCTCGGACTGGCGATGGAACACCCCGACAAGCGGGTGGTGATCGCCGACCCGGTCAACAACGTGGTGACGCTCGCGGACACGGAGAAGTTCATGAAGCAACGCTACGGCGCCGTCCACCGCGCGATGGACGCCGACACGTGGGGCGTCATCTACTGTACGAAGATCGGACAGGGCCGCTGGGAGGTCGCCCAGGACATCGTCGAGTCGAACGACGACGCCTACCTGATCACGATGGACGAGGTGACGCCGGACCGCCTGCGGAACTTCGACATGGACGCGTTCGTCAACACCGGGTGTCCCCGGATCACGACCGACGACGGCCCGCAGTTCCACAAGCCGATGCTCACGCCCGGCGAGTACGAGTGTGCCGTCGGCGAGCGCCCCCTGGAGGAGCTCTCCTTCGACACCTTCCACGGGACCTGGTGACGGATGCCCGCGCCCGCCCCACGCCGCGCGACGCCGGACGGAGGGTGGTGACCGATGGAGTGTGACCCGGTCGGGACGGTCCACACGCCCTTCGACGAGCCGTCCGACGCGCCCCGTCAGGGCGCCCTGGAGGACGTCGTCGGCGAGGTCGAGCTCCGCGACCGGTACGCCGAGGGGCTCGTCGGGGTCGAGCCCGGACACGAGACGGACGTCGTGTGGTGGGCCGACCGGGCCGACCGCGACCTCCTGCGGCTCGACCGCGACGGCCGCGGCGTGTTCGCCTCGCGGTCGCCGGCCCGCCCGAACCCCGTCTGTGTCACCCGGGTCGAGGTCGTCGCCGCGGACGCCGACGCCGGCCGCCTGCGCGTCCGGGGCGTCGACATGGTCGACGGGTCGCCCGTGATCGACCTGAAGGCCGCGCTGCGGTAGCCTACTCGCCCGTCGCCCGCTCGACGTACTCGACGGCCTCGGTCGGCGTCTCGCACGGCTCGACGCCGGGGTGGTCGCCCGCGTCGAGGCCGGCGACCGGGCGGTCGAACACGCCCGCGTAGCCGACCTCGGAGAGGGTGCCCGCGCCCCCGTCGACAGCGACGACCGCGTCGCCGTTGAGCACGACCAGCGCGTTCCGCGCGTGGCCGAGGCCCGTCGCCACGGCCACCTCGACGTGCGGGTTCGCGGCCGAAACGTCGTCACCCGGGAGGATACCCACCGTGCGCCCGCCGGCCGCGCTCGCGCCGCGACAGGCGGCGGCCATCGCGCCGCCGAGCCCGCCACAGACGAGGACGTGGTCGCGGTCGCCGAGCAGCCGTCCCACCGACTCGGCGCGCTCGGCCGTCCGGTCGTCCACCGTGCCGCCGCCGATGACGCTCACGCGCATGGCGGAGCGGAGGGACGGGGCGGTGAAATCACTCCCGTTCGGCGGCGCGCGGACGGGTCTTCCGGGGGGACGCGGCGAGTTCGCGCATGGCGGCGACCGTGGTCGCGTAGGTCACGGTGCGGCGATCCATGATCCGGCGGGACGGCGGCGTTCGGTACGTGCTTTCCCGCGGCGTCGACTGCCGGGCCGACTCGCGACCCGCGTCGACGTTCCCCAACGCTTAGTCCGTCCCCGTCCGCAGGCGGGGTATGGCACACGAACGCGGCGAGAGCGACTGGGGCGACTGGCTCCCCCGACGCGTCGCCGACGCCGACCCGGACGGCGTCGCGGTCTGGTATCTCGGGTGCAACGGGCTCGTGGTGAAGGGGGCCGAGGGAACGACCCTGTTCGTCGACCCCTACTGCGGGACGGGCGACCCGCCGCGGCTCGTCCGGATGGTGCCCGTTCCGTTCGACCCGGCCGACGTCGCGCGGGCCGACGCCGTCCTCGCCACCCACGAGCACTCCGACCACGTCCACGAGGGGACGCAGGCGCCGCTCCTCGCCGGGACCGGCGCGACCTACCACGCGCCCGACGCCGCGCTGGAGCGGGTCGAGCGGGAGGGCTGGACGGACAGCCACGACATCGACGCGGCGCGCTTTCGCGAGGTCGAAGAGGGCGAGCGGTTCGCCGTCGGCGAGTTCGAGGTGACGGTCGTCGAGACGTACGACCCCGACGCGGCCCACCCCGTCGGGTACGTGATCGACCACGAGGCCGGCACGCTCTTTCACGGCGGCGACACCAAGCCCCACGAGTCACTCGCGGCGACCGGCGAGGCGTTCGACATCGACCTCGGGGTGCTCGCCTTCGGGAGCGTCGGGATGCTCGCGGACGGCGAGGGCGGCCGGGCGAAAAAGCGGTGGTACAGCGACGAGAACGAGGTGGTCGACGCGGCCGATCGGCTCCGGATCGACCGACTGCTCCCGACTCACTGGGACGTCTGGAAGGGGATGACGGCCGACCCGGCCGCCCTCCATCACCACGTCCGGAGCTTCGAGTTCCCCCGCCGGCTGGAGGTCGTCGAGGCCGGCGACCGGATCCACATCTGATAAACGCGTCGGTGTACTTATCTGACATCTATCGGTACGCGTAGCCGATGTCGACCGAAGTGGACGTCGAACGTGGGGACCCGATCGCGGTCTCGGAGGGGGACGTGACCGTCGAGAAATCGTTCGTGACCGACGACTTTCCCGTCCCAGTCGTGGAGTTCGTCCTCCGGTCGTCGGCGGACAGGCCGGTCGACGTCCGACTCACCGACCAGGTGCCGGAGTCGTTCCCGATGGACGGCGTCGGCTTCCACCCGGACTACGACGGCGACCGGTGGACGGCCTACGGCGACCACCGCGTGGAGTACGAGAACACGGTCGACCCCGACGAGACGATCCGGACGGTGTACGGGATCCGGGTCGACGACCCGACCGAGGCGACCGAGTTCCTCTCGACGCCGAGCCTGGACGTGGACGAAGCGGACGAGATGTCGTCCGGGGGAGAGCCCGCCGACGACGTCCTCGGGCGGGACACGACCCGGGCCGTCCGGGACGCCCTCTCGGGGGAGGGCGACCTCGAGATGCCGAGCGACGACGAGGTCGCGGCCGCGCTCGACGCGGCGGACATCCCGACGGGCGGCGGGACGGACGGGGGGGCGACCGCGGCCGACGACGGGGTGCACGCCGGCGACGAGGGGAGGTCGCCGGTCGACGTGGACGACCCGGCGACGGTCTCGGGGGACCACGGGTCGGAGGAGGTCGGCCTCGACGACCCGGTCGGAGTCGACGCCGGCCCGGACGGCGGCACGGGCGTCGAGACCGACGACCCGGCCGCGACGAACGGCACGGGCGTCGAGACCGACGACCCGGACCCGCCAGACGCGACCGACGACGGCGGGATCGAGCTGGCCGACCCGACGGCCGACGACGGCCCGATCGACCTCGCGGACCCGGCGGCCGGCGACGTTGGACCGGACGGCGGGGGCGAGCCCGACCGACCGGACGGCGGCGGGCCGGTGACAGTCGACGACGCGTCCGTCGCCGACGCGATCCCCGCGGCCGACGAGGCGTCAGCCGGGACCGACGCCCCGACCGGCGAGGCGTCCGCCGGGCCCGACGCCCCGGTCGACGACGGGTCCGCGGGCGCCGCGACCGCCGGCGTCGGCGCGGACGCGGGCACCGCCGGGAGCGTCGCGGCGGCGCTCGCCGACGAGATCCGCGCCGGCGAGGTGGCCGACGACGACCTGGAGCTGCTCCGCGAGCAACTCGACCTCGAGACGGACGACGGGGTGTCGACGAGCGTCGAGGTGCGCCTCGACCGCCTGCAGGCCCGGACGGAGGACCTCGCGGCCTACACCGACGCGCTGTCGGAGTTCCTCGACGAGGAGGGGACCGGGCAGGAGCTGATCGCGGGCTTTCGGGACGACGTCCGGGCGCTCCGCGACGACCTCGACGCCGTCGAGGCCGAGCTCGAGACGGGACGCGACGCGCGGGCGTCGCTGGCCGAGACGACGGAGGCGCTCGACGCCCGGCAGGCGTCGCTGTCGGCGGAGACGTACGCGCTGGCCGCCGGGCAGGCCGAGCTCGTCGGGACGGCCGACGGCCTCGAAGCGCGGGTGGACTCGCTCGCCGACGGGCAGGCCGACCTGACGACGGAGCAGGAGGCGCTCGGCGAGGAGACGGCGGCGCTCAGGGAGGAACTGGACGCGCTCGAGGGGGCGACGGACGCGGTCGAGGTCCGGCTCGACGAGACGGTCGACGACCTCGCGGCGACGACGGACCGCGTCGAGCTGGTCGACGAGGAGGTGGGGCAGGTGCGCTCCGACCTCGCCGACGTGGAGCGCGAGGTCGAGTCGGTCGCCGACCTGGAGTCGGACCTCGCGGACCTGCGCGAGACCGTCGACGGCCTGGCCGCGGACGTGGAGGCGGTCGAGTCGACGGCCGACGACGTCGAGGAGCTCCGGGGGACCGTCGACGACCTGCAGGACGACCTCGACGCCGTCGACGCCGTCGCGGCGGACCTGACGGACGTAGAGGAGACCGTCGCGTCGGTCGAGGAGGACATCGCGACGCTGATGGAGTTCCGCGAGCGGCTCAACGAGGCGTTCGGTCCCGGCGAGTGACGGAGGCCAGGGCGGCGACGCAGGTCGCGGCACGTGGTCGCGGCGCGGTCGCGGAACGTAACCGGTTTGCCCGCCCGCCCGCGACGTGCGGCTGATGACCGAGACGGTGCGCGTCGCCGTGCCCCGCAAGGGCCGCCCGCTCGAGGCCGTGCTCGAACACCTCGCCGAGCGGACCGGCGCGGCGGCCGTCGCCGACGACGTGATCTCGACGCTGCAGTACGAGAAGGCCGTCACGAAAGGGAGCGTCGACGCGCCGCCCGACCGCGACGTGTACGAACGGCTCGCCGACTACAGCGACCTGGAGGACCCGCTCGCGCCGGAGTTCACGCTCCTGCGCGACGACCGGGCGGGCGCGCCCCGCCGGATCGTGCTCGACAGCCTCACTCTGCGGGCGCCCGAGGCCGACGTCGACCTCCAGCTCGTCGGCCGCGAGGAGCCGTTCCGGGCGCTGCGGACCCACTCGTTCGCGCTCGGCTTCGACAGCGCCGACCTCGTGCTGGAGGAGGTGGTCGAGCTCCGCGAGGAGGGGGTCGCCGAGATCGCGGCGATAAACGAGCGGATCGACCCGATGGAGACCGACGTGCGCGTCGTCGACGGCCTGGGCGACACCGTCCACCACACGCTCCTCGCGACGCCGGAGACGCTCGGGCCGGGCGGGACGCTCGACCGGTCGTTCGTCGAGGCCCACGAGGGCCCCCTCTGTATCTCGCCGCGCTACGAGCGGCTCGTCGAGGCCGTCCTCGGCACCCGGGCGCTCTCGGACGTCTCCTTCGTCTACCCGCCGACGGGCGTCGAGGAGGAGGCGGCCGTCGCCGACGCCGGGCTCGGCGTCTACCTGACCGTCACCGGCTCGACCGCGCGCGAACACGGGCTGGTCGTCGGCGAGCGGCTGTTCCCGAGCGAGACGGTGCTGATGGAAAACGACGCGGAGATCGACGGCGCGGCCGAGCGCGCCCGGCGGCTCCTCGGGGGCGCCGACCGCGAGACGGCGATCCGCGCGTAGGTCCCCGACCGTCCCGTCGTCAGTCCTCCGATCCGGGCTCGCCCTCGAGGTCGAGGTCGGCGGTGGCGGCGTGCTCGTCGGCCGGGAACCCGCCGTCGCGGACGGCGTCGCGGTACGCCGCCACGGCGTCGCGCATCTCCGTCGCCACGTCGCCGAAGCGCTCCGCGAACGGCGGCGCGCGGTCGGACAGCCCGACCACGTCGTGGAAGACGAGGACCTGCCCGTCGGTGTCCGGGCCGGCGCCGATGCCGACCACCGGGGCGTCGAGGTCGGCCGTCACCGCGGCGGCGAGGTTCGCGGGCACGTGTTCGAGGATGAGGGCGAACGCGCCGGCCCGCTCGTGGTCGCGGGCGAGCGATCGGATGCGGTCGGCGGCGGGCTGGTCGGTGCCCTGCCGCTCGTACCCGCCGAGCTGCTTGAGGTGCTGGGGCGTGAGCCCGAGGTGGGCCATGACGGGGATGCCCAGGTCCGTGAGCCGCTCGGTGGCCTCGACCGTGTGGGGCCCGCTCTCGATCTTCACCGCGTCGGCGTCCTCCTCTTTGAGCAGGCGGCCGGCGTTCTCGACCGTCGCCGCGGTCTCGACGCCGTAGCTGAGAAAGGGGAGGTCGGCGACCACCAGCGCGTCGTCGACCGCGCGGGCGACGGCGCCCGTGTGGCTGGCGACCTCCTCGAACGTGACGGGGAGCGTCGAGTCGTAGCCGAGCACGGCGTTGCCCACGCTGTCGCCGACCAGCACCGCGTCGACGCCCACCTCGTCGACGATGGCGGCGGTGGGGGCGTCGTACGCCGTCAGCATCGTCAGCGGGCCGTCCGCGGTCCGGAAATCCCGTACTGTCGTCACGCCCCCGGGTTGCCCGCAACGGAGGTAAAACCCTGCGGTCCGTCCGGCATCGGCCGATCGCCCGCGCCCGCCGCGGGCGCGTCCGGTGGCGCCCACGGCGTGGCGCAGCCGGCCGTCGCCGTCCGGAGGCGTCACGTCGTTTCCGGCGCCGCGGGCAGGCCGGGGGCGTCACGTCGCGTCCGCGTCGGAGTCGGGGGACCTCTCTCCCCGGTCCGGACCGGCCGCACGGACGAGCGCCGCGAGCGTCGCGTTGACCGGGACGGCGTCGGCCGACCCGGCACGGTCGAGCACGAACCCGTTGATCGCGTCGACCTCCGTCCGCCGCCCCGCCTCGACGTCGCGGCGCATCGACGAGCAGTTGTCGGCCGTCGCCCGGGCGACCGACAGCGCTCGCGAGGCGGCGCGTTCGTCGGACAGGTCGACCCCCGCGCCGCGGGCGACGCCGGCCACCTCGGCCGCCGCCCGTCGCGCCACGGGGGCGAGCGGCGCCGCCGCGACCGCGCCGTTGTCCACTCCGGCGAGCGCCGTCAGCGGGTTGATCGCGGCGTTGACCGCGAGTTTCCCCCACAGGTGCTCGCGGACGGCGTCGCTGACGGTGACGTCGAACCCCGCCGCCCGGAACGCCGCGCCGGCCCGGTCCGCGGCGGGACCGGCGTCGGCGGTCCACGGGCCGAGGGTGGTCGCCCCCCGGCCGTTCCACGCGACGCGGCCGGGCGCGACGAGTTCGGCCCCGACCGACGTCGTCCCGGCGACGACCGGCGCGTCGAGCCGGTCCGCGAGGACCCCCTCGTTGCCCATCCCGTTCTGGAGCGACAGCGCCGCCCCGACGCACCCGGTCGCGAGCGCGTCGGCCGCGGCCGGCGTGTCGAACGCCTTGACCGTCACCACCCCGAGGTCGGCCTCGCCCCCGCGCCAGTCGGTCGTCGCCGCCGGGCGGACGGCGAACGACTCGACGCCGGTCACCGCGAGGCCGTCGGCGCGGACCGCCTCGACGTGGGGAGCCCGACCGACGAGGGTCACGTCGTGGACGCGCTCCAGGCGGGCACCGACGAGGCTCCCGAGGCTCCCGGCGCCGAACACCACGACCTCCATGCGTCGCCCTACGGTCCGGTGTGCAAGTAGCTTGCGCGAGCCGCCGGCGCCGCGTTCGGGCCGTGTTCACACGGATCGCCTAGATTTTTCACGCGCTGACACGATCGGGGAGTCGACGATGACCCTCCACGCGTTCGTTCTCCCCCGGCCGGCGTGACCGCTGCCGGCTCACGCCGTCGGACGTGACCCGTGGCCCCGTTTAGCGGGGCCGACGTCCGAACCGCCGACCAGTCGACGTCCGAACCGCCGCCGACCGACTCCCCCCGCTCGACGCCGAATGTCACGATCGCACACGCCACCGGGGCACCGCCCGCCCAGTAGCGGCCCGTCCGGGTCGCCCGCCACGCTCGCCGCGTTCGCCGCCGTCGCGACCGCCGCGGTCGCCGCGCCGTCCGCGGTGACGGTCGTCGTCGCCGCGCTGGCGGCCGTCGCCGCC
>JBDGTB010000098.1:0-10210 GCA_042217235.1 Haloferacaceae archaeon | reverse complement strand
ACCTTCGACCCGCTGCCGTAGACGGCGTTGTCGACCGTCGAGAAGTAGTACTGGGTGTTGATCCACTGGGTGACGACCATCGGTCCTGCCATGATCGCCTCGAGCGCGTCTCCGTCGGGGTCAGTCGACCAGTCGTACGAGTGGAGGAAGACGCGCCCGTCGAGGTCACAGCCGCTGGTCAACTCGCGGGGGCCGATCACGAAGCCGGCGTTGCCGGCCAGTCCCCACTCGGGACGCGTCTCGGCCCAGTCGGCGGCACGGCGTTCCGTCTCGCTGACGCCCGTCGAGCCGTCGGCGCCCATCGACTCGGCGCGCTCGGCGGCCGCGCTCTCGCGGGCGGCCGCGAGGTCCGCGCGCAGCTGGGCGAGGTCGTCCGCGTGACTCTCGGGCACGTCGTCGGCGAACAGTTCCACTTCGTCGGTCGTCGTGTTGTGCTGGCCGGCGAGGAAGACGGTGTCCTCGGGGATGTCGAACCCCCGGTCGCGGAGTTCGGCCGTGACGGCCTCGTCGTTGCAGATCGTCGCGAGGACGCGGGCGTTCGGGCCGCCGGGGTTGCCGGCACAGGCACCGCAGTCCAGACTCGAGTCGTAGGGGTTGTTTGCCGTCTCGCTCGCGTGGCCCACGAAGACGACGAGGCGACCGAACTCCTCCCAGCCCATCAGCTCGAAGGCGGTCGCGGCGTACTCGACTCTCTCCTCGTGGGTCAGTCCCGCCGGGGGATCCCCGGCGGTGGAGTGCTGGTGGTCGACGGCCTGCTCGCAGAACTCGTGGTCGTCGGGCACCGCGTCGTCGGCGGCGTCGAGCAGGTCGTAGACGCGGCCGGGAAGGAGCGTCCGGGCCGCGAGCGCCAGCCCGTACCCGCTGCCGGCGCTCTCGACGAAGCCGAAGGCCGTGGCCGGGTTCGTCTTCAGCGCCTCGACCACTTCGCTCGCGGCCTCGCGGAGACTCGACCAGCGGTCGTGACTCGCTCGCGTGTCCCCGTCGGTCGGGACCTCGGAGATGCGGTGCTGTGGGTCGAGGATCGGGGGACAGGCGTCGACGGCCACCTCGGACCCGTAGCCCTGGTACTCCATCGGGACGCCGAAGAAGCCGGCGTAGCCGTGTGTCTCGTAGTCGCCGGTCGACTCGACGTGACGGCGGATGACCTCCGAACGGGTGTCGATACAGAAGACCAGCTGCGCGTCCGGGCGACCGGCGGGGTCGCTGTCGGCGTGGGCCTCGCTCTCGGCGGCGACGCGCTCGACGACGTCGCTGCGGTAGCTCGCCTCCCACGCGCTCAGGAACGCTTCTTCGATCTCGTCGACCGCCTCGCCCCCGGTTCCGTCGGGGCCGGTCGACGGCTCGACATCGACGCCGAAGCCGTCGAGGAGCGCGAGGCGGACCGCGAGATAGCCTTCGAGCGTGATGGGGTACGCCGACTGCCACGCGCCGTCGTCGGCCGCGCGCTGCTTGACGAAGCCGGTCCACCCGGGGAGCGCGGCGAACTGCTCCTCGAAGATGGGCACCCACTGGCTCTCGGGGTACGGCTCCAGCACGGACTCGATGGTCTCGATCGGCGACGCGGGCAGGTCGGCGACGACCCCGTCGTCAGGGATCTGGCCGTCGTACTCGGCCACGGACCGGAAGGCGCCGTAGAACCCCGCCTCCCGGTTCGGCATCGACCACTGCGCTTGACCTTCGTCGAGGAACGCCGACAGCCACTTCGTCAGCACGTGGTCGACCCGCTCCGTGTCGGCGTCGGAGTGCTCCGATTCGGCGCCGGCTTCCATGCGTTCCAACAGGGTTTCGGGGTCGCTCTCGTAGCCGAGTTCGGCCAGTTCCGAGTCGAGTATCTCGGGGTCGATCTGTCCCTCCTCGAGGGCCACCCGGAACGTCTCCGGGCTCGGATAGCCGCGACCGCCCAGGAGGTCCGCGGCCTGGGTGACGGCCTCGCCGAACGGCATGTCCTCGAAGCCCGAGAGCGGGTTGGCCGTCACGAACGAGTGGATCGGCCAGACCGACCCGACGGTGGTCGCCGCTTTGTCGATGCCCTCCTCGATGGTCCGTTCAGCAGTCATCGTACTCCTCCCGGGCGGTCAGTACGGTGCCCGAAGCCGGTTGACTCGCGTTCAACAGCGCGACGTAGAGACGCTGGCTGCGTTCGTGGACTCCGGTCTCCATCGCGACGTAGACGGCGAGGAAGACGACGGCGACGAGCGCGTGGGATGCGCTCAGTTCGGTCGGGGCCGCGACGACCGGAAGCCCGGACAGGACACGCGAGATGGCCCCGTAGACGAGCGCGTAGACGGTGATGGCCGGGACGAAGACCAGCGGGACCGCGCCGTAGCGGGCCGCCGGCGGAAGCGAGGCGCGCTCGACGGCGCTACGGGCCGCGTGCAGCGTGGTGAGCACGACGAACGCCACGAGCAGGAGCCCGCTGTCGAGGCTCGTCCCCTTCCCGGTGAGGGCCGCGAACAGCGCCCCGCCCGCCAGTCCGGTCACCAGCACGACCGCGGCGTCAACGAGACTCGTCGCGCGGGGTTCGCTCTCGCTCGGGCCGGTACGCTCGACCCGTCCCCCCGCGCTGAGGAAGTGATACGCCTTGTAGAAGCCGTGCAGGACGAGGTGCGTGACGGCGGCTCCGAAGAAGCCGAGGCCGGCCTGCATGATCATGAAGCCCATCTGCCCGACCGTCGAGCAGGCCAGTTCGCCCTTGACGTCCGACTGGACGGCCTTGAACAGCTTTCCGAGCAGGGCGCTCGTCGCCCCGACGACCACGATGCCGAGCATGACGGTGGCGTCGACGGTCACGACCGGGGCGAAACGGGTCAGCAGGATGCCCCCCGCGTTGACGAATCCGGCGTGCATCAGCGCCGAGGCGGGCGTCGGGGCGGTCATCGAGGAGAGCAGCCAGCTGTGGAACGGGACGAGCGCGGACTGGATCATCGCCGCGAGGACGAGCGCGGCCGCGGCGACGACCCACGCCGGTCCTCCGAGACCGTCGGCGGCAGCGGCGACGCCGGAGACCGTCGTCGCGCCGGTCGTCCACCACAGCGCCGTCAGTGCGACGCCGAGGAGCGCGCTGCTGGCGAGGAAGTACGTGCGGGCGACGTTCGCGGCGGCCCGCGCCTGGTCCCAGCCGTCGACGGTGCCGACGAGGTTCGCCATCGCCAGACCCATCGCCAGCCACAGGAGGGCGAACAGGGCGAGATGGTCGGCGGCCACGACCCCCATCACGGCAGCCGTGAAACCGAACACGGCGAGGAAGAAGTCGGTCTCGTGTCCGCTACCAGCCATGTAGCGGCGCGAGTAACTGTGAACGACGCCGCTGACGAAGGTGACGACCACCCACATCAGGACGGTCAGCCCGTCGATGGCGACCACGCCGGGGATCCCCCACGCGCCATCGAACCGGACTCGGGCGACGAGGACGGCGACGCTCGCGGCGAACAGCGACCACACGAGCCACGTGAGTGCAACGGGAACGGACGGCGATTCGACCGTCGTGTCCGGGAGCGCTCCGACAGTCGGCTTCGAGGTGCGTCCTGACATCGTTCGGTCCGGTACGACCCCGGCCACCGGGAGACCCCGGTGTCCGTTTCTGGTCGTCTCTATCACTGGTAGAGAACAGAACGTCTATTAAACCTATCTATATTCACAGAACGTTCGTAAAATGGCCATTATAGAACGTTATGGTTTCCGGGGTTGCGGTCGGACGCCGAGCGGCGCGGTCGGGCCGGTGGGGTGCGACCGGAACCGGCGCGGCGGCGGGGGGACGATCCCGGGCTGGGGGCGGTCCTGTCGCGCCGTCGAGAACCGCGCTACGGACAGTCGTCCGGCGCCCGACGGGCCGGACGTCGAACGCGCCCGTCGGTCAGGGGCCGTCCGCCGTGTGAGCCCCGGGATCGAACTTGCCGAACGGCGTCGTCTCGTGGGTTCGGACGAGCACTTCGTCCGCGACGGTGAGTCCCATATCGAGGAGCTCCTGTGCCACGGACGTGATGTCGCCGTCCGACTCGCCGACGGCAGTCACGAGGAGGTTCTGTTCGCCGGTGACCAGCTCCTGGACCGACACGACGCCGTCGATCGCCAGAATGTCGGGGATCAGGTCGCCGCGTTCGGGTATCGACGCGGTGCAGTAGAGCAGCATCCGGAGCGGATAGCCCGATTTCTGATAGTCGACGCTGGCGCTGTACCCTTTGATCACGCCCTCGGATTCGAGGCGCTGGATGCGCTTGCGGACGGTGCTGTCCGAGGTTTCGGTCCGCTCCGCGATGTCCCCGGACGACATGTTCCGAGCGTCCTCCTGGAGTGCATACAGGATCGCGCCGTCCACGTCGTCGATCTCCTCGTCGCCCATACCAGCGTGTCCGGGGCAGGGGCACTTTACCTTTTGACGTCGCTCGGTTGCTCCGTCGAACTCTCCGCATACGGCCCCCTGACGGAGGGGTGCGCTGTGGAACGGTCAGTCGCGTTCGTGGTACGTCACGTTCCCGTCGGCGTCGAGGTCGACCACGCCGTCGAACAGGGTCCGGAAGCGGTCGAGCGTCGCCTCGTCGTGAACCTCCTTCGAGAGGTGGAAGATGCCGACGGCGTCGTGTTCCTCGAGGAGGTCGAGCATCTCGGCGGTCGCGTCGTACACGCGGTCCACGTCCGCGTAGTAGGCCATCTCGGTCACGGAGTCGACGCTCACCCGCCGTTTGCCCTCCGTCCGTTCGAGGAAGCGCCGGACCTGCCCGACGACGCCGTCGAGGTCGTCGGGGGCGGCGACGTAGTGGACCCGGTCGGACGCGCGCCGGGAGTACCCACGGTCGACCGAGAGCGTGTCGAGGATGTCGGCCTTCGACTCGTCGACCTCGTAGTGCTCGAGCTTCTGTTCGACCTCCCGTGCGGTGGTTCGGGTGGAGACGACGAGGAATCGGTCGGTGTCGGTTCGGAGGAAGTCGGTGTCGATGCGGTCCGTCTCGCCGATGCTCGGATGGAGGAGAAGGAGCCCGGTTCCGCCGGGGATCGACTCCGGCGCGTTCTCGATGGCGAGCGCGTAATCCATGTGGCCTCAGAGCCCCGGAGTCGTCTTAAACCATGTGACGTGGGGTCCGTCAGAACAGCGAGTCGGCGGTGGCGGCGCCGATGACGCTGAACACCGCGCTCACGCTCGTCGCGCGGAGCGTCACGGCCGCCAGCTCCGCCGTTCCGTCGGTTTCGGCGCCGACGAACGTCCCGGGCGCGTCGAACGCGACCGCGAGCAGGACGACCGAGAGGTACGCGACGGCGACGAGCGAGAGGAAGCGGAGCGGAACCCCGCCGACCTCGGTCTCGCTGTCGGGGTCACGGTCGTCGGCCTTATAGAGGGTGCCGTAGCCGACGACGAGCACGAGGACGACGGTCGCGGCCGACTGCAGTCCGGACATGCCGAGCGCGAGCGTCCACACCTCTTCGGTGACGACGAACGGCCCGGCGAGCAGGAACCCACCCACGACCTGCTGGACCGTGTCGGCGAACTTGAACCGGCGGCGCCTCCCGACCATGCTCCCGGTCGTCGCCCACGGCGGTTAAGCCTCCCGTCGATCCTCCCGTCGCTGTCGACACCCCTCCGTCTCCGACGACCGCCGCCGACACCCCTCCGTTTCGACTCCAGATGCGGACAGGACGCCGGGCGGTTTTTTGGTCGCTCCCGGGGTACCGCCCTGGCGTGCGACGCCGTTACGTCCTCGGGGGACTGTTCACGTTTCTGGCCGTCGTCGCCGCCGCGGCGCTGGTGGAGGTGCTCGCGACGGTGTTTTTCGCGGTCACGGTGGCGTACCTGCTCGGGCCGGTGCGGACGTGGCTGGTCGACCGGGGGCTCACCGTCTGGTGGGCGAGCCTCGTCGCGACGGCGCTCGCGTTCGTCGCGGCCGCCGCGGTGGTGACCCCGCTGGTCGCCGTGCTCGTCGTTCGGTTGGACGTCCTCGTCGGGCTGATCCAGTCGGTCCCCGGCGCGATGTCGTTCGAGCTGTTCGGGTTCGCGTACGACGTCACCCTCGCGGAGGTGCGGGCGTTCCTGACCCGGGTCGCCCGGTCCACCGCCCGCGCGCTCGTCCGCGCGGTGCCGGTGCTCGCCCTGAAGTTCTCGGTGTTCGTCCTGCTCGTGTTCTCGCTCGTGTCCCACCAGCGCGAGGCCCGCCGCGCGGTGCTGGCGGTCGTGCCCCCGGCCTACCGCGACGTGGCCGAGGCGCTCAACGCCCGGGTCCGCTCGACGCTGTTCGCCATCTACGTCCTCCAGGCCGCCACCGCCGTCGGTACCTTCCTCGTCGCGGTGCCCGTCTTCGTCCTGTTTGGCTACGACTTCCCGGTCGCGCTCGCGGTCGCGGCCGGCGTCCTCCAGTTTCTCCCCATCATCGGACCGAGCGTCCTGCTGGCCGCGCTCGCGGCCTACCACGCCTCCGTCGGGGAGGTGACGACCGCCGTCCTCCTCCTGGTGGTCGGCGGAACGCTGGTCGCGTGGCTGCCGGATCTTCTCGTCCGCCCGCGTCTCGCGCGTACGACGACCAACATGCCGGGATCGCTGTACTTCATCGGCTTCGTCGGCGGCCTCCTGAGCCTCGGCACCGTCGGCGTCATCGCGGGCCCGCTCGCGGTCGCCCTGCTCGTCGAAGCCGCGAACCTGCTGTCCGCCGAGCTGAACGACGTCGCCGTCGCCGAACCGGACGCGGAGTGAGCGGGCCACCCCACGTGCGGCCCGTCCCTCGCGCTCCGACTCCCCTTCCGAGTGCTTCGCGGGAGCGGTCGGCCCGCCGCGCCGCTCACCCAGATCGAGGCGCAGGCTCCACGTTTACTCCCCGTCCGTCGTCCCCTCGCGGCCGGTTTCGAGCGGCCCGTCGCGGGCCTCCCACTCGGTCATGCTCCCCTCGTAGAACGCGACGTCCTCGTAGCCGAGGTGCCGGAGCACGAGGTACGTGTGGCTGATACGTCGCGCCGTGTTGCAGTACAGCACCACGCGTCGGTCGGGGGTGACACCCCGGGCGGCCAGCGTCGCCTCCAGCTCCGGCCGGGGACGGAGCCCCCGCGTCTCCTCGTCGACGAGCTCCCGCCAGTCGAGCTGCGTGGCGCCGGGCAGGTGGCCCGCCTCGTACTCCGCCGCCTCGCGCGCGTCGAGGATCACCACGTCGTCGGCGCCGTCCCGAACCCGCTCGACGGCCGCGAGCACCGTCTCGTAGTCGACGAGCGGCGTGGTCTCGGGCCGCGCGAGCTCGTAGGTCGTCCGTTCGACGTCCGGGGCCTCGGTCGAGGTCCGCCGCTCCCGGGCCCACGCGCTGTAGTCGCCGTCGAGCAGGCGACAGTCCGCGTGGCCGTACAGCGACGCCGTCACGAGGAAGCGCGCGGCGAACACGCCGTGGGTGTCGTCGTACGCGACGAGCGTGTCGTCCGGTTCGACCCCCGCCGTCTCCAGCAGGTCGCGCCACTCCTCGGGGGCGGGCAACATCCCGGCCGCGCCCTCCTCGCTCCGGAAGCGCTCGAACGGGACGTTCACCGCGCCCGGCAGGTGCCCGATGCTCCCATACTCCCACGCGTCGCGCACGTCGACCACCCGCACGTCCGCGTCGTCGAGGCGGTCGGCGACCCAGTCCGCGGTCACGACGGCGTCCATGCGTCCCGTTTCGGGACCGCCGCGCTTCAGTCACGCGGCTCCGCCGGTGTCACCGATCGCGGCAACTGTTTCCTCCTGTCGCTCGCGAGTGCCCCGGTCGACTGCGGGTGCCTCCTCGACTGCGGGTGCCTCCTCGACTGCGGGTGCCTCCGGATCGACGCGCGGTGGCCACGACCCGGGCGACGCGCTCGCACTCGTTCGGTCGGCCGTCGCATCCCGTTTCGAACAAACGGCAACGCTGTCCCCTTCACGCGACGAGTGGCCGTACGTGCCGCGGAACGACCCGTTAAGCGCCCGGACGCCGTACGGAGACGTGCAATGTCAGACTACGCGAAGGACGTTCTCGTCTCGGCGGACTGGGTCGAGGACCACCTCGACGGGTTCCAGGCGGACGACCCGGCGTATCGACTGGTGGAGGTCGACGTCGACACCGAGGCGTACGACGAGGGCCACGCCCCCGGCGCCATCGGGTTCAACTGGGAGACCCAGCTCCAGGACCAGACCACGCGGGACGTCCTCTCGAAGGCCGACTTCGAGGACCTGCTCGGCAGCCACGGGATCTCCCCGGATTCGACGGTCGTCCTCTACGGCGACAACTCGAACTGGTTCGCGGCGTACGCCTACTGGCAGTTCAAGTACTACGGTCACGAGGACGTGCGCCTGCTGGACGGCGGGCGCGACTACTGGCTCGACAACGACTACCCGCTGACCGAGGCGGTGCCGGAGTTCCCGACCGTCGAGTACGACGCGCGGGGGCCCTTCGAATCCGTCCGCGCGTACCGCGACGACGTGGAGCACGCCGTCGAGGAGGGACTCCCGCTCGTCGACGTCCGCTCGCCCGAGGAGTTCAGCGGCGAGATCCTCGCCCCGCCGGGACTCCAGGAGACCGCCCAGCGCGGCGGTCACGTCCCCGGCGCGCGGAACGTCTCGTGGGCGGCGACCGTCGACGAGGACGGGACGTTCAAGTCCGCCGACGAGCTCCGCGAGCTGTACGCCGCGGAGGGCATCGACGGCTCCGAGACCACCGTCGCCTACTGCCGCATCGGCGAGCGCTCCTCGATCGCGTGGTTCGCGCTCTCGGAGCTGCTCGGCTACGACGACGTCGTGAACTACGACGGCTCCTGGACCGAGTGGGGCAACCTCGTCGGCGCCCCGGTCGAAACCGGCGACGCGGAGTAGGGCCCGGACGACAGGGAGCGCGAACCGGGCGACGATCCGGAGTTACGAGGCGACCTTTCCCTCGTTGATCAGCTCGGCCTGGTGGTACGCGTCGTACGCGACGACGGCGTGGACGACGGGGATCAGCAGGAAGAGCAGCGGGCCGATGACGATCAACGTCAACACGATCGCCACGACCGTGAGCACGAAGTCGGCGACCAGCACGCCGACGAAGGCGACCGCCCCCCGGCCGACCTGTCCGTTGTACAGCTGCCCGGCGCCCGGCACGATGAACGAGAGCAGCGCGGCCAGGAGCGGCTCCTTCTCCGCGGACGTCTGTCGAACGCCGCAGTTCGGACAGACCTCGGCCCCGGCGTCGATCCGCTCGCCGCAGCTGCTGCAGCACACCACGTCGGCGGTCGGTTCGCCTCCCGCCTCGTCGGCCGTCGCCTCGTCGTCGGACACCGTCCGCGTTCTGGTGTCGGTCTCGACGTCGGTGAGCGGGTCGGTCGGGGTCTCGGATTCGACTCCTTCCGTCCCCGAGTCGGGCGTGGCGTCCGAGCCGTCCGCGGGAGCGTCCGCGTCCGTCCCGCCGGCGTCCGAGCCGTCCGCCGCGGGCGGGTCCTCCTCGCCGTCCGGTTCGTCGTCGGTCACGTTCGGCCACACTGCGGTGTCGGCACGTAAGCGTTCCGGGGGAGCGAACCCGTCGGTCGCCGTTCGAGTGCCCCCGCCGGCCGCTCGCGCCGCGGTTCCGTTTTCGCGGGCGGGTCCGCGCTCGGCGTCGGGCAGTCGCCACGTCCGGCCGTCGCCGCTAGCCCGGCACCGTCGCTAGCCCAGCACCGCCGCGCCGACCAGCGGCGTGACGAACGCCTCGATCCCGGCCGCGACGACGAAGACGACGGCGAGCCCGACCAGCACCCGGAACGCCTCGCCGAGTTCGTCGCCGACGGCCGCCGCGGACCGTCGGCCGCGCACCGCCTCCCAGCCGACCCGGCCGAGGTGGAAGCCGAGCCCCCCGGCGACGGCGATGGCCGGCAGCTCGACCACGCCGTGTGGGGCGACCAGGCCGAGGAAGACGACGGGGTCGAAGAGGCCGAGGAGGGCGCCGACCAGCGCGCCGTTGAACAGCAGGGCCGCGGCGGTCGGGAGGCCGACGGCGAGGCCGCCGTAGCCGGTGCCCGCCGCGACCAGCCAGTTGTTCGCCGCGATGTCGAGGAAGGGGCCGACGGGCACCGCCCCGAACGCCGACCCGGGGTCGCCCGGCGGGGCCAGCGTCACCCCGTGTGGCGCGGTCAGCCCCCAGCCGGCGACGGCGCCGAGGGCGAGCACCCCGCCCCCGGCGACGTTCGCACCGGGGTGCTCGCCGACGAACGACGCGAGCGCCCCCAGCCCGTCGCGGAGCGCTCGTCCGACCGCCCGCGCGCTCGCGGCGACCGTCGCGTCCGC
>JBDGTB010000076.1:0-10300 GCA_042217235.1 Haloferacaceae archaeon | reverse complement strand
AACTTGCCGGTGATGTAGTCCTCGACGCGCTGGCTCTCGGGGTTCTCGAAGATCCGGTCGGTGCGGTCGAACTCCACGAGTTCGCCGCCGGTGAGAAAGACCGCGGTCCGGTCGGAGATGCGGGCGGCCTGCTGCATGTTGTGGGTGACGATGATCACCGTGTACTCCTCGGCGAGGTCGTCGATCAGGTCCTCGACCTGCGAGGTCGCGACGGGGTCCAGCGCGCTCGCGGGCTCGTCCATCAGGATGACCTCGGGGTCGACGGCGATGGCGCGGGCGATACAGAGGCGCTGCTGTTGCCCGCCGGAGAGGTCGGTGCCGCGCTCGTCCAGGCGGTCGCTCACCTCGTCCCAGAGCGCGGCGCTCTTGAGCGCCTCCTCGACCTTCCGGTCCAGGTCGTCGGTCCGGTCCTGGAGGCGCAGCCCGTACGCGACGTTGTCGTAGATGCTCTTGGGGAAGGGGTTGGGTTGCTGAAAGACCATGCCGATCCGGCGCCGCAGCGCCACCGGGTCGACGTCGTCGTCGTAGACGTTCTTCCCCTCGAACAGGAGCTCCCCGTCGACCCGTGCGGCGTCGATGAGGTCGTTCATCCGGTTGATACACCGAAGGAACGTCGACTTGCCACAGCCGGACGGGCCGATGATCGCCGTGACCTGCTGCTCCGGGATCCGGATGTCGACGCTCTGCAGGGCCGGCTCGTCGTTGTAGTAGACGCTCAGGTCCCGGCTCTCGATCACCGTCCGGGCCCGGGTCTCGTCGGAGTCGTTCGCGTCGAGGCCCGCCGTGGGGCCGGTCTCGATGAGGCTCTCGTCGGCTGTCCCACCCGTCTCGTCGGTCATCTCGTTGCTCATTGTTATTGTTCTCGCTGATACCGGTTTCGCAGTACGATGGCGATGGAGTTCATCGTCAGCATCGTCGTCAGCAACACCACGATGCCGGCCGCGAGCACCGTCGTGTAGAACGCGGGGCTCGCGTACGTCGTCGCCCAGACGTAGAGCTGGAGCGGCATCGCGCCGATGGTGGAGTCCCACGAGCCCGGAACGCCGAACACCTGCGCGGCGCCGATGACCAGGAGCGGGGCCGTCTCGCCGATGGCCCGTGACAGCGCGAGGATGGTCCCGGTCAGGATCCCCGGGAACGCCCTGGGGAGCACCACGTCCCGGACGGTCTGCCAGCGGGTCGCGCCCATCCCGTAGGACGCCTGCCGGAGCGAGTCGGGGACCGAGCGGATCGCCTCCCGGGCCGAGATGATGATGATGGGGAGGATGAGCAAGGAGAGCGTCGCGCCGCCGACGACGAGCGTGCCGGTCTGCATCCCACCGTACCGGATGAACAGCCCGAGGCCGAGCAGGCCGTACACCACGCTCGGCACGCCGGCGAGGTTACTGATGTTGACGTCGATGACCCGGGTGAACGTGTTGTCCGGGGCGTACTCCTCCAGGTAGACGGCCGCGCCCACGCCGAGCGGGAACGAGAGCACGGCGACGACGACCATCAGGAGGATCGTCCCGACGATGCCGGGGTAGATGCCCACGTCGCGGGGGTCGCCGCTCTGGGTCGTGCTCGTGAGGAACGACCAGTCCACCCAGGCGTTCGGCCCGGCGAAGCCGGCGGCGTTCGCAACGGTGGCGCCGAGAAGCGCCCCGCCGACGACGACGAGCGGGAGCACGAGCCCGGCGCGACGCTCGGGTCGCTCCCTGGCGACGACGGCGACGTACCCAGCCGCCGGGACGACGGCCATCACGGTCAACACCACGGCGGGCAGCGGGTCCACGCCGACGACCGGGCCGACGAAGGCGGCCGCCAGCGCGCCGGCGACCGTCGCGGCGGCCGCGACCCAGCCGTCGCGGCCGCCCCATCGGCCGCCGAAGTACCACCGGACGAGCCCCGCCTCGGGGAGCCCCAGGGTGAGCACCATGACGAGCCATCCCCCGGGGACCGTCGGGAGGCCCTGGACGAACCCGGGGACCACGGCGAGCGACGCGGCGGCGCTCCCCAGGACGAGCGCGACGCGGCCGAGGAACGGCACGTCGCGCGCCGCCCGGCGGACGGCAACGAGGAGCGCGACGGGGACCGCGAGCGCGAGGACGAACGAGAGCCAGACGAGCGTGGAGATGACGTCGATGAAGATGGCGGCGACGCCGCCGGCGTAGAGGAGGCTCACGGCGGGGAGGAAGAAGGCCAGAAGCCCCGTCGTCAGCGTTTCGTAGCTCCGCCGGTAGCACCACCAGCCGACCGCGAGCGTCGGGAGCACCAGCGTCCCGAGGAACGTGAGATGCCAGCCGGGGTCGGCGGTGAGGGGCTGGAACGCGTCCCGGAACACGTAGACGAGCAGGACGCCCAGCGTGAGGATGCCCGCGAGCGTCGACGCGAGCAGGACGTAGCGGAAGACGGTGCCGACTCTCCGACTGACGTGGCCGAACCCGCCCTCGGCGTCCGTTCCGGCGGCCATCACTCGTACACCTCCCGGTAACGGCGGGCGACGACGTCGCTGACGATGTTCATCACGAGCGTGATCAGAAACAGGACGAGCCCGATGGCGAACAGGCTCCGGTAGGCGAGGCCGCCGCCGGTGACGTCGCCCGTGAGCAGCTGGATCATCGCGGCGGTCATGGTCATCCCGGGTTCGAGGTACGCCTTCGGCGCCAGCGGGTTGAGAAACTGCGCCAGCGAGCCGCCGGCGAGGGTGACGGCCATCGTCTCGCCGATGGCGCGCGACAGCGCGAGGATGAACGAGGAGACGATGCCCGAGGTCGCCGCCGGGACGACGATGCCGGTTGAGACGTCGAACTTCGTGGCGCCCATGCCGTAGCCGGCCTCGCGGAGTTCGTCCGGGACGGCGCTCATCGCGTCCTCGCTCACGGAGGCGACCATCGGGAGGATCATGATGCCGACCACGATGCAGGCCGACGCGATGTTGAAAAATCCGACCGAGGGGAACACGACCGAGAGCGCGGGCGTGATGTAGGCGACGGCGAAGATGCCGTAGATGATCGAGGGGACGCCGGCGAGCACCTCGAGCGCCGGTTTCAGGTACGACCGCGCGCGGGGGCTCGCGTACTCGCTGAGGTAGATGGCGGTCGCGACCCCCAGCGGGATGGCGAGGAGTCCGGAGCCGAGCGTGACCATGATCGTCACGGAGACGAGCGGGAGGACGCCCAGCGTCGGCTTCTGGAGGTCCCACGTCGTGCCGGAGAGAAACTCCGCGACCGACGCCGTCTCGCCCTGAACGCCGCCGACGAGCGGGGCCGTGAGGGTGAAGAACTTCATCGCCTCGTGTACCAGCAACACCACGATGCTCAGCGTCGTGACGACGGAGAGCACCGCACACGCGAAGAAAAAGCTCCTCGCGAGCAGCTCCCGGGGCGAGTCCGCCGTCCGGCGCGTGAACTCCTCCGTCAGCCCGTCCCCGCTCATTGTGGGTAGTTCATCGAAACAGGGGTGAAAAAGCGCTTTCGTTGCGACCGGTCACGGCGTGCTCGTCGGCCCCGTCCGCGCCCCGCGAGGGGCTCACGTCACTGGGTGGCCTCGGATATCGCGGTTTCGAGGGTCTGCATGGCCTTTTCCTTGTCCTGCTCGGAGTTGGGGACGTAGCCGACTGCGTCGGCGACGATCGCCGTGCTGGTCGAGTTCTCCACCCAGAACTTCGCGAAGGCGGCGACCTGGTCCTTCGAGAGGGAGTCCTTCGCGGCGTAGGTGAAAAGCGGGCGGGAGAGGGGGTACTCGCCCGTCCGTGCGGTGTCGATCTTCGGCGCGACACAGCCCTCGCCCCCGTCGAGCGCCAGCGCCTTCACCCGGTCTTTGTTCTCGGAGTAGTAGGCGTAGCCGAGGTAGCCGACCGCGTACTCGTTGCGGGAGACCCCGCTGATGATCTGGTTGTCCTGCTCGGTGGCCTGGTAGTCCGAGCGGTGGGTGGCCTCCTCCCCGAGGACGGCCTCCTTGAAGTAGTCGAACGTCCCGGAGGCGTCCGTGGGGCCGAACAGCTGGATCTCCTCGTCGGGCCACTCGGAGTCGATGTCGCTCCACGTCGTGGGCTTCGACTCCGCCGACCAGATCTCCGCGAGCGTCTCCATCGTGATGCAGCCGTCGCCGAACCAGTCCGCCTCGGGGTGGGTGACGACCGTCAGCGCGTCCGTCGCGACCTTGAGCTCGACCGGCTCGACGCCGTTGGAGCTGCACTGCTCCTGCTCGGCCGGCTTGATCGGCCGGGACGCGTTGTTGAAGTCGGTGTTCCCCGGGCAGAAGTAGTTCGCGAACCCACCGCCGGAGCCGGTGGACTTCACGGAGACGTCGACGTCGGGATGCTCCTCGAGGAAGCGCTTGCGCATCGCGACGGCCAGCGGGAACACGGTCGAGGACCCGGCGATGGAGACCGAACCGGAGAGGGTCTGACTCCCGCTCGTCGTCCCGCCGCCCGAACCGCCCGACCCCCCGGACGGGTTCTCGGTACAGCCGGCGAGGCCGGTCGCCACGGCGGCCCCCGACGCCACGAGGAAGTTCCGTCGCGAGACTCCGGACCTCGAACGGTCGCGTGTCATCACCAGCCCGTCGGCCCGTTCCGAATAAGTAGCTGGCTATTACTGCTATATATCCGATCGTAGGGGAACGGATCACGCGGTACCGACCCCCGGCCGTCGGCGGCCCCTTCGCGCCCCTCAGCGTCGCTACTCGTCTGCACGGCGGGCGTCGAACGGACGCCGACCACCGGGAACCGGGCCCCAGTATCGCCGGAACTCCGTCCGGTCACGCCCGTATCGACGCGAATTCGGCGGGTCTTCGTCCCGCGTATATAGATATAAGCAGATTTATTTTCCCCATCCGTCTACCTGCGGCATGGTCGAGACGCGGAAGGTCCAGGTCACCGGCGGGTCGACGTACACCGTCTCGATTCCCAAGGAGTGGGCGACCGAGAACGGGGTCAGCGCCGGCAGCGAGGTGGAGTTCTACCCGGAGGGCGACTCCCTGTTTCTCACCCCGGTCACCGAGGAGGAACACACCGAGGGCACCCTCGACGTCAGCGACCTCTCGGGCGAGCAGCTCCGGCGCGCGGTGATGACGATGTACGTCAGCGGCTTCGACGTCATCGCCCTCGAGAGCGGCCGGATCACGACCGACCAGCGACGTACGATCCGCGAGGCGACACAGGGACTGGTCGGGCTGGAGGTCCTAGAGGAGACCGGCGACCGAGTGGTGATCCGGGACCTGCTCGACTCCTCGGAGCTGTCGATCCACAACGCGGTGACGCGGATGCGGCTGATCGCCCTGTCGATGCTCGAGGACGCGGTGACGGCGCTCGCCGACCTGGACGACGACATGGCCCGGGACGTGATCCAGCGCGACGACGACGTCGACCGGCTGTGGATGGTCGTCTCGCGGATCTTCCGCGCGACGATCCGCACGCCGAAGGCCGCCGAGGAGCTGGGGCTCCCCCGCGAGGCGTGTTTCGACTACCACTCCGCCGCCCGGCAGCTAGAGCGGGTCGCGGACCACGCGACCAAGATCGCCCACCTGTCGCGCAACTTCGAGGAGTCCGTGCCCGACGAGGTGCTCGTCGCGCTCCGGGAGCTCCACGACGACGCCGTCGACGTGATCGAGGGCGGGATGGACGCGCTGTTCGTCGAGGAGAGTTCCGAGGCGACCCGGCTCGCGAACGAGGCCCGCGAGGCCGTCCCGCGGATCGACGAACAGGCCCGGGAGATAGACTCGCTGCTGCGGGACCTCGAACCGGCCCGCGCACAGCTGCTGGGGCTCGTGGTCGACTCCCTCTCACGCAGCGGCGACTACGGCGGCAACATCGCCGAGACGGCGCTGCAGAAGGCGGCGCCGACGCCCTGAACCGGGCGGCTACTCGACGAAGCGGGGCTGGCGGCTACTCGACGCGGACGGCGTTGACCTGTCCGTCCTGCCCCGGGCGGGAGGTGACCCGCGCGCGCCCGGCGCTCGTCTCGATCACGGCGCCTTTCGTGAGGATGTTCCGGCGGACGTAGTTCGGGTTCGCGGGGTTCTCGACCACGTTCTCGATCTCGGCCTCGACGACCTCGCCGCCGTCGGCGACCTGCGCGACGTTCGTCGAGAGGACGCGAACCTTGTCCTCGCCGCCGCGGGCGTCGATGGTCCGCAGGCTCGGCTCGCCGACGGTCGTCTCGGTCGGGTCGCGACCGAGCTGGTGGCGCTTTTTCTTGTGCGAACGGACGAGGCGCCCGCCGGTTCGCTTGCGACGGGAGGGGCCCTGGTCTTGCATACCTCCCCCGAGCCCCGGCGAACACTTGAATGACTCGGGTCCGGATCCGCGACGTTTTTGCGACCGTCGCCTCTACCGAAGCCGATGACCGGTGAGTCCGGGGCGCCACCGACGCGGACGGGTCGCCCGCGTGCGGTCGGGGAGGAGCGCGACGACGACCGGGAGCGGGTCGGGGACGCGCGGCCGTGAGCCTCGAGGTCGCCGTCGCGGTCCCGTTCCGGCAGGCCGGCACCGACCGGGTCGGGGAGGGGGAGTTCGTCGTCGCCCTCTCGCTGGAGCGCGACTGGTTCTCGCCCGACCAGGCAAAGCGCCTCGTCGACGTCGCGGCCGGACGGGGACTGCTCGCCCGCGAGGACGGCGACCTGGTCGCGCAGTTCGACCCGGGGGAGGTGTCGGTCCCCGACGGGTTCGAGCCCGACGAGTCGGTGCTCCGCGAGCAGTCCACCTTCGAGCGCGTGCTCGACGCCCTCGTCGCCGACGGCGCCGACAAGCAGACCGCCGTCGCCGCGATAAACGAGCGCCAACGCGATCTCGGCGTGAGCCTGGAGGCCGCCGCCGTCCTCCACGCCCGCCGCGAGGGGATCGAGGTGGGCGAGGCCGCCGAGCGCGTCCGGGCGGAGCTCTCGGCGAGCGAGCGGGAGTGAGCGCGCTCAGAGCCCGTCGAGTACGCCCGGGAGCGCCGTCGACAGCGTCGACCGGGAGACGTGTGCGTCGGCGCGCGGGTCGGGGGCGTCGCCGTGCCCGTCGTCGGCGAGCACCTGCACCGCCCGCAGGCCGGCGTCGCGGGCGCCGCCCACGTCCGCCTCGGGGTCGTCGCCGACGTGCACGACCCGCGCGGGCGGGGCGTCGACGGCGTCACAGAGCTCGCGGAAGGCGCGGGGGTCGGGCTTGCCGGCGGGGAGGTCGCCCGAGACGAGCACCTCGTCCACGCGGTCGGCGAGGCCGAGCGCGGCGACCTTCTCGCGCTGGGCGACCCTCGGGCCGTTCGTCAGGAGCGCGACCCGGTGGCGCTCTCGCAGGTCGTCGAGGAGGCTCGCGACGCCGGGGACCAGTTCGAGCGACGCCGTCACCCGCTCGCGGTAGGCGGCCGCGAGCGCCTCGGCCAGGTCGGGGTCGTCGACCAGCGCGGCGAAGGCGGGCGCGCGCGTCTCCGCGGTCAGGTTCTCCGCGTGGGCCTCGAGGTACGCCTCGCGGCTGACCGACGGCGCGTCGACGGCCGCCGTCGCCTCGCGGAGGAGCCGCTCGCGCCCCCGGTCGGGGACGGCGATGGTGTAATCCAGGTCGAACGAGACGGCCGCGAGCCCGCGTGACACGACCGGGCGTACGCGACCGGGCGGTTTGAGCGTGCCGACACGCGGCCGTCGCTCGTCCCCGCTCTTTATCTCGCTTCGACCGACAGGGGGAGTCGTGACACTCGACCCGGTCCACGTCGACGGCATCGCGGAGCTCGCGGGCTCGATCGCCCGGGTCGTCGACGCGGCCGACCACCCCGAGCTCGCCCGGACGGTGTGGGAGGAGTACGTCCCGCTGTACGACGACGGGCCGGTGGTCGAGCCGCTCGGGGAGAAGCGCCTCCGCTCGGTCGACGTCGAGGACGCGGCGCTCGCGGAGCCGCCCTTCCCGACCGTCCACGGCCTCGACTCGGGGACGATCAACCCGACGACGTTCAAGAACGGGCTCGTCATCGACGTGGCGCAGGCGGCGATGGGCGCGGTCCCCTCCGATCTGGACCTCCATCGCTCGCGCCACCTCGTCGCGACGGTCCACGCCTCCGACGCGACCGTCGACTTCGGCACCGACTGGACGACGTGGGACGGCGGCTACAGCCGCCGGAAGGTGCTCCACGCCCCGCGGGTCGACCGGTTCGCCGAGGGGGTCGTCCACGCGCTCTCGCTGTACCTCGCCGAGAGCACGCACGCGCTCGCCCACGCCAACGTCGTCGAGGACCTGCTCGTGCTCGACGGCCCGCTGTACCCCACGGAGCTGTTGAGTTGGCGCGACCGCGAGGCGGCCCTCGCCGCGCTGACCGACGAGGCGACGCCCCGGCAGGTCGTCGAGAACTACGTCCGCCTGGTCGAGCGGTTCGTCGAGCGGGACGTGCCGCTGGTCGGATTCGTGAAGAACCCCTCGACGGCGCTCGTGTCCCGGACGCTGCGCGAGAAGGGCGTCGAGGCGCCCTGGCCGAACGACGCCGCGCTCTTCCGGCGCCTGCTCGAACGGCGCGACGACGACGGGGAGCGCCACACCGACCGCCTCACGTTCACCTCGTGGCTGGTGTCGCGCGGCGGGACCGACCGCGCGTTCGCCGCCGACGGCGACGCGCTCGGCGTCGAGCGGCGGCGCGACCCGACGGCCTACGAGGTGGCGTTCGCCGTCGTGTACGACCCGCGCGAGGACGTGCTCTTCCGCGTCGAGGCCCCCCGAGCGGTCGTCGCGGACGCGAGGGCGCGCGACCGGCTCACCCGGCAGATGCTCCACGACGTGGCCGTCGGGCGGGGGCCGCCGCCCGCGGTGGGGAAGGCCGACGAGCTGGCGCGGATCAGCCGCGAGGAGAAGGCGTCGCTGCGCCGGAAGTTCGAGGAGCGCCTCGACTCGGAGCGCGTACACACGTACGACGACGTGCGCTGGACGCCCGAGTAGCCGCCCGTCGCCGACCCCCGCCCGATCAGCCCCGCCGCCGGACGCGGGCCACTGGCTCCGCGGGGCTACAGGTCGAACGGCTCGGGCTCCGCCTCCGGGTCGTGGTCGGGGTGGGTCTCGACCACCTCGATCTCCACCTCGTCGGCGGGGACGCCGACGCGCACGAACTGCGTCCGAATGTGCTCTTTCGCGGCCTCGAGGGCCTGCTCGCGCGTGTCGAACCCGCGGGGCATCGGCGACTCGAAGGCGACGTTCAGCGTCCGCCCGCCGATCTCGGTCATCGAGCCGCCGCTCTCGACCTCGTAGAACTCGTCGCAGATCCAGACGTACGCCGCGTCCTCGTCCGGCGCGCCCCGGAACTGCGGGGGGTCCTCCCCCCGCTCGTAGACGGTCCCGGTCAGGGACGTCCCCCCGCCGTGTCCGCGAACCAGTAACATGTGACGCTCTACGGGCCCTCGACGGATAAGGTGGCTGGACCGGGGACGCCGAACGCCACGACGCCCGCGGGGTGCGCGGCGTCCGTGGGGAAAGGGGTATGTCGGAGCGCCGCGGTGGTGGTGACATGTCCGACCTCGGCGACTTCACCGAGTTCGACGGCGACGACGGGGCCGGGGACGAAGACGGCGCCGCCGACCGCGACGACGCCGGTGACGGACCGGGCGGGACCGTCTTCGACCCGTACGACGTCGAACCGGCCGGCGAGGACCGCGGCGTCGGCGCCGTCTCCGTCTCCGAGGGGCTACGGATCGCGGAGGACGGCGACGACACCCGCCTGCGCGCGTTCGTCACGACGGGCAACCGGGACCGCGTCCGCCTCGGCAAGTACCTCGTCGCGCCGTACCCCGACGGCGAGGTGCTGTTCTGCCGGATCACGGCGCTCGAGTACGCCCAGGAGTTCCACGCCGACGACGCCACCGAGATCCACGCCCGGCGGGCGATGCGCCGGGAGGGGATAGAGGAGCGCGACTACAAGTTCGTCGCGACGCTCGCTCCCGTGGCCGTCCTCTTCGATGACGGCGGGGAGCTGAAGCGCCGGATGACCGACCGCGTTCCCAAACCCGGCGCGGTCGTCAGCGAGGCCCGCGACGGCGATCAGATCAAGACGGGGCTGAAGATCCCCGCCGAGGGGGTGTTCCTCGGGCACCTCTCGGTCGGCGGCCAGAAGGTACGGACCGGCGCCGACCCGCCGACCATCGACTACCGGCTGAACGACGACTACGGCGCGGGCGACCCCCTCGTGTTCCGGCACACGCTCGTCGCCGGCGGCACGGGGTCGGGCAAGACCCACGCGGCGAAAAACGTCCTGCGGCAGTTCCTCGACGCCGACCGAACCTACGAGATGGACGACGGGCGGGCGGTGCGCCCCGCGGTCGTGCAGTTCGACCCCCAGGACGAGTACGCCCAGATGCACGACGACAA